>NZ_CP060825.1:653333-980000 GCF_014489615.1 Streptomyces genisteinicus
ACGGCTCGTCGACGGCAATCGCCGGCCCGTGATCGTGTCTGACGGCGGCGTCGCCTGTCGGACCAGCCGAGCCGGTGAGCGCAACGGATCCGGCCCGGTGGAATGGCAGCGGTGGCAGGCGAAATCGCCGGTGGTGCGGTTGCGCCGGATCAGCAGCTGACGGTGGCCCGGCGTCGGCTCGGCGAGGCCCCCGCGGATTCGCGCCACGGCGGCATCGGCGTCCCACTGTTGAAGCCGTACGAGGGTGGGCGCAGCAGGTCCGGCGGGTGGCTGTACGGGCGTGGTACGGGTGCGGGGGCGTTGCCGGGATGAGTCCGTTCGCGTTGAACACGGCCCAGGCACAGGGCAAGGACGGCCGCCGTGGTGGGACGGGCGGGCGCACTCGGGGACGGGAAGGGCGTGAGGGCGGTGCGGGACACACGGAACAGCCGTACGGCGAAGGGCAAGGAGGAGAGCGACCTGCCGGGGGTGTGGTCGGCGTACGGCCGGCTGCTGCAACACCTGCGGAAGCGCGCCGGGTTGAGCCAGCAGGCGCTGGCGGAGGCGATCGGCTACTCACTGGAACAGGTCGCCTCGGTGGAGCAGGGCCGCCGACCCGCGAAGACGGCGTTCACCACAGCGTCGGACCGGGTGCTGGAGGCACGGGGAGTGCTGGAGGTCCTCCAGGACGACGTCGACCGGGCGAAGCTGCCGCAGTTCTTCCGGAACGTAGCGCTCCTGGAGACCGAGGCGGTCAGCCGGTTCTCCTACGACCCGTTGCTCGTTCCCGGGCTCCTGCAGACGGAGGCCTATGCGCAGTCGCTGCTCGCGGCGCACTTTCCGCCGCTGGACGAGGAGATCGTCGAGCAGCGCGTGGCCGCCAGGCTCGCCAGGCAGTCGCTGCTCGGGCGGAAGAGTCCGCCCGTGGTCTTCGTCTTCGTCGTGGAGGAAGGCGCGCTTCGGCGTGTGGTCAACAACGAGGGCGTCATGTCCGAGCAGTTGGACCACCTGCTGGTCTGTTCTCGTATGCGCAACGTCGAGCTCCAGGTGATGCCGACGTCCCGGGGAGCGCACAGTGGGCTCAACGGCCCCATGGTGCTGCTGGAGTCGACCGACCACAGGCAGACCGTCTACGTGGAAGCGCAGGACGTCGTGACCGTCCGGTCAGCACGAGACGAGGTCAGCGAGTTCTGGCTGCGGTATGGGATGCTGCGCACGCAGGCCCTCGACACAGAGGAGTCCTCTCGATTCATCGAGCGCATGGCAGGGGAGCTATGAGCACGGAACACTCCACCACCCAGCCGGCGGAACTCGCCTGGTTCAAGAGCAGCTACAGCGGCACGAGCGGTGGGGACTGCGTGGAGGTGGCCGCCACGGCGGACGCCGTGTACGTGCGCGACTCGAAGAGCGCCGCCGGCGGGCCGGTGCTGCGGGTCGGCCGCGGCGGGTGGGCCGCGTTCGTGGCCTCGTCGGCCGAGTAGCCGACGGCACGCTTCTTTGAGCAACGACGGGCTCGTCCGCCACGCCTCACGCGTGGTGGACGAGCCCTCTGTCTGCGGTCGCACGGGTCAGGTGACCGTGCGGTCGCTGTCCACGGGCCGGTGAAGTCAACCGGCTGTCACCCGATGGACCGGGTTCAGGGGTGCGGCTTTTCGCCGCACCCCTGAATGCACCCACCGCGCCCGCCCGCCGCGCGGGGCGGGCGTCGCGCCGTATTCAGCCGGCTTCGCTCTCGGCCCGCGGGGGCGGGGCGATGATTGCCGTGTGCAGCGCCGCCGCGTACGCCTCGTCGGGATCGAGCCGGCGGAGTTCCTCCGCGATGAGTTCGGCGGTGGTGCGCACCTTGAGGGCGAGCACCCTGTTCGGCTGGCCCGGGATCGACAGGCGGGCGACCGGCCCCTCGGGCCGGTCGATGTGGATCTCCCCGTCGGCGGTGCGCAGCCGCACCGCGGTGACGACGGGACCCGCCGTGACGACCTGCTCCACCGGCACCCCGAGGCGGGCGCAGAACCAGCGGGCGAGCAGTTCGGCGCTGGGGTTCTCCGCCTCGCTCTCCACGACCGCGGAGAGCACTTCGGTGCGCGCCTGGTCCAGGGCCGCGGCGAGCATGGAGCGCCAGGGGGTCAGCCGCGTCCAGGCCAGGTCGGTGTCGCCGGGCTCGTATCCGTCCGCGCGGGCGGCGAGTTCGCGCAGCGGTTCCTCGACGGCGTAGGCGTCGGTGATCCGGCGCTGGGCGAGCGAGCCGAGCGGGTCCCGGGCCGGGACCGGGGGCGCGTCGACGGGCCACCAGACGACGACGGGCGCGTCGGGCAGCAGCAGGGGCAGCACCACCGAGTCGGCACGGTCGGCGAGCTCGCCGTGCAGCCGCAGCAGCACGGTCTCCCCGGCGCCGGCGTCGCTGCCGAGGCGGACCTCGGCGTCGAGCCGGGTGTCGTGGCGGTCGCGCGGGGAGCGGGCGTGGCGCTTGATGACGACGAGGGTGCGCGAGGGGTGTTCGCGGGAGGCGTCGCCGGCCGCCTTGATGGCGTCGTAGGCGTTCTCCTCGTCGGTCACGATGACGAGGGTGAGGACCATGCCGACGGCCGGGGTGCCGATCGCGCGGCGGCCCTGCACCAGCGCCTTGTTGATCTTGCCCGCCGTGGTGTCCGTGAGGTCGATCTTCATGGCCTGCGCCAGCTCCGTCCGTCTCGTGCGAGCATCTCGTCGGCCTCCGCGGGGCCCCAGGTGCCGGAGGCGTACTGCGCGGGCGTGCCGTTCTTCTGCCAGTGGTCCTCGACGGGGTCGAGGATGCGCCAGGACTCCTCGACCTCCTCGGTGCGCGGGAACAGGTTGGCGTCGCCGAGGAGGACGTCGAGGATGAGCCGTTCGTACGCCTCGGGGCTGGACTCGGTGAACGACTCCCCGTAGGCGAAGTCCATGGTCACGTCGCGCAGTTCCATGGAGGTGCCGGGCACCTTGGAGCCGAAGCGCATGGTCACGCCCTCGTCCGGCTGCACGCGGATGACGAGGGCGTTCTGCCCGAGCTCGTCGGTGGCGGTGGAGTCGAACGGGGAGTGCGGGGCACGCTGGAAGACCACCGCGATCTCGGTGACCCGGCGCCCCAGCCGCTTGCCGGTGCGCAGGTAGAACGGGACCCCCGCCCAGCGGCGGTTGTCGATGCCGAGCTTGACCGCCGCGTAGGTGTCGGTGGTCGAGCGGGGCGCGATGCCGTCCTCCTGGAGGTAGCCCACCGCCTGTTCGCCGCCCTGCCAGCCCGCGGCGTACTGGCCGCGCACGGTGTGCCGGCCCAGGTCGGCGGGGAGGCGGACCGCCCGGAGCACCTTGAGCTTCTCGGTGACGAGGGAGGCCGCGTCGAAGGAGGCGGGCTCCTCCATCGCGGTCAGCGCGAGCAGCTGGAGGAGGTGGTTCTGGATGACGTCACGGGCGGCGCCGATGCCGTCGTAGTAGCCGGCCCGGCCGCCGATGCCGATGTCCTCGGCCATGGTGATCTGCACGTGGTCGACGTACGACCGGTTCCAGACCGGTTCGAAGAGGGTGTTGGCGAAGCGGAGCGCCAGGATGTTCTGGACGGTCTCCTTGCCCAGGTAGTGGTCGATCCGGAAGACCTCGTCCGGCGCGAAGACGTCGTGGACGATCGCGTTGAGCTCCTTGGCGCTTGCCAGGTCGTGGCCGAAGGGCTTCTCGATGACGGCGCGCCGCCAGGAGCCGGCGGGCGCGCCGGACAGCCCGTGGTCCTTGAGCTGCTGGACGACCTTGGGGAAGAACTTGGGCGGCACCGAGAGGTAGAAGGCGAAGTTGCCGCCGGTGCCCTGGGCCTTGTCGAGGTGCTCGACGGTGGCCCGCAGCTGCTCGAAGGCGCTGTCGTCGTCGAAGTCGCCCTGCACGAAGCGCATCCCCTCCGCGAGCTGCTGCCACACCTCCTCGCGGAAGGGGGTGCGCGCGTGCTCGCGGACGGCGTCGTGGACCTCCTGGGCGAAGTCCTGGTCGGCCCAGTCACGGCGGGCGAAGCCGACGAGTGAGAAACCCGGCGGCAGCAGGCCGCGGTTGGCGAGGTCGTAGACGGCGGGCATCAGCTTCTTGCGGGACAGGTCCCCGGTGACTCCGAAGATCACCAGACCGGAAGGGCCCGCGATCCGGGGCAGTCTCCGGTCGAGGGGGTCCCGCAGCGGATTCGCCCAGCCGCTGTTCTCCGACATGGGGTCAGTCCCTCCTTGAGCGAACGGCGTTTCGGGTGCGTCCGCTCCGAGGATCGCACCTGCCCCGCGTCCCGCGCCCCTTTCGCCCCTTTGCGGCCGCGTCGCCGGGGCAGCTTCCGCCGGCGGCCGTCGCGCCCCGGCCGGTGGTGGACTGCGCGGGCGGCGCGCGGTCGCCCCGGTCGCGGTGAGCACGCCGGGGAGGCCACGTGCGGGCGCCGCCCAGGGGAGCGGACGGCTCCCCCGGGGCGACGCCCGCACGGCACGGCGTCCGGCGGCGGGGCCCGGGTGTCAGCCGGTGAGCGGGGTGACGTGCGCCGGGCAGTGCATCCGGCGCTCGTGGCCGACCCGGCGCTGCGGGCCGGTCAGCCGCAGCCGGACGCGGTGGCGGACGGCGTCGGCGGAGCTCGACGAGGCCGCCCGCAGCTCCAGGTCGCCCGGTTCCACGATCCTGCCGCCGTCCAGGCCGGTGAACGAGGCCAGGTCCGCGGCGAAGCGGAAGGTCACCCTGGCCGCCTCCCCCGCCGCGAGCGGCACCCGGGCGTAGCCCACGAGCCGTGCCTGCGGGCGGGTGGTCTGGGCGACCGGGTCGTGCAGGTAGAGCTGGACGACCTCGGCCCCGTCCCGTGCGCCGGTGTTGCGGACCACGACCTCGATGTCCGCCTCGCCGTCGGTGGCGATCTCCCCGGGCGCGGGCGCACCGGCCTCCCAGGCGAACGTCGTGTAGGACAGGCCGTGTCCGAAGGGGTAGAGGGGTGTCGGGTCGAGGTTGCTGACGCCGCCGGCGAGCCCGAGCGGCGGCTGGAGGTACGTCCACGGCTGGCCGCCGGGACCGCGGGGCACCGAGACCGGGAGCCGGCCGCTGGGGTTGACCCGTCCGGACAGCACTCCGGCGAGCGCGGGCCCGCCCTCCTCGCCGGGGAAGAACGCCTGGACCACGGCGGCCGGCCGGCCGGCCCAGCGGCCCAGGGCGTAGGGGCGGCCGGTGACCAGGACGACGACGACGGGCGTGCCGGTGGCCAGCAGGGCGTCCAGCAGCGCGCCCTGGACGCCGGGCAGGGACAGGTCGGCCGCGTCGCACCCCTCCCCCGAGGTGCCGCGTCCGAAAAGTCCGGCGCGGTCGCCGACGACGGCGACGCAGACGTCGGCGTCACGGGCGGCGGCCACCGCGTCGGCGATGCGCGAGGTGTCCGGTCCGTCCACGTCACAGCCCTCGGCGAACCGGACGTCGGCCGCCGGGAACTCCGCGGTGAGGGAGGCGAGGACGGTGGGGATGTCCACACCCACGGGGACCTCGGGGTGGGAGACGCCCACATGGCTGGGGAAGCTGTAGCAGCCGAGCATGGCGAGGGGGTCGTTCGCGCGGGGGCCGACCACGGCGATGCGGGCGGGCGCGTCCAGCGGGAGGACTCCGCCGTCGTCGGCGAGCAGGACGCAGGAGCGTTCGGCCAGCAGCCGGGCCGTCTCCCGGTTGGCCGGCGGGTCGAGGTCCACGGTGCCGCGCACCTGTTCGGGCACGCCGTCGCCCTCCGCGGCGGCGAGCGCGGGCGGCAGCGCGGACCAGCCGGGGTCCAGCAGGCCGAGTCCGCACTTCTGGAGCAGCACCCGCCGCAGCGCCCGGTCGACGAGCTCCTCGGGCACGGAGCCGTCGCGCACCGCGCCGACGAGCGCGTCGCCGTACG
Organism: Streptomyces genisteinicus; assembly: GCF_014489615.1. GTDB lineage: Bacteria > Actinomycetota > Actinomycetes > Streptomycetales > Streptomycetaceae > Streptomyces > Streptomyces genisteinicus. Next base: position 659,188 of record NZ_CP060825.1, read on the forward strand.
AGCGGACGGTGGGCAGTTCGACGTCGACTCCCGCGGTGAGCGCGACGCGGGCGGCGTCCGGGCGGTCGGCGGCGACCTTGTGGAGGGTCTCCAGGAAGCCGATACCGAAGTAGTCGGCGACGACGGTCCCGTCGAAGCCCCAGGCGTCCCGCAGCAGGCCGGTCAGCAGGCGGTGGTCGGCGGCGGCGGGGACCCCGTCGATCTCGGCGTAGGAGTGCATCACCGAACGGGCGCCGCCTTCGCGCAGGGCCATCTCGAACGGCGGGAGGATGACGTCGGCCATTTCGCGGGCGCCCGCCCGCACGGGGGCGAGGTTGCGGGCGCCGGCCGACGCGGAGTAGCCGGCGAAGTGCTTGAGGGTGGCGACGACTCCGGCCGCCTCCAGACCGCGGACGTAGGCACTGCCGATGGTGGCGACCAGGTAGGGGTCCTCGCCGATGGTCTCCTCCACCCGTCCCCAGCGCAGGTCCCGGACGACGTCGAGGACGGGGGCGAGGCCCTGGTGGACGCCGACGGACCGGAGGTCGCGGCCGATGCGGCCGGCCATCTCGGTGACGAGTTCGGTGTCGAAGGCGGCGCCCCAGGCCAGGGGTACGGGGTAGGCGGTGGCGCCCCAGGCGGTGAAGCCGGCGAGGCATTCCTCGTGGGCGAGCGCGGGAATGCCGAAGCGGTTCGCCTCGGCGATCCGCCGTTGCGCGCGGGCGAGGGCGAGGGCCCCGGTCGCCGGGTCCACGGGCGCGGTTCCGAAGGGCCGGGTCAGCTGTCCGAGGCCGCGGGTGATCAGGCTCTCCCAGTCGACGGGGTCCACCATGTCGTTCTGGTGGGGGGCGACGCCGTCGCCGTCGGTGTCGGCGCCCACCCACACCCCGTAGAGCTGGGCGGTCTTCTCCTCGAGCGTCATCCGTCCGATGAGGTCGCCGACCCGCTCCTCGGGGGCGAGCGCGGTGTCGCGCCAGGGAGCGCCGGTGCGGTCCGGGGCGCTGTCCGTGCCGCGCGGGGCGGCGGCGGCCGGGGGCGCGCCGGACGCGGGCGGCGCGTCCGGGGCAGGGGGGATTGCCATCGGGCAGGTGTTCCTCTCGTCGTTGCGGACCGGTACGGGCGGGCGGCCGGAGCGGTGGGGCTCCGTCACTTGCCGCCGACGCCCATCAGTCCGTTGGTCAGGGCGCGCCGGGCGAAGAGGTAGACCGTGAAGACCGGGACCACGGAGAGCACGACGGCGGCCAGCAGCGCGGGCACGTTCAGCCCGAACTGCCCCATGAAGGTGAAGAGTCCGAGGGTCAGCACACGCTGCTCCTCGGACTGGGTGAGGATGAGGGGGAAGAGGAAGCCGTTCCACGCCTGGAGCGCGGAGAAGATCCCCACGGTGCTGATGCCCGCCCGGCTCATCGGCACGGTCAGCTGCCACAGCATCCGCAGCGGACGGGCCCCGTCGAGGGCCATCGCCTCGTACAGCTCCTCGGAGATGTCGCGCATGGCCGAGGTGAGGACCAGCACGGCGACGGGCATCGCGAAGGCGGCGGTGGGCAGGATGACCGCGAGCAGGGTGTCGTACATGCCCATCTTCGCGATGAGCAGGTACAGCGGCACGACCACGGCCTGCGCCGGAATGGCCACGCCGAGCAGGAAGGTCCGGAAGACCGCCATGGAGGCGGCGCTGCGGGTGCGCACGGCGACGTAGGCGACCGGGACGGAGAGGACCAGGACCAGGGCGACGGTCGCGACGGCGACCACGGCGGTGTTCCCCATCAGGGTGAGGAAGCCGCTGTCGAGGACGAAGCCGTAGTTGTCGAGCGTGGGATCGGCGGGCGGTGCGAGCGGGTTGCCGGAGAGCGCCTGGTCCTGCCGGGTCAGCGAGGACGAGATCAAGGTGTACAGCGGCAGCAGCACGACGACGAGCCAGACGAGGGCGCCGGCTCCGGCGAGCGGGTTCCCGAGGCGGCGGGGGCGGCGGGCGGCGGGGCGGGCCGCGGTAGGGTGCGCGGACATCGCGGTCACATCCCTTCCCTGGTCGAGCGCATCGCGCCGAATCCGCTGAACCTGACCATCAGCAGGGACAGTCCGGTCGCGACGACGACGAGCGCGGTGGCGACGGCGCTGGCGTAGCCGAGGTCGTAGCTCTGGAAGCCGGCCCGGTACATCAGGTAGGGCACGATGGTGGTGTCGGTGCCCGGACCGCCCTTGGTCATGATCAGCACGGTGTCGAAGTAGGTCAGCGAGCCGACGACCATGAGCACCGACGACGTGGTGATGGTGTTCCGCAGCTGCGGCAGGGTGATCGAGAAGAACTGCCGGACCGGTCCCGCGCCGTCGATGGCGGCGGCCTGGTAGAGCACCTGCGGGATCTGCCGCATGCCGCCCTGGTAGATCAGGGTGTGGAACGGCATGAACTGCCAGCCGCCGACGAAGGCGATGGTGAGCAGCGCCCCGGTGGACGAGCCGAGGATGTTCGGGTCGATGCCGAACCAGGGGCCGATCTCCTTGACGACGCCGAAGTTGGGGTCGAGCAGGGCGTGGAAGAGCACGGAGATCGCCGTGGTGGAGAGCAGCAGCGGCAGGAAGAAGACTGCCGACAGCACGGCCCTGTTGCGCTGGCGGCCGGCCGCCCAGACGCCCAGCAGCAGGGCGACGGGCGTCTGGAAGAGCCAGCTGATCACGGTGAGCAGTGCGCTGAGCCTGGCGGCCTGGAGGAACTCGGGGTCCCCGAAGAGCCGGGTCCAGTTGTCGAACCCGACGGGTGTGGGCGAGGTCAGTCCGTCCCAGGAGGTGAAGGACAGGTAGACGGCGAGGCCCATCGGCACGACGGCGAACAGGGCGAAGAAGACGAGACCGGGCAGGGCCCAGGCGGCGGAGGGGCGGCCGGGGGCCCGGCGGCGGCCGGCCGCCGGGCGGCGGCGGGGCCGAGGGCCCGCCGCCGCGCCGGTCCGCTGCTTCTCGAGCGGTGTGGTGACGGTGGTCATGGTTACGTGAGCGCCTTGAGGGCTTCGGTGAACTGCTCGGGCGACGACGTGCCGGCGAAGAGCTTGTTGATCTCCGTCAGCATCGGGGTGGCCTTGTCGGCTTCGAGGGCCTGGTCCCAGGAGAGGGTGAAGTCGGGGGCCTGCTGGACCATCCGGTACTGGAACTCGGCGAAGGCGGGGTTGGGCGAGGAGGCCAGGGTGTCCCCGGCGTCCGCGGTCGTGGGGATGTCTCCGTTGTCGACGAGCGCCTTGGTGTACTCCGGCGACGCCATCTGCTTGAGGAACGCGACGGCGGCGTCCTTGTGCTTGGTCCTGGCGTTGACGGACCAGTAGTTGGTGGGGTTGCCGACCACGTTGCCGGCGTCGCCCCTGCCGCCGGGCACGGTGGGGAAGGCGGTCCAGCCGAGGTCGTTCTTCGCGAACTCGGGGGCCTTGCCGAGCTGGGTCGAGTACTCCCAGGAGCCCATCAGGTGCATGGCGGCCCTGCCCTGGGCGAAGAGCGCCGGGGCGCCGCCGTTGGCGTAGGAGACCGAGGTGAAGTTCCTGCCGAACGCCCCGTCGTCGATCAGCTGCTTCACCATCGTGGCGGCCTCCAGGACGGCCGGGTCGCCCCAGGCGGAGGAGTCGCCGTTCTGGATCCGGCGGAAGACGTCTGCGCCGCCGACGCGGTCGAGCAGGTACTCCAGCCACATCAGCTGCGTCCAGGCGTCGGTGCCGCCGAGCGCGAAGGGGGTGATCTCCTTCTCCTTGAAGGCCGTGACGGCCTTCGTCAGGTCCTCCCAGGTCTTCGGCGGCTGGAGCCCGTGCTCGGCGAAGAGGGTCTTGTTGTAGAAGAGCATGACCGGCTGCATGCCGCGCATCGGGACGCCGTAGATCTTGCCGTCCAGGCTGCCGGCGGTGACGACCGGGGAGAGGAAGCCGTCCTTCAGGACGGGGTCGCTCTCGAAGGCGGACGTCAGATCGACGAGCTGGCCGGCGTCGACGTAGGGCTTGATGGAGCCGCCGCCCCAGTTGAAGAAGATGTCGGGGGCGTTCGGCGAGCCCATGGCGGTGCGCAGCTTGTTGACGTACTCGGCGCCGGGCACGGAGACGAGTTCGACCTTGACGTCGGACGTCTTGTTGAACGTGTCGACCGCGGCCTGCTGGACCTTCACGGCGTCGTCGCCGTAGACGTAGGCGGTGAGGGTGCCGCTCCCTCCCGCCGAGTCCCCGCCGCTGCCGGAACCGCAGCCCGCGAGGACGGCCGTCATGGCCGCGGCGGCGATCGCCGCGGTCCATCGCACCGCTCGCGACCTGCCGCGCACTCTCTCCGACCTCATACCGCACCTCTCCGAAACTTTCGAGTTGCCCGTCGAATGTTGCCGGAACCGTACGAGCGGGTTTCGGGCCCGTCAAGGGGTGGGGCGGAGGCTCCACGATCGAAAGTCGGACCTTGCACGGAAGGGGCGGCAGGCTACGATGCGCGGCATGAGACCCGCCAACGCCCACTCCCGGCCTGACCAGCAGCCGGAGCCCGAAGGGCCTGCCGCGGGCGGCGCAACGCTCGCCGCCATCGCCCGTGCGGCCGGGGTGTCCGCCCCGACAGTTTCGAAGGTCCTGAACGGCCGTGCGGACGTCGCCCCGGCCACCCGCACCCGGGTGGAGGCCCTGCTGCGGCAGCACGGCTACCGCCGGCGCCGCAGCCCCGCACAGCAGTCGCGGATGATCGATCTCGTCTTCCACGAGCTGGAGAGCTCCTGGGCGATGGAGGTCATCAGGGGCGTGGAGAACGTCGCCCGCGAGGAGGGCCTGAGCCTGGTGCTCTCCGAGAGCGCGGGCCGGCTGATGCCGGGGCAGACCTGGGTGGACGGCGTCCTGGCCCGGCGTCCGGCCGGGGTGATCCTGGTGCTCTCCGATCTCGACGCGGCCCAGCGCGCCCAGCTGACCAGTCGCAACATCCCGTTCGTCGTGGTCGATCCGGCCGGCGACCCCGGTGACGACCTGCCGTCGGTGGGCACCACGAACTGGCAGGGCGGGCTGGCGGCGACCCGGCATCTGCTGGAGCTCGGCCACACCCGCATCGGCGTGATCGGCGGACCGGCCCGGATGATGTGCAGCCGGGCGCGGATAGACGGCTACCGCTCGGCGCTGGAGGCGGCGGGCGTACCCGTGGACCCGGAGCTGGTGCGCGAGGGCGACTTCCACCACGAGGCGGGACACGCGGCGGGCATGGAGCTGCTGCGCCTGCCCGACCGGCCCACGGCGGTCTTCACCGGCAACGACCTCCAGGCCCTGGGGCTCTACGAGGCCGCCCGTGAACTGGGGCTGCGCATCCCGGAGGACCTGAGCGTGGTCGGCTTCGACGACCTGCCGCTCGCACGGTGGGTCGGCCCGCCGCTGACCACCGTCCGCCAGCCGCTGACCGAGATGGCGGAGGCGGCCGCCCGGCTGGTGCTCGACCTGGGGCGCGGCCGCCGCCCGGCGGCCACCCGGGTGGACCTCGCCACCACGCTGGTGGTGCGCAACAGCACCGCCGCCCGCCAGGGCTGACCGACGCCGCCGGAGGGGCGGCCGGGACCGTCACCGGTCCCGGCCGCCCCTCCGGCGTGTCCGGCCGCCCGGCGTGCGGCGCCTGGCGACCCGCCCCAAGATCCCTACTGACTTCAAGAGTTGAAGCATTTCCTTCCCCCGGATGCGCATCCGAGGAGGTCCCGGGTGCCCCGATCGACGGCACGCGTGCCACTACTGAAGGAACGCGGGCTTTTCCATCTCGTTAACAATTCACTTCTTGACGTCGCACCGAGGGCCGAGTTGACTTCCCCTACCTCGGCCGCCGAGTCGGCCATGTCAGGGAGGGTCCCCATCGTGAACGCACCTCTGCGTCGTGCCGCCGTCGCGGCCGCCGCCACGGCCATGGCCGTCTCGCTCGCCGCGTGCGGCAGCGCCAAGGAGTCCGGCGACAGCGCCGGCAAGCCCGCGGAGAAGAAGGGCAACGACATCACCGTCGGCCTGCTCCTCCCGGAGAACCAGACGGCCCGGTACGAGAAGTTCGACAAGCCGCTGATCGAGGCGGAGATCAACAGCCTCACCCAGGGCAGGGCGAAGGTCGTCTACGCCAACGCCAAGCAGGACGCCAGCCTGCAGACGCAGCAGGTCGACACCATGATCACCAACAAGGTCGACGTGCTGATCGTGGACGCGGTCGACTCCAAGGCGATCGCCGGCGGTGTGAAGAAGGCCAAGGACGCCGGCATCCCCGTCGTCGCCTACGACCGTCTCGCCGAGGGCCCGATCGACGCCTACACCTCCTTCGACAACGAAGAGGTCGGCCACGTCCAGGGCAAGGCCCTCCTCGAGGCGCTGGGCGACAAGGCCGAGGGCGGCCAGATCGTGATGATGAACGGCGCGATCACCGACCCGAACGCCGCGCTGTTCAAGAAGGGCGCGCACGCCGAGCTCGACGGCAAGGTCACCGTCGGCAAGGAGTACGACACCAAGGAGTGGAAGCCGGAGAACGCCAACGCCAACATGGAGGCGGCGATCTCGGCTCTCGGCAAGGACAAGATCGTCGGCGTCTACTCCGCCAACGACGGCATGGCCGGCGGCATCATCACCGCCCTGAAGGCCGCCGGCATCAGCCCCCTCCCGCCGGTCACCGGCCAGGACGCGGAGCTCGCCGGAGTGCAGCGCATCGTCGCGGGCGAGCAGTTCATGAGCGTCTACAAGCCGTACGAGCCCGAGGCCGAGGCCGCCGCCAAGATGGCCGTCGCCCTCGCCCAGGGACGCTCACTGGCCGCGCTCGCCGACTCCAAGGTCGACAGCGCGACGACCAAGGGCATCCCCACCTACCTGGTGCCCGTGGTCTCGCTGACCGAGGACAACATCAAGGACACCGTCGTCAAGGACGGGGTGTACACGATCCAGGAGATCTGCACCCCGAAGTTCAAGGCGGCGTGCGACCGGCTGGGCCTCAAGTAGCCCGGCGGGGGCCGGGGCCGAAGGGCTCCGGTTCCGTGCGGGGCGGGTGTCGTCCCGCGGAAGCCTTCCGGTGTCCCGTCTTCGTTCTTCAGTCCCCGCTGCGGGGGCGGGGTGCCGGGGGGAAACTCGCGTGTGGTGTCGCCACGCGTCATGTACTGCTCAGCCACCGTGCCGCCCCAGTCAGTGGGGGTGCGGGATCTCCGCCGGTCAGGCGGTCAAGGAGATGGTTCACGTGTCCGCTACGCCCGTGTTGGCGTTGCGCGGGGTCTCGAAGCGGTTCGGTGCCGTGCAGGCGCTCACCGATGTCGAGCTCGAGGTCCACGCCGGTGAGGTGGTCGCCCTGGTGGGCGACAACGGTGCCGGAAAGTCCACGCTGGTCAAGACGATCGCCGGGGTGCACCCGATCGACGAGGGCGCGATCGAGTGGGAGGGCCGCACGGTGGCCATCACCCGCCCGCACGACGCCCAGAGCCTGGGGATCGCGACGGTCTACCAGGACCTCGCCCTGTGCGACAACATCGATGTCGTCGGCAACCTCTACCTCGGCCGGGAGCTGCGCAAGCGCGGTGTGCTGGACGAGGTGGAGATGGAGCGGCGTGCGCTGGAGCTGCTGAAGACGCTGTCGATCCGGATTCCGAGTGTGCGGATCCCGATCGCGTCGCTGTCGGGCGGTCAGCGTCAGACGGTGGCGATCGCCCGGTCGATGCTGGGTGAGCCGAAGCTGGTGATCCTGGACGAGCCGACCGCGGCGCTGGGCGTGGAGCAGACCGCGCAGGTGCTGGATCTGGTGGAGCGGCTGCGCGAGCGCGGTCACGCGGTGATCCTGATCAGTCACAACATGGCTGATGTGAAGGCCGTGGCGGACAAGGTCGCGGTGCTGCGGCTGGGCCGCAACAACGGGGTGTTCGATGTGAAGTCGACCTCGCAGGAAGAGATCATCTCCGCCATCACCGGGGCCACGGACAACGCCGTGACCCGCCGTGCGGCGCGCAACGCGGAGGTCCAGAAGTGACCAGCCTCGACAAGTCCACCGACACCGCCGCCGCGGGCGGGCCCGTGGTCGGCAACCCGGAGGCGGCGCACGACGCGGTCACCGCGGTCGATCCCCGTCTGCTGGTGCGCGAGCAGGGCCTGAAGGGCTACTGGTCGGAGTTCCGGCGCAAGATGCACGCCGGTGACCTCGGCTCGATCCCGGTCGTCATCGGCCTGATCGTGATCGCGGTCATCTTCCAGAGCATGAACGGGCAGTTCCTGTCCGCGGAGAACCTGTCCAACATCGCCGTCACCATGGTCGCCACCGGCATGATGGCCGTCGGCATCATCTTCGTCCTGCTGCTGGGCGAGATCGACCTGTCGGTGGGCTCCGTGTCCGGCGTCTCCGGCGCCATCGTCGCCGTCCTGTCGGTCACCCACGGCATGAACGAATGGCTCGCCGTCCTCGTCGCCCTCGTGAGCGGCGCCGCGATCGGCGCCCTGCACGGCTTCTTCTTCGCCAAGATCGGCGCCCCCGCCTTCGCCGTCACCCTCGCCGGCCTGCTGTTCTGGCTCGGCTTCATGCTCCAGCTCCTGGGCGAGAACGGCACCATCAACCTCGACGGCGAAGGCGTCGTCGGACAGCTCACCACCTACTACTTCACCGACGTCGCCGCCGCCTACGCCCTCGCCGCCCTCGCCGTCGCCGGCTTCTTCCTCTCCTCCTACCTCGACAACCGCCGCCGCGCAGCAGCCGGCGTCCCCTCCCGCCCCCTGTCCGACATCGTGCTGCGCACCGTCGTCCTCGCGGTGATCGCGTTCGCCGCAGCCGTCATGTTCAACCAGTACAAGGGCCTGCCGCTGGCCCTGGTGCTGTTCCTCGCCGTGCTCGTGATCACCGACTTCACGCTGCGCCGCACCGCCTACGGCCGCAAGATCTTCGCCCTCGGCGGCAGTGTCGAGGCCTCCCGCCGCGCCGGTATCAACGTCACCGCCGTCCGCGTCTCCGTCTTCGCCCTCGCCGGACTCTTCGCCGCCGTCGGCGGACTGTTCTGGGCCTCCAAGATCGCCGCCGCCAACCAGAGCGCCGGCGCCGGCGACCTCCTCATGAACGTCATCGCCGCCGCCGTCATCGGCGGCACCAGCCTCTTCGGCGGCCGCGGACGCACCTGGAACGCCCTCCTGGGCGTCATGGTCATCGTCTCCATCCAGTACGGCCTCGCCCTCGAAGGCATCGCCACCCCCATCCAGTACATGATCACCGGCGGCGTCCTCCTCGCCACCGTCGTCATCGACTCCATCACCCGCAAGACCCAGAAGACCGCAGGCCGCGCCTGACCACCGGTCCCCAGCACGACGGAGGGGTCCCGCCCACGGGGGGCGGGACCCCTCCGTCGTATGCCCCAGGCACTCTTGCCGCGTGGCCGAATGTCGCGAACAGTACGGTCCATGGCGACAGTTGTGCTGGTGGGAACGCTGGACACCAAGGGTGCGGAGTACGGCTGGCTGCGCGAACGGCTCCTCGCGCTGGGGGTCGACGTGATCGTCGTCGACACCGGCGCCCTCGGCACACCGCGCACCGCCGCCGACGTGACCGGCGAGGAGGTCGCCCGCGCGGCGGGGGCGGACGCAGAGGCGCTGCGCGCGGCCGGGGACCGCGGGGCCGCCGTCACCGCCATGGCGCACGGCGCCGCGGAGGTCGTCTCCCGTCTCCACTCCCAGGGCAGGCTCCACTGCGTGCTCGCGATCGGCGGCAGCGGCGGCACGTCGATCGCCACCCGGGCGATGCGCGCGCTGCCGCTCGGGGTGCCCAAGCTGATGGTGTCGTCCATGGCCTCCGGCGACGTGGCCCGGTACGTCGGATCGACCGACATCACGCTGATGTACAGCGTCGTCGACATCGCCGGGGTCAACCCGGTGCTGGCGCCGGTGCTCGCCAACGCGGCGGACGCGGCCGCCGGGATGGCGAAGGGCTTCGCCGCCTCGCCCCGCGCGCTGCGCCCGGAGACCCTGGCGGCCGCCGGGCGGCCGCTGGTGGCCGCCAGCATGGCGGGGGTGACCACCCCCGGTGTGGACGCGGCCCGCGCCCGGCTCGCCGAACTCGGCTACGAGGTGCTGGTCTTCCACGTCAGCGGCACCGGCGGCCGGACGCTGGAGTCCCTCGCCGGACAGGGTGTCTTCGCCGGGGTGCTCGACCTCACGCTCAGCGAACTCGCCGACGACCTGGTCGGCGGCATCCTGACGGCCGGACCGGACCGGCTGACCGCCGCCGGGCTGGCCGGAGTGCCGCAGGTGGTCAGCCTCGGGGCGCTGGACATGGTGAAGTTCGGCCCGCCGGAGACGGTCCCCGCCGCCCTGCGCGACCGCAACCCGCTGGTGCACAACCCCTCGATCACGGTCGTCCGCACGACGTCCGGCGAGTGCGGGGAACTGGGCCGGCGCATAGCGGCGAAACTGCGCGCGGCCCGGGGCCCGGTGGAGGTGTGCGTACCGCTGCGCGGGCTGTCGACCCTGGGCGCGCCGGGCGGCCCCTACCACGACCCGGCCGTGGACGGGGCGCTGTTCACGGCGTTACGGGCGGGGCTCGCGGGCAGCGCGGTGCGCGTCGTGGACCACGACACCCACATCAACACCGAGGAGTTCGGCCGTTCCGCCGCCGACCGGCTGCACCAGCTGATCCCCGCGGCACGCCGCCCGGGGGCGGCGGCATCGGACGGGCCGCCCGCGTGAGCCGGCGCCCGGGGGCGCCGAGGGGTGTGACGTGACACTGCCCGGGCCGCGGGGACTCCGCGGCCCTCCTGGACAGCCCCGTTCAGCGGGCTGCGCCCACGTCGGTTCGGCAAGCCGGCCACCGCCCTGCGCAGCGAGGGTGCGGACCCGGTCCGCCAGGGGCGGCCCTGGGAGCCTGCCCCTGGTACGCCGGAGCCGGTGGGCAGGCGGCACAGGCGCTCGGTGCGGGGGCGGCGGTAAGCCGGTGTTCGCCGCGGTCCGAGACGGGGCGGACGGCGGCCGGTCCCGGCGCCGGGCGGGCGCCGCGGCTCCACCGGGCCTTCGGCCCCGCTGCCGCGTCAGCCGGCCGGCCGGGCGGCCGGGCCCTCCGCCGGTACGGCCAGCAGGGCCGTCAGATCGCGCACGAATGCCGCGGTGCGCTCGCTGTCCGTGCCGCCGAGCGGGGCGAGCTGGGCGTCGATCAGCCCGTGGACGACGCCGACGGCCCGGCCGGTGACCTCCCGCCCCCGTGCGGTGAGCGCCAGCCGCACCGCACGGCTGTCGACGGCGTCCCGGGTGCGCTCCACCATCCCGGCGGTCTCCAGGGAACGGGCCAGCTTGGAGACGTAGAGCGCCTCCAGTCCGGTGTGGTCGGCGAGTTCGCGCTGACTCGGCCGGATCCCGGACCGGTCGAGCCCCCGCAGGGTCGCCACGACCGAGTACTGCGCGTGGGTGAGCCCGAGCGGCGCCAGCGCCCGGTCGACGGCCACCCGCCACTTCATCGAGAGCCGCCACACCAGGAAGCCCGGCGTCGCTCCCGCGGTCTCATCGCTCATGCCCGGCACCGTACATGGCTGCGGTCGCCCCTCCCCGGGCGGCCCCGCCGCGTGCCGGGCGGCCGTCAGTCCAGCGTCTGCGTCAGCTCGGCGCGCTCCGGCGTGAGCACCACCCGCCCGCGGGCTCCGTTCACCAGGGGCAGGTACGGCGGGACGTGACCGCACTCGACGTCCGCGACGGTCGGGACGCCGAGGGAGCCCAGCGCGTCCAGCACCGCCTCGTGCTGGGTGAGCGACGGGGCGTCGGCGCCGGGCGACCGGGCCACGAGAACGGCGTTCGCGTGGTCGAAGCAGCCGGCCAGCCGCATTCCGTGGAGATTGCGGCAGATCTCCAGGGCGTCGTCGCCTCCCGCCTCCACGTAGACGAGGAGCCCCTGCGGCGCCTCGGCGCGCGCGAAGGCGGAGACGTCGAGGTACGGCGAGCCCGTGAGGTTGCTCAGGGTCTCGATGCAGCCGCCGATCAGGCGTCCCTCGGCTTCCACGTCCCCGTCGCCGTCCAGCCGTGTCCACCGGCCGGGGGTGTCGAGACCGAGGTCGCGTACGCCCGGGTCGCCGGCCCAGTCGTCATGGCCCGCGGCACGGTGACGGCCCGGCGGGATCTGGGTGAAGCGGTGCCCGCGCGGGGCCGCCGCGATGTCCAGCCAGGACAGCAGCCCCGCGGGCGGCCGGTAGGGGGTGTCCAGCAGGTTGTTGCCGTGCAGCGTCGCCGTGCCGGTGAGCAGGGTCAGCGGCGTCATGAGCGTCGACATGTCCGAGTACCCGACGAGCCACGTCGGCTCGGCCTCCCGCAGCGCGTCCCAGTCGAGCAGCGGCAGCAGATCGATCGCCGTCTCCCCGCCCCACGGCGGCACCACGGCCCTGATGCCGGGATCCGTCAGCATCGCCGTCAGTTCACGGGCCCGGTCGGCGGCCGGGGCGCTGATGTGGCCGGAGCCGTCCATGCAGTCGCCGGTCACGACCTCGTATCCGCGTGCCCCGACCGCGGAGACCGCCACGGCGAGGCGCGCGCGCAGTTCCTCGGGGACTCCGCTCGACGGCGAGGTGAGCCGACACGGTCGCCGGGGCGCAGGGGCCGGGGGAAGCGAAGGGTCATGCGGGGGATCCTGGCAGCCGGCCGCAACCGGCTCCACCGGTTTTCCGGACGCCGGACGGCGACCGGCGACCGGCGTCCGGCAGTCCGCCCCGGGTCAGGCGTCGGCCGGCGGGAGTTGCTGCTCGGTCCAGATCGTCTTGCCGTGGGCGGTGTACCTGCTGCCCCAGCGGTGGGTGAGCTGCGCGATCAGGAACAGTCCGCGGCCGCCCTCGTCGGTGAGCCGGGCGCGGCGCAGATGGGGCTGGGTCTGGCTGGGGTCGGAGACCTCCACGACGAGGCGCCGGTCGCGGATGAGCCGCACGCCGACGGGGCCGCCGGCGTAGCGGATGGCGTTGGTGACGAGTTCGCTGACGATCAGTTCGGTGGTGAACGCCAGTGCCTCCAGTCCCCAGGCGGCGAGGCGGTCGGCGACCTGCGCACGGGCCTCGGCCACCACCTTGCCGTCGGCGGGGAACTCCCACGAGGCGACGGACTCCGGCGGTGTCACGGCGAGCCGGGCGAGCAGCAGGGCGGCGTCGTCGTCCGGCGGGTCGGCGAGGAAGGGGACGAGGACGGTGCGGCCGATCTCCGCCACGGGACGGGACCCGTCCGCCGACGCCCGGCGCAGGTGCTCCGCCACCCGCACGGTGCCGTCCGTCTCCCGCGCCGAGAGCGATCCGGCGGTGAAGGCGAGCAGATCGCCCTGGCCCAGGGCGAGTTCGACGGGTTCGAAGGGAGCGCCGCCGAGCCCGAGCGCCGGTCCCGCGGGCACGTCCACGGAATCCGTCCCCCCGGATGCGCCGGCGAGCAGCGGCGGCGCGTGACCGGCGCTGGCGACCAGGCAGTGGGCGGTGACGGGGTCGTAGACCGCGTACAGGCAGGTGGCTCCGCGGACCGATCCCTCCGAGTCGCCGGGCGGTTCGTCCTCGGCGAGGCGTACGACGAGGTCGTCGAGGTGGGTCAGCAGTTCGTCGGGCGGCGGGTCGAGGTCCGACAGGGTGCGGACGGCGGTGCGCAGGCTGCCCATGGCGGCGGCCGCGCCGAGCCCGTGCCCGCGGACCGTGCCCACCACGAACGCCACGCGCGCCGACGACAGGGTGATGACGTCGAACCAGCTGCCTCCGGTGCCGGCGACCGTCCGGCCGGGCACGTAGATGCCGGCGGTCTCGGCCGCGGTGAGCTTGAGCACGGGCCGGGGCAGCAGGCTCCGCTGGAGGGATTCGGCGGTACGGCGTTCGCGGGTGTAGCGGCGGGCGTTGTCGATGGCGAGGCCCGCGCGGGAGGCGATGTCCTCGGCGACGGAGGCGTCGAGGGCGTCGAAGGGCGCCCGGTCGCCGGCGCGCCAGAGTCCGACGGCGCCGAGCACCTGGCCGCGGGCCTGGAGGGGCACCACCATCAGTGAGGCGGCCCGGTCGGCGAGGAGCAGCCGCACCCGGTCGGGGTCGTCCGCGATCCTGGGCCGGAGGGTGTCGAGATCGGCGACGATCACGGCGGATCCGAGGCGGAGCCGCTCGCTCTCGTAGCCCCGGACCCGCAGGATCTCGCCCTGCTGGTAGAGCTCGGCCGGCCAGACGCCGTCGGAGGCGGCCGCCGCCACCCGCCGCAGCGGCGCCCCGGGGGCGAACTCGCCCGGCTCCTCCCCCACCAGCACGGTCTCGGTGATGTCCACGGACGCGAGGTCGGCGAAGGCCGGCACCAGGAGGTCGGCGAGCACCTGGGCGTTGCGGCCGGTCTCCAGTGAACGGCCCAGCGCGGAGGCGGCGGTGGCGACGAGGGCGGAGCGGCGCTGTGCGCGTTCTTCCTCGGTGACGTCGGTGAAGGTGACGGCGACACCGTGGACGGCGCCCGCCTCGCCGGTGAGGCGCAGTGCCGACAGGGAGATGGTGCGGTCGCTGTGCGGCGCCTGGACCAGCCGGGCGGGGGTGACGAAGTCGACGAGCGGGACTCCCGTGCCGGCCACCCGGCGGAGCTGGGTCTCGATGACGGCGGCGTCGTGCGGGACCAGGAGTTCGTGGAGGCGGCGCCCGATGGCGCTGCCGTCGCCGCCGGCGTCGACCAGCCGCTGGAGGTCCTCGGGCAGGGGGTTGATGCGCAGCACCCGCAGTTCCTCGTCGTGGATGGCGAGGCCGATGCCGGACTGGGAGGTCAGCGCCCGCATCAGGGCCTCGTCCTGTTCGCGGCGGGCGACGGTGCCGGCGGGCACGAGGCGCAGCAGTCCGCGGGCGTCTCCCCGGCCCTCGACGGGCAGCAGCGCGCACAGGACGCTCTCCTGACGGCCCTTGAGCACGGCGTTCTCCGAGACGGGGCAGGTCTCGGGCTCCCGGGTCCGCAGCCGCGGCCAGACGGCCGGATCGTCGAAGAGTTCTCCGGCCGTGCGGCCGGTGAGTGCCGACGCGGGTTCGCCGATCAGGGCGGCGGCGGCCGCGGTGCAGGACAGGACGGTGTCGTCGGCGCCGACCACGAGCAGGGCGCAGCCCTCCGCCTGCCCGGTGGCCGCCGGCAGGATGTCGTCGCCGCCTGTGCTCACTGCGGTCCTCTCGTCGGCATCCCGCCCGGGTCGCCCCGACCGGGACGAGCGTCGTGGGCGGGTCCGGCGAGGGGCGGCCTGGCGGTGTCTTCCACGGGGCACTCCCCTGACCTGGCGGTCCGCGATCGGTGCGTTCACTGCGCTCGGCCCCCGAGCCTTCATTGAACTCCGGCCCGTCCGGCACCGCCCGTCGGGCGCGCGGCGCCGGGGCGCGGTGCGGGCGGCGGATCGTCCCGGCGCCGAGTCTGCGGCGCCGGGACACGAGGGCGCGCGGCGGGCTGCGGCGGGGGCGGGGCGCGGCCCCTCGGGGCCCGGACCGCGGCCCGTCGCTCCGACGGCCCAGCGGCCGGGTTCCCGGATGGCGCAACGCACCGAACTGGGCGGTAGTGGGAGACAGCGCGCCCAAAACGGCGCTGCGCGAATCGAATGCTGCGGACCTGCACAGAAGGTCCGCGAACGGAGTCCGCACCATGACATCCGACCCCTACACCACGAACCCGGCCGACCACGACGACGCCCGGGGGCCGTCCGGCACAGCGCCGGCGGCGGAACCCCCGTTCGCCTCCGGCGCCTTCCTCGCCCTGCCGCCCGCGTCCCCCGCCGGCACCGCGACCGCGGTGGCCGTCACAGAGAAGCCCGACGACCCGGAGAGGGCGGCGCTCCGTTCCGGGCGTACCGGGGGCAGAGACCACGGCGCCGGGACGCCGGCCGAGCCGGGTGGGCGGGTTCCGGAGACGGATGCGGCACCGTCCGGCGCCTCTCCGGCAGCCGGCGGCGGTGCCCACGACGGTGACGCGCCCGGCCACGCCGCCCACGACCGTGACGCGGACGACGGCGACGCCCACGACCGTGACGCGGACGACGGCGAACCCGTGCACACCCTCCTGCGGACGGCCGCGACCGAGCGTCCCCTGGAGGAGGTCGCCGCGCTGGTGACCCGGCTGCAGGAGTCGGGCGAGGTGTCCCGTCCCGCCGACGTGGCCCTGCGCGCCGCCGCGGTCGCCCGTCCGCTGGACGAGGTCCGCCGGCTGATGGCGCTGCTCAAGGAGTCGGGCCACGACCTCGACCAGGCGGACACCACGCTGCGGGCGGCCGCCGTCGGGCGCCCCGTCGACGACGTCGTCGAGCTCGTCTCCATCCTGGGCGCGGACAGCAGCGACTGGCGGTCCCCCGGCGGGACCGGCGGGACCGGCGGCACCGACGGCACCGACGGCGCCCACCGGGAGGCGGTGGCCGAGGCGGTGGCCGAGGCGGCCGCCGAGGAGGAGACGGGAAGCGGCGCGACGGGCGGCCGGCGGAGCCGGCAGAAGCGCCCGGGGAAGGCCGCGGCGTGGCGCTCCTCCACGCTGGACAGCGCGCTCGCGGCCGGTCCGGCCGGTCACAGCGTGTCGCCCGCGCTGCGGTCGGTGCTGCGCTGGCCCGCCGCTCTCGCCCTGTTCGCCTGCGGGGTGATCCACGTCCCCACCGATCTGGCCGGCCTGCGCTCCGGCGGCTACGCGGAGACCCTGTCGGTCGCCGTCACGCTGCTGTGCCTGGTGGGCGGCGTCTGGCTGGCGCTCCGGGACACGCTGGTGATGTGGGCGGCGGCCGCGGGCCTCGCGGTCGGCATCATCGCCCTGCACGCGCTCGCCGGCGCGGGGACCGCGGATCTGCTGAACAGCAGCCTCGGTGACTCGTTCACCTGGGCCAAGGCGCTGGCCGTGGTCAGCGCGGCGGCCGCGGCCGGACTGGCGGGGACGGTGCTGGTGCGGCGTACCAGCCGGGCGGGCGCGGCCAAGGGGGCCTGACCCCGCAGCGCCCGCCACGGTGCCCGGGACGGCCGTCGGCCGTCCCGGGCACCGGCGTGTCCGCCCCGTCCGCCCCGTCCGCCCGGTCCCGCGGAGCGAGGCGGGAACCGATCACCGGAAGGCCGAATTCCGGTCGTCTGCGCAGGTCGGGCCGGGTCTCCCGGAAGGGTTCCGGACGGCTCGTGTTGTTCCACGGCAGCTGGGTACGTGTCGGGCACAGCACGAACGTACTGAGGAGGTCCCTCCATGGAGCAAGGCAGCAACCGGGTGAGCCGCCGCAAGGACGACGAGATGAAGCACGAGGTCGCGGGCTACCTGCGGGCCCGGCAGCAGCACACCCGCATGGACATGGCCGGCGACCCCGAGCCCGGCGCCGACGACGCGGCGCCCGGGAGCCCGGGCGTTCCGCGCTCCCGGCCCGACGCCTGACCGGCCCGCCGCCCGACCGACGGGCAGCTGTCCGGCCCCGCGCCGCTGCCGCGGAGCTCAGGCCCTCGGTTCGCCGTACCAGCGCCACGCCGTGCGGTGCGGCACGCCGGGCAGTCCGCCCCGTCCCGTGGCCCAGAGCAGTACGGGCCACGGGTCCCCGTCGGCCGTCACGTCCGGGAAGAGCCTGCGCAGCACCCGGGCGCAGAGCCCGCCGGGCGGCGTCCACACCAGACCGAGGCCCTGGGCCACGTCGTGGCTGTGGACCAGGGTCTCGACGACGCCCATGGCGGCGAACCCCTCCGGGTCCGAGGCGCCGAAGACGTGGTGGCCGCGGACTTCGGGCGGGGTGGTGCGCACCATCGCGGCGAGCATCGCGCCGCAGCTCTCCACCACCTGGGCGAGCCCCTCCGCCCCGGCGCCGGCGTCGGCGAACACGGTGTTCGCGGGGCCGCCCGGCCGGCGGCTGCCGTAGTGGAAGGGGACTTCGCGGTCGGCCGGCCCGCGGCGCAGGCCGAGCTGGGCGGCGTACGCGAAGAGGTCGTCGGCCAGATGCTCGACCGTCTCCCGGCAGTCCCAGGTGAGGGCGCCCGCAGGGCTGTCCCAGGGGGCGTCGGCGGGGGCGGAGCGGATCAGGTCCGCGCAGAGGAGCACGGCGCGGTCCACGTCCGCGGCGGTGACGGGATCCGGCGGCGCGGCCGGGAGGGAGTGGGACGGCATCACGGGACCCTACCGCGCGCCGGCGGCGAGCCGGGGCGGGGGCCGGTGCGGTTCCCCGCACCGGCCCCCGCCCGTGGCGTCGTCCTGCCGGTGCGTCAGAGGACGGAGCAGGTCGTTCCGTTGAGCGTGAAGGCCGACGGTTCGGCGAACGCGCCGGTGTAGGCCCCCTGGAACCCGAAGGACTGTGTGGCCCCCGCTTGGATTCGCCTGTTGAAGTTGACGTTACGTGCCGTGACCGCTCCGGCCGAGGGGGTGAGTGCGGCGTTCCAGGCGCTGGTGACCGACTGGCCCGAGGGCAGGGTGAAGCCGAGGTTCCAGCCGTCGACCGGGGCGGTGCCGCTGTTGCGCACGGTCACCTCGGCGGTGAAGCCGCCCTGCCAGACGTTGGGGGTGTAGGTCACGGCGCAGGCCCCCGCCCCGGCGGGCGGCTCCTCCCCGCCCCCGCCGCCGTCGCCGTCCTCGACCGACGTGGAGAACGAGTGGACGGCGAGACCGGCGCCGCCCTGCCAGGGCTCGAAGCCGGCCTGGATGCTGGTCAGGTACCAGGCCGGGGCCGCCATGCCGCGGGCCACGGTCTGGTCGACGAAGTCCATCACGTCGAAGGACCAGCTCGGCAGGGCCGAGGGGGCGACGAAGGAGATGACGTCGTTGCCCCCGTTGTTGCCGGTCCACACCTCCCAGGTGCGGCCGCCGACGGTCGCGGTGTCCGTCCGCGAGCCGATGGGCTGGATCGGGCCGACGCGGTTGAACCAGATCATGATCTCGGTGCGGTTGACGCCGTCCTTCTTGGGCTGGGGGTCGAGCCAGATGTCGAAGGAGGCGTTGTAGACGGCGTTCTGGACGAATCCGTACGAGATGCTGGTGGGCACGGATCCGATGGTCGACAGCTGCTTGGGCAGCCGGGTGCCGGGCGAGCAGTTGGTGTAGTGGCAGCCGTCGAAGAGGGACGGGTAGGACTTGGGCGCCCCGTTGGTGGGGACCGAGCCGTCGGCGCGGGTCACCGTGAATCCGGTGTCCGTGGCGTTGACGCACTGGGTCTCGCCGGTGCCCCAGCGGTTGTTCTGGACGACGTAGCGGTTCTGGACGACGGTGCTGCCGTACTGTTCGCAGATCTGCACGTCTGCCTGTGCGGGCAGAGCCGCTGTCAGCAGGGCGGCGAGGGTGCCCAGCGTCAGCAGGACGGCCGTCCCGGCGGCTCGCAGTCGGTGCTTCATGGTGTCCCTTCAGCAGTGGGGGTATGCCTTGGGAGCGCTCCCATTCCGCTGACGGACTGTAGGAGTGAATCGACTCTCTGACAAGACACGGCGCATCGATTGGTGCGTGCGTTCAACCCTTGTCGGCACGGCGGGGTGCGCGCCCCGCGCCGTGCGCACCCCGCGGAACACCCGGTGGCGTGCGGTGTCAGGCGCCGTCCGCGGCAGCCCGCAGCGCGGCGACGTCGAGCTTGTGCATCCCGAGCATCGCCTTCATCGCCCGCTGGGCCCGCTCGGGGTCCGGGTCCTCCAGGAGCTCGCCCAGCACGGCGGGCACCACCTGCCAGGAGAGGCCGTAGCGGTCCTTGAGCCAGCCGCACGGCCCCTCCTGGCCGCCCTCGCCCAGCCGGGACCAGTAGTGGTCGACCTCCTCCTGGCCGGCGCAGTCGACGAGCAGGGAGACGGCCTCGGTGAAGGGGAACTGCGGGCCGCCGTTGATGGCGGTGAACGGATTCCCGTCGAGCACGAAGTCGACGGTCAGCACGGTGCCCGCGGGACGCGGGCCGGCGTCGCCGTAGTAGGACACGTGCGTGATCCGGGAGTCGGGGAAGACCGACACGTAGAACTCGGCCGCCTCCTTCCCCTCGGTGTCGAACCACAGGTTGGGGGTGATGCGCGGCATGTCTGCTCCAGGGCTCTCGTTCCGGCGCGCGGCCGCACCCGGGGTGCGGCGCGATTCCTCTTCCCCAGGGATGACCCCGCGGGCCGCGGGAACTCACCGGCGGGCCCGTCCGGACGCGCGGGCGGGGCCCGGGTGCGGGTGCGGGGCCGTGGCGCACGGCGGAGGATGGAGGCGATGACCGGATCCGTGACCTTGATCAGTGAGAGCCCGGAGGACCCGTTCTCGCAGGGTCGCGCAGTCTCCGTGGTGCTCGACCCGCGCGGCGTGATCACCGGCTGGAGCGGGCGGGCCCAGGAGCTGCTGGGGCATCCCGCCGCGGAGGTGCTGGGGCGCCCCGCGATCGACGCGCTGGTCCCTCCTGCCGACCGGGCGACCGTCCTGGAGGCCGTGGCCGCGTGCGTACGCGGCCACGGCTGGTTCGGGGTGGTGCCGGTCCTCGCCGCGGACGGCCGGACACTCGCCTTCGGCGTCCGGATCCGGTACGTCGAACGGGACGGCGGAGCCGAGTGGTACGTCGTCGGGGCGCCCGCCGAAGAGGTCGTGCAGTGGGAGATCGACCGGTCGGTGATGGACGGGCTGTTCCGGACGTCCCCCATCGGGCTGTCGGTCCACGGGACGGACCTGAGGATCCTGCGGGTGAACCGGGCCGTCGCCCGCATCGGGGGCGTCCTGCCCCATCAGGCCCGCGGTTTCCGCATCGGCGACTTCCTCGTCCGCGAGGACGCCGACCTGATCGAGGACCGGATGCGGAAGGTCCTGGAGACCGGCACGCCCCTGATCTTCACGGAGCAGTCCTGCCGGCTGCTGTCCGCCCCGGGCAAGGAGCGGTACGTCGCCGTCTCCGCGTTCCGGATCCAGGACGCCATGGGCACGGTGCAGGGCGTCACCCTGATGGTGGAGGACGTCACCGACCGGTACCGGGCGCAGCGCAGGCTGGCGCTGCTCAGTGAGGCCGGCGCGGGGATCGGCACGACGCTGGACGTGGCGACGACCGCGGACGAACTGGCCGCGGCGGCCGTGCCGGGGCTCGCCGACTGCGCGTCGGTGGACCTGCTGGAACAGGTGAGCAGGGGCGAGGAGCCCGTCGCCGACGGGTCGGGCGGCGCGGTGCGCAGGACGGCGCTGCACAGTGTGATCCCGAAATCCGACCTGCCGATGTTCGCGGTCGGCTCGCTCAACGTCTTCCCGGCCGACTCGGTCCAGGCCCGGTGCCTGGCGTCCCGGCGGCCTCTGCTGGAGCCGTTCATCGACTCGTCGCATGTGCCCGAGGGGTACGAGCACATGGACCTGGCGGGCCAGGGCGGCATGCACTCGCTGATGGTGGTGCCGCTGACCGCGCGGGGGCTGGTGCTCGGGTTCATGAGCCTGTGGCGTTCCCGGCTTCCGGAGCCGTTCGAGGAGGACGACCTGACGCTGGCCGGCGAGCTCGCCGCCCGTGCGGCCGTGGCCATCGACAACGCGCGCCGGTTCACCCAGCAGCGGCGCACCGCGGTCGCGCTGCAGCGCCGCCTGCTCCCGCGGGAGCTGCCGGTGCATCCCGCGGTGGTGGTGGCGCACCGGTACATGCCCGCGGGGGGCGCGGCCGGAGTGGGCGGCGACTGGTTCGACGTGATCCCGCTGTCCGGTGCCCGGGTGGCCCTGGTCGTCGGTGACGTGGTCGGCCACGGCATCAACGCGGCGGCGACCATGGGACGGCTCCGTACGGCCATCCACACGCTGGCCGATCTGGACCTCGAACCGGACGAGGTCCTGTCCCATCTCGACGATCTGGTGACCCGGCTCGCGGGCGAGCAGGAACCCGACCAGGAGGGTGCCCCCGGTGAGCAGGTGGTGGGGGCGACCTGCCTGTACGCGGTCTACGACCCGGTGACCCGGCAGTGCTGCCTCGCCCGCGCGGGGCACCCGCCGCCGGTGCTGGTGAGCCCGCAGGGCGACGTGAGCGTGCCGGACCTGCCGGCGGGCCCGCCGCTGGGGCTGGGCGGCCTGCCGTTCGAGACCGCCGAACTGACGCTCCCGGAGGGGAGCGTGGTGGCGCTCTACACCGACGGGCTGATCGACGGCACGCGGCACGACGTGGACGCCGGGCTCGCCCGGCTCTGCCGCACCCTCGGCCGGAGCGGCCGCACGCTCGACTCCATGGCGCAGGACGTCGTGGACGCGCTGCTGCCCGCCCGTCCGGCGGACGACGCGGCGCTGCTGCTGGCGCGGACGAAGACGCTGGCGCCCGGGCTGGTCGCCACCTGGGAGCTCTCGGCGGAGGCCACGGCCCCGTCACGGGCGAGACGCCTGACCGCCGAGCAGCTGGCCGCGTGGGGTCTGGAGGAGCTGGCCTTCACCACGGAGCTGATCGTGAGCGAGCTGGTGACCAACGCGTACCGCTACGCGGGCGGTCCGGTGACGCTGAGGCTGATCCACCACCACCGGCTGATCTGCGAGGTCACCGACCCGAGCAGCACCTCCCCGCACCTGCGGCGGGCGCGCACCACCGACGAGGGCGGGCGCGGGCTGCTGCTGGTCGCGCAGCTGACCGAGCGGTGGGGCACCCGGCACGCCCGGGAGGGGAAGACGGTCTGGACGGAGCAGCTGCTGCCCGGCGACACGACCGGGTGACGGCGGGGCCCGCGCGCCGCGCCCGTCCGGCCCTCGGCCGCGGGCGCGCGCGGCGCGGGGGCCGGAGCGGACGGCGAGAGCGGGCGGTCCGTGACGGGCGCGGCGGCGGGCGGGCCGGTTCAGACGCGGCCCGCCGAGGCGTTCCAGTCGACGATCGGCATCGCCGCGCCCGCGGCCTCCCGTCCCCGACATCGGGCGTGGTGGCGGCGGGCGATGGCGTCGAGGTCGAGCAGGGTGCCGAAGGCCGGGTGGGCGGCGAGCCCGCGCGCGTAGGCCCACAGGGCGGGGTGGGCGGCGATCCTGTCGACCGCGTCCGCGTCGAGGTGCCAGCGGTGGACGGTGTCGAGCTGGACGAGGGTGGTCCACACGTGGACGTCGGCCGCGGTGAGCCGCTCGCCCAGGACGAACTCCTGCTCCGAGAGGCAGCGTTCGAGCGAACCGAGGGCGTCGAGCAGGGTGCCGAGCGGCTCCGCGTGGGCCGCGTGCCCGATGCCCAGCTCCCCCGCGGTCTGCGCCGCCTCGTCGATGCCCTCGGCGCACATCCGGGCGACGGCCTCGATCCGCCCGGCCGTGCCCCGGGGGTAGAGCTCGGGTCCCGAGGTGCCGAAGCGCAGGGCGAGGTCGCGCTCGATGTCGGGGGCGTGGGTGCTGACGACACGTCCGGTCCAGGCGTCGCTCAGGACGGGGGCCGCCGCGGGGCCCCGGTGGTGGTGGGAACTGGCCTCGTAGAGCGGGCGGAGCGAGACGAAGCCGCCGTCCGGGGTGTCCGGCACGGCGGGCAGCAGGTCCACGGGCAGCAGGTCGCCGAGGCCGAGCAGCCGGTGGGTGACGGCGATGCGCAGCGAACCGGGGCAGGGCAGGGACAGGTGGAGCCGGTAGCGGTGGGGTGCGGCGTAGTGGCCGCTGCTCGTGTCGCATCCGATGCGGCCGCGGAACGCGGGCGCTGCGGCGGAGGGTGTGGCGGACATGCGTCTCCCTGGGGCTGATCGGTGGACTCAGGGGCGGGCGGCGGCCGCGGGTGGCGGGGCCGCGCGAAGGGAGGGCCCGGGCCCGGGGCGGCGTGTGAGGGCATCGGAAGGAGCCGGTCACGGGGCGGGCGGGGCCGGGAGGTCGCGGCGGCGGCGCTGCCGCCGCGGCGCCGTCAGGAACTTGCGGCGCTGCAGACGCGCAGGAGGTCGATGTGCCGTCGGCAGGTGAGCAGCAGCGGCCGGCGTACCGCACGGCCCGGGTCTGCCCCTGGGTGCCTCATGGCGTCCTGTCCGTCCGTCCGTCCCCCGGCGGTTCGCCGGGCTCTGCGACGAGTGTCGAGTCGCGCGGCGGCACCGTCAAGGGTGCTGACACGGGCTCCGCGGGCCGGTGCCGGCCGACCGGCATCGGGGACGTACCGGATACTGCGGCATACTGCGGCCATGCGCATTTCAGCCAGGGCGGACTACGCGGTCTGCGCCGCCGTGCTGCTCGCCGCGGCGCCGGACGGCGGGCCGCTGAAGGCCGAGGCGATGGCCGAGGCCCAGGACATTCCGCACAAGTTCCTGGAGGGGATCCTGGGGGACATGCGCCGCGGCGGTCTGGTGCGCAGCCAGCGGGGCGGCAACGGCGGCTACTGGCTGGCGCGGCCGGCGGAGTCGATCAGCGTCGCGGACGTGATCCGGGCCGTGGACGGTCCGCTGGTGTCGGTCCGCGGGGTGCGCCCGCCGGAACTGTCGTACACCGGCCCCGCCGAGCCGTTGCAGCCCCTGTGGGTGGCGCTGCGGGCGGGGGTGCGGCAGATCCTGGAGGGTGTCACGATCGCGGCGATCGCCGCCGACCGGCTGCCGGAGGGTGTCTGCGCGCTGACCGAGGACCCGGCCGCGTGGACGAACCCCTGAGCGTGCGGCCCCGCGGCGTCCGCTGACGCCCCCTCATGTCCCGTGCGCTCGCGGGCTCCACGGTCCGGAATGCGGATGCCCGGTGTCCACCCCTCGAACGCCCCCTTGGGTGCGCGCCGGAGGTCTGCCACGATCGATCCCTACTATTCCAGTAGGAAACATGGGATTCACAGCGAGGTGGGCCGTGCGCACGTCGACCAGGACAGGCCGCAGGGCCGACGACGATCTGTGGCAGCGGGTGGTCAGGGAGCTCGCCGACGACCTCGCGGTCGACGCGCTGCTCCGCGACCGCGCGGGCAAGCCGCCCTACGACGAGGTCGCCCGCCTCAAGGAGGCGGGCCTGCCGGGACTGCTGGTGCCGCCGAGCGCGTGGACACCGGGGTGCGATCTGCGGGAGGCCTGTACGGTCCTGGGCGAACTCGCCGCCGCCGACAGCTCGGTGGCCGAACTCCTCGCCCGCCACTACGCGCTGGCCTGGAGCGGGCGGCTGTTCGGCACACCCCCGGACGCCGAACGGTTCGAACGGCGCACCGCCGCAGGCGGGCAGCTGCTCGCCGGCGGCGTGGACCTGCCGGAGGCGGCGTCCGGGCCGCCGCTCACGCTCCGCCCGTCGGGCGGCGGCCTCGTGCTCAGCGGCTGCCGCGTGCTGGAGGCGGGCGCCACGGTCGCCGACTGCCTGGTCGTCGACGCCTCCCCCGGCCCCGGCGGCGATCCGCTCGTGGTGCTGGTCGACCCGGCGCATCCGGGCGTCTGCGCCAGCCCGGCGCCCGAGCGGCTCGGCCAGCGTCTCACCGGCGCGGGCAGTGTCGTGTTCGACTCCGTCCCGGTGACCGCCGAGGACGTGGTGGGAGCGGTACCTCGCGACGAACGGGCCCTCGCACCGCTCACCGCGCTCACCCCGCTGATCCTCCGGCTGCTGCTGAGCCATGTGGCCCTCGGCACGGCGGAGGGGGCGCTCGCGGAGGCGCGGGACATCAGCCGCGCGGCCCGCGCGGCGGATCCGCGCGACCTCGGCCGCCCGTTCGACGCGACGGACGGCCGCCCGGCCACGGACCCCTACCTGCTGCTCGCCTACGGCGAGTCGGCGACCGAGGCCCATGCCGCGGCCTCCGTCGTCGAGCGCGCCACCGCCGCCCTCGCGGAGGGCCTGGCCCCCGGCCGGGAGCCGACCGCCGACGAGAGCGCCGACATCGCCGCGCTGGTGGGCGCCGCCGAGGCGGTCACGGCCCGGTCGGCGGTGCACATCACCACCCGGGTCCTCGGCCTCTTCCCGGTCAGCGGCCCCGCGGACACCGACGCCGGACTCGACCGCTTCTGGCGCAACGCGCGGATGCTGACGGCCCGCCACTCTGCGGCCCACAGCCTGCGGGACATCGGGGACCACTACCTGAACGGCAGTCAGCCGCGCCTGGCGGGACACCGCTGACCCGTCCGCGGCCCACCGGCCCGGCCGTCCGCCACGGCCCCGCGGGATGTCCCGCCGGAGCACCCGCGCACGCCCCTGACGCCGGACGCGCCGGCGCAGCGCCACGGCCTCAGACGGGCGCCGTCACCACGTCGGTACCGCGGCCCGGCACCCGCGGCCCGGCGCCCTCACCGGCACCCCCGCCTGCGGCCGGCAGGTCGCGGGCGACGGCGGCGCCGGTCACCACGACGAGCGGCACCCTCGCCTGGTCGCACAGGCGTTGGGCCCTCAGCACCGTGCTCAGCGCCGCGGCGCTCACCGCGGACACACCGATCTCGATGACGACCGCCCGGGGCAGATGCATCCGCACCAGGTCCGTGAACTGCTGCGACAGCAGGGCCCGTTCGCTGATCGGGACATCGCCGTCGAGGCAGACCAGCAGGACGCCGCGGTCGAGGGTGTGGGTGAGCACGGGGAACCGTCCGTTCATGCCGGGATCGCAGGGATCCGCCCCATTTCACTGGCCCCATTTAGGGGCGTGACGGGGTGTACCGCAACACGCCACACCAGAACGGCGCCAAACCCCTTCCGCCGCCGGGACCGTGGAGCCCGGACGCGCACGCCACGTCCACCGTCCCCCCGCGCCGTGTCCGGATTGTGATGCTCAAGTTCCGCTCAGATGTACTGCCGGGGGGACATCCCCGTCCATAGGGTGCCGGAATCGGGGGGCGGAGCAGCAGGGGGCAGAACCGTGCGCCCGGTGCGGGAGGACCCGGCGCGACGGAGCGCGGGGCGGTTCTCCTCCGTTCGTCCGGAAAAGGAAGTCGCACCATGAAGCCCTGCAAGTCGGCCGCTTTCGCGGCGGTCACCGTGCTTGCGATCACCCTCACCGCCACCTCCTGCAGTTCCGGGTCCGGTACACCGGACCCGGGGCAGTCGGACGGCACCCGCGCGGCCGACCGGCCGCGTCTGCCGACCTACGAGGTGGCGACCGGCGTGTCGATCGACTCGCCCACGCTGAAGCGCGCCCAGAGCGCCGGGAAGATCGTGATCGGCGTCAAGAACGACCAGCCGTTCCTCGGGTTCCAGGACGGGACCGGGCAGCGGTCCGGCTTCGACATCGAGGTGGCCAAGATGATCGCCGCGGACCTCGGCTTCGCCCCCCGCCACATCGAGTTCAGGACCATCGACACGGGCAAGCGCGAGGCGGCGATCGCCGCCGGCCAGGTGGATCTGTACGTGGGCACGTACACGATCAACGACGAGCGCAAGAAGAAGGTCGGCTTCGCCGGGCCGTACTACCTGGCCGGCGCCGACCTCCTGGTCCGCAAGGACGACCGGACGATCGGCGGCCCGTACTCGCTCCAGGGCAAGACCGTCTGCTCGGTGACGGGCGCGACGGCGCTGAAGGAGATACAGAAGGAGGAGTACAACACCACCACGGTGGGGACCGAGAAGTACTCCGCCTGCGTCGACAAGCTCCTCAAGGGCGATGTCGACGCGGTCACCACGGACGACGCCATCCTCATGGGCTACGCGGCGCAGGCGCCCGACAAGCTGAAGGTCGTCGGCAACCCGTTCACCGAGGAGCCCTACGGGATCGGGATGAACAGGGACGACACGGCGCTGCGCGAGGCGGTGTCCGACGCCATCGAGGAGCACGACGCGAACGGGGACCAGGAGAAGGCGTACGACGCCACGCTCGGCCTGTCGGGCTCGAAGTACGGCGGCACGCCGACCGTCGACCGCTACTGAGTCCGCCTCCCGCGCGGACGGCACGCCCGAGGGGGCGGTGGGCACGGGGAACACCCCGTGCCCACCGCCCCCTCCGCCGTACCCGGACGGGCCGCGCGCCGCACGCACCGCCGCCCCGGCCGGGCGGACCCGGGCCGGGGCGGCGGAGCGGCGTGCCGGTGTCAGGCCAGCGTGGCCAGCGCCTGGTTCAGCGTCGCGGACGGACGCATCACGGCCGACGCCTTGGCCGGGTCGGGCTGGTAGTAGCCGCCGATCTCCGCCGGGGCGCCCTGGACGGCGATCAGCTCGCCGACGATGGCCTCCTCCTGCGCCGCGAGCGTCTTCGCCAGCGGGGCGAAGGCCTCGGCGAGCTGCGCGTCGTCGGACTGCGCGGCCAGCTCCTGCGCCCAGTACAGGGCGAGGTAGAAGTGGCTGCCGCGGTTGTCGATGCCGCCCAGGCGGCGGCTCGGCGACTTGTCCTCGTTCAGGAAGGTGCCGGTGGCGCGGTCCAGGGTGTCGCCGAGGACCTTGGCACGGGCGTTGCCGGTGGTCGTGGCCAGGTGCTCGAAGCTCACCGCGAGCGCCAGGAACTCGCCGAGGCTGTCCCAGCGGAGGTAGTTCTCCTTGACGAGCTGCTGGACGTGCTTCGGGGCGGAGCCGCCCGCGCCCGTCTCGAAGAGGCCGCCGCCGTTCATCAGCGGGACGACCGACAGCATCTTGGCGCTGGTGCCCAGCTCCAGGATCGGGAAGAGGTCGGTCAGGTAGTCGCGGAGCACGTTGCCGGTGACGGAGATGGTGTTCTCGCCGCGGCGGATGCGCTCGACGGACAGCTTGGTCGCGTCGACCGGCGCCAGGATCCGGATGTCCAGGCCCTCGGTGTCGTGCTCGGGCAGGTAGGCGTTGACCTTGGCGATGAGCTGCGCGTCGTGGGCGCGGGTCTCGTCGAGCCAGAAGACGGCCGGGTCGCCGGTGGCGCGGGCGCGGGTGACGGCGAGCTTCACCCAGTCCTTGATCGGCGCGTCCTTGGTCTGGCACATGCGGAAGATGTCGCCGGCGCCGACGACCTGCTCCAGGACGGCCTCGCCCGCGGCGTCGACCACGCGGACGGTGCCGGTGGCCGGGATCTCGAACGTCTTGTCGTGGCTGCCGTACTCCTCGGCCTTCTGCGCCATCAGGCCGACGTTCGGGACGGTGCCCATGGTGGCCGGGTCGTAGGCGCCGTTCGCGCGGCAGTCCTCGATGACGGCCTGGTAGACGCCCGCGTAGCTGCTGTCCGGGAGGACGGCGAGGGTGTCGGCCTCCTGGCCGTCGGGGCCCCACATGTGGCCGGAGGTGCGGATCATGGCCGGCATCGAGGCGTCGACGATGACGTCGGACGGCACGTGCAGGTTGGTGATGCCCTTGTCGGAGTCGACCATCGCGAGGGCCGGGCCCTCGGCGAGCTCGGCGTCGAAGGACGCCTTGACCTCGGCGCCCTCCGGCAGGGACTCCAGGCCCTTGTAGATGCCGCCGAGGCCGTCGTTCGGCGTGAGGCCGGCCTTGGCGAGGACGTCGCCGTACTGCGCGAACGTCTTCGGGAAGAAGGCGCGTACCACGTGGCCGAAGACGATCGGGTCGGAGACCTTCATCATCGTGGCCTTGAGGTGCACGGAGAACAGCACGTCCTCGGCCTTGGCGCGGGCGACCTGCGCGGTGAGGAACTCGCGCAGCGCGGCGACGCGCATCACGGAGGCGTCGACGACCTCGCCGGCGAGGACGGGGACCGACTCGCGCAGCACGGTGGTGGTGCCGTCGTCGCCCTTGAGCTCGATGCGCAGCGTGCCGTCCTTCTCGACGACGGCGGACTTCTCGGTGGAGCGGAAGTCGTCGACGCCCATGGTGGCGACGTTCGTCTTCGAGTCGCCGGTCCAGGCGCCCATGCGGTGCGGGTGTGCCTTGGCGTAGTTCTTGACCGACGCGGGGGCGCGGCGGTCGGAGTTGCCCTCGCGCAGGACCGGGTTGACGGCGCTGCCCTTGACCTTGTCGTAGCGGGCGCGGATGTCGCGCTCCTCGTCGGTCTTCGGGTCGTCCGGGTAGGCGGGGAGGGCGTAGCCCTGCGCCTGGAGCTCGGCGACGGCAGCCTTCAGCTGCGGGATCGAGGCCGAGATGTTCGGAAGCTTGATGATGTTCGCGCCGGGCGTCTTCGCCAGCTCGCCGAGCTCGGCGAGGGCGTCGTCGATGCGCTGGCCCTCCTCGAGGTACTCGGGGAACTGGGAGATGATCCGTCCCGCGAGCGAGATGTCACGGGTCTCCACGGTGACACCGGCCGTCGATGCGTACGCCTGGATCACAGGCAGGAACGAGTACGTCGCCAGGGCGGGCGCCTCGTCGGTGTGCGTATAGATGATGGTCGAGTCAGTCACCTGGTGCTCCGCTCTCCACGTCTGCAACATTGCTCGACATCAAGATATCTCGTGAGCGTCCCCTGTTCGAACGCGGCCCGCCCCCGGTGGGCGGGCCGCGTCGGCGGGGCCGCGGCTACTTCACGGATCCGGCCATGACTCCCTGGACGAAGTGCCTCTGGAAGGCGAAGAACACGACTAGGGGCACGACCAGGGAGAGGAACGCCCCGGGGGCCAGCACGCCGATGTTGCTGCCGAACTGGCGCATCTGGGACTGGAGCGCGACGGTCAGCGGCTGGGAGCCGCTGTCGGCGAAGAGCAGCGCCACGAGCATGTCGTTCCACACCCACAGGAACTGGAAGATCGCGAGGCTGGCGATGGCCGGGCGGCCGAGCGGCAGCACCAGGCGGGAGAAGATCCGCCATTCGCCGCCGCCGTCCATCCGGGCGGCCTCCAGCATCTCGCGCGGGATCTCCGCGAAGTAGTTCCGCAGCAGGAACACCGCGAAGGGCAGTCCGTAGGCGACGTGGAAGAGGATCACACCGGCCACCGTGCCGAAGAGACCGACGGCCCCGAAGAGCTTGGCGACCGGCAGCAGACCGATCTGCACGGGCACCACCAGCAGGCCGACGACGACCAGGAAGATCGCGTCCCGGCCGGGGAACTCCAGCCAGGCGAAGGCGTAGCCGGCGAGGGCCGCGATGCCGACGACCAGCACGGTGGTGGGGACGGCGATCAGCACCGTGTTCCAGAAGGCGGTGGTGATGCCGGAGTCCTGGAACAGCGCGGTGTAGTTGTCCAGTGACAGCTGGGAGGGGTCGGTGAAGGAGGTCCACCAGCCGCCCGCCGCGTTCTCGTTCTCGTCGCGCAGCGAGGAGAGGAACAGCCCGGCGAGCGGGGTGATCCACACCAGGGCGACGACGATCAGCAGTGCCTGGACGGCCGAGCTGCTCAGCAGCCGTCCGATCCGGCCGCCGCGGCGGGGCGGGCGCCGGCCGGGGAGGTCCTTCGCGGGCACGGTGGTGACGGGCCGCCGGTCGGCCGTGACGTGGCCGCTCATGCGCCGCTCCTTCGGAAACGCCGGATGTTGAAGATCATCGCGGGGACGACCAGGAGGAGCAGCAGGACGGCGAGCGCGCTGCCGAGCCCCTGGTCGTTGCCGCCGCCGAAGGAGACCAGCCACATGCGGGTCGCCAGCACTCCGGCCTCCTCCTGGACCGGGCCCGGCGCGATGATCCACACGAGGTCGAAGACCTTCATCACGTTGATGACGAGGGTCACGAAGACGACCGTGAGCACGGGCGCGAGCAGCGGCACGGTGATCCTGCGGAAGATCTGGCCCTCGCTCGCCCCGTCCATCCGGGCCGCCTCCAGCGCGTCGCGCGGGATGGAGGCGAGGCCCGCCCCGATGAGCACCATGGCGAAGCCGGTCCACACCCACAGGTAGGCGCCGATGATCGCCGGGGTGACCAGCGCGGGGCCCAGCCAGCTCACGCCCGCGTAGGGCGGAGCGAAGTTGGCGGCCGGCAGGCGGTAGACCCAGCCGTCGCCGTCCAAGCCGTCGAAGCGGAAGGAGCCGTCGGCGGCGGTGGTGGCCGTCGCGACCGCCTTGCCGTCCCGCACGGCCTCGACGGTCATCCCGGGCAGGCCCTTCTCACCGGGGTCGACCTTGCCCGGGGTGCCCTTGCCGCCGGGGGCGAAGTCGAGCCAGACCACTCCCCCGAACTCGCCGGCGTCCGGTGGGGCGGCGGACGCGGCCGCGGCGTCACCGGGCATGTCCTCGGGGGCGACGCCGACGAAGCCGAGGGCGGCCGGATCGCCGGGGCCGTGGGCGGCGGAGGTGGTGTACGGGCCGCCCGCGCCGCCGGTGAGGCCCTGGCCCTCGCGTGCCCGCGCGGTCGGGAAGGCGGCCGGCGCCTCGAAGACGTCGTGGACCTCGGTGACGACCGCGTTGAGCACACCGCGGTCCGGGTCCTGCTCGTAGGCGAGCCGGAAGATGATGCCCGCGGCCAGGAAGGAGACGGCCATGGGCAGGAACAGCACCAGCTTGAACGCGGTGGCCCAGCGCACCTTCTCGGTGAGCACGGCGAGCACCAGGCCGAGGCCGGTCAGCAGCGAGGGCGCGACGACGACCCAGACGGTGCTGTTGCGGATCGCCTTGAGGGTGGCGGGGTCCCGGAAGATCTCGGCGTAGTTCCCGGCTCCGACGAACCGGTCGCCGCTCGCGTCGAACAGGCTGCGCCCGACGGAGAAGGCAACCGGGTAGACCACCAGGGCGCCGAGCAGCAGCAGGGCGGGGAGGACGAAGGCGACGGCGATCAGCCGCCTGCGGCGACGGGCGCCGCGGCGGGGATCCGGGGCCCCGCGCCGCGGGCCTGCCGCGGCGCGGGTCGTGTGGGTGTCGGCCATGGTCCGCGGCCTCAGTTCCCGTACGCCTTGGCCGCCGCGGCCTCCAGCTCGGCGGCGGTGCCGGCCGGGTCGGACGGGTCGCGCAGGAAGTCCTGGAGGATCTTCCACTCGCCCGCGCCCTTGGTGCCGCCGAACGCCGCGGGCGCCTGGTCGGACATGTCGAAGCGGACCGCGTCGCCGGCCGCCACCAGGGATTCGGCGGTCTTGCGGGTGGTGTCGTCGGAGTAGGCGTCGAGACTCACGTTCTTGTTCGGCGACAGGAACCCGCCGGCGCCGGCCCAGATCTCGGCGGCCTCGGGTGTGGCCAGGAACTCCAGCAGCTTCATGCCCGCCTCGGCGTTCTTGCCGTCCTTGAGGACGACCGCCGCGTCGCCGCCGCTGACCACGGGCGCCTTGCCGCCGCCGACCGCGGGGAACGGGAAGAACTTCGCGTCCTCGCCCGGCTTGCGGCCGAACTCGTCCTTGGCGACGCCGCCGACGAAGTCGCCCTCGTAGACCATGCCGGCCTTCGGCTCGGGGCCGAAGACCTGCTCGACCGAGCCCGGGAAGTCGGTCTGCAGCGCGCCCTGGGCGCCGCCGGCGACGAGCTGCTTGTCCTTGAAGACCTCGCCGAGGGTGGTGAGCGCGGTGACGACGCTCGCGTCGGTCCACTTCAGTTCGTGCTTGGCGAGCAGGTCGTACTTCTCGGGGCCCGCCTGGGAGAGGTAGATGTTCTCGAACCAGTCGGTCAGGGTCCAGCCGTCCTCGCCGGCCACCGCGAACGCGGGGCGGCCGGAGTCCGCGAGGGTGCGCCCGGTCTCCAGCAGCTCCTCGTAGGTGCCGGGCTCGCTGACGCCCGCCTGGGCGAAGGCGTCGGGGCTGTACCAGACCGTCGACTTGTGGGCGGCCTTGAAGTAGAGGCCGAAGTACTCCCCGTCGACCGTGCCGTACTCCTTCCACACGGGGGCGACGCCGTCCGTCGCGGTCTTCTCCGCGGTGTCCGACAGGGGCTGGAGCCAGCCCTCCTTCGCGAACTGCTGGAGCACGCCGACCTGCGGGACCATCACGACGTCGGGGGCGTTGCCGCCCTCGATCTTGCTGCCGACGAAGGTGGAGACGTTGTCGCCGGAGGGGACGAACACCGTCTTGGCGCCGGTCTTCTCGGTGAAGGCGTCGAGGACCTTCTTGAAGTTCTTCTGTTCGCTGCCGGTCCACACCCCGGCCACGGTGACCGTCTTGCCGCTGAGCTCACCTCCGCTCGCGGGGGTGGTGCTGCCGCCGCAGGCGGTGGCCGTGAGGGCGACGGCGAGAGCGGCGGACGCGGTGGCCGCGATGCGCCGGGGGGTGCGGGACAGGGGTCGCATGGTGGGTCCTTCCTCGGGGCGGGTCGGTGTCAGGAGTCGGGGGAGGCGGGCTGTTCGCCGCCGTGGTCGGCCGTCCACCAGGCGGCCGTGGCGCCCGGCAGCACTCCGGCCGGGCAGGGCGCGCTGGAGAGCAGCGGGATGCCGGTGACGGGGGCGGGCACCGGTTCGGTGCCGAAGTTGACCGCGCAGACCAGTCCGTCGCCGCGGACCATCGCCAGCACCTGCGGCGGGGCGTCCAGCCACCGCAGCGTGCCGTCGCCCAGCTGGGGCAGCGAGCGCCGCAGCTGGAGGCCGTCGCGGTACAGGTGCCAGAAGGACCGTGTGTCGGCGAGGGCCCGGTCCGTGGCGTGGTCGGCGAACCACTCGGGCTGGGGAAGCCAGGGCCGGGCTCCGGACGCGCCCTGGCTGAAGCCGAACGGGGAGGCGTGTCCCGACCAGGGGAGCGGGACGCGGCATCCGTCGCGGATGTGCTTGCGGCTGCCGGTGCGGCGGAAGATCGGATCGGTCAGCACCTCGTCCGGCAGGTCGAGGACCTCGGGGAGCCCGAGTTCCTCGCCCTGGTAGACGTAGGCGGCGCCGGGGAGGGCCAGCATCAGCAGCGCGGCGGCGCGGGCGCGGGCGGCGCCGAGTCCGCTGCCCTCCACGCCGGGCTCGCCGGCGTAGCGGGTGACGGTGCGGACCTGGTCGTGGTTGTTGAGCACCCAGGTGACGGTGGACCCGGTACCGGCGATGTCCCTGACCGCCTCGTCGATGACGGACCGGAACGCGGCGGCGTCCCAGGGTGCGCTGAGCAGGTCGAAGAAGAAGGCCTGGTGCAGTTCGTCGGGACGCACGTACTCGGCGTGCTCGCGCGCGGTGGGCACGGACACCTCTCCGACGAGCAGCCGATCGCGGCCGTCCAGCGCGGCGTACTCGTCGCACACCCGGCGCCAGCGCCGCCAGACCTCGTGCACCTCGGGCTGGTTCCAGGCGAGGGGGTTGACGGAGTCCCGGCTGCGCTCGTCGGCCTCCGGGTCGTCGGAGTCGGGCAGTGCGGGGTGCTTGAAGAGGCCGGCCGCGACATCGATGCGGAAACCGTCCACGCCGCGGTCCAGCCAGAAGCGGAGCACCGACTCGAAGGAGTCCCCGACGGCCGGGTCGCGCCAGTTGAGGTCGGGCTGCTCCGGGGTGAACAGATGGAGGTACCACTCCCCGGGGGTGCCGTCGGGCTCGGTCACCCGGGTCCAGGCGGGGCCGCCGAACATGGCGTGCCAGTTGTTGGGGGGCTCGTCGCCGCCGGGCCCCCGGCCGGGTGCGAAGTGGAAGCGGCCGCGGGCCCGGCTGCCGGCGGGGGCGGCGAGGGCCTCGCGGAACCAGGGGTGCTCGCTGGAGCAGTGGTTGGGGACGATGTCGAGGAGCAGCTTCAGCCCGAGGCGCCGGGCGTCGGCCGTGAGCCGGTCGAACTCGCCGAGGTCGCCGTATACCGGGTCCACGTCGCAGTAGTCGGCGACGTCGTAGCCGTGGTCGTGCTGGGGCGACGGATAGAACGGGCTGAGCCAGATGCCGTCCACCCCGAGCTTGCGGAGGTAGGGCAGTCCGGCGCGGACGCCTGCCAGGTCCCCGATGCCGTCCCCGGTGCTGTCGAGGAAGCTGCGGACGTAGACCTGGTAGATCACGGCGTCGCGCCACCAGTCGCCGGGGGCCGCGGCGGCGCGGGAGAGGCGGCCTGTGCCGGCCACAAGGGTGCTGGGCATCTCGCGTCAACCGTTTCTGCTGGATGCGAGGGCGTCCCGGAACGGGAACGTCTTTATGCATACATGTTAAGTAGCCGTGTCGGACAGGTGTCAACGGTGAGGGCAGAAACCAGGGGCCGCTGGCGGGATTTGCCCGGTAACAGCCGGAGATCGGCACCCGGAAACGAGAAAACCCCTACCTAACACGCAGGTAGGGGTGGACAGGAGAGCGCGGACCCGTCAGCCTCGTCGGGAGATCTCCGACAGCTCACGGGCCAGGCGCCCCACGGCCCGGTCCGGTGTCTGGCGCAGCGTCATGACGTCCTGCGCGACCGCCTGCACGGCGAGGCTCACCTGGTCGTAGCGCGGGCTCTTGGGCCGGGGCACCGCCGTGAGCACGCTCTCGCGCAGGGTCGGCAGATAGGGGTGGTCGCGGATCAGCGCGGGGTCCTCGTAGAGCGCGGCCCGCACGGGCGGGAGGGCGCCCTCGGTGAGCACCCGGCGCTGCACCTGCTCGCCGGTCAGATAGGCGATGAGGTCGGCGGCCGACGCGGGATGGCGCGAGTGGCTGCTGACCGCGAGGTTGGAGCCGCCGAGCACACTGGTGCCGGGGCCGTCCGGTCCCGGCAGGGGCACCGCGCCGATCCGGCCGGCCACCCGCGGGTCCCCGGCCGCCTCGGCGTACACATAGGGCCAGTTGCGCAGGAACAGCAGGCGGCCGTCCTGGAAGGCCTCCCGCGACTCCTCCTCCTTCCAGCCGAGCGCCTCGCGGGGGATCCACCCCTCGCGCACGCCGCCGGCGAGGAAGGAGAGACCGTCCCGGGCCGCCCCGGAGTCCACGCTCACCCGCGCACCGTCGTCGCGCAGCACCGAGCCCCCCGCCGAGTGGACGGCCTCGGTGACGTTGACCGTCAGGCCCTCGTACGGCAGGAACTGGCCCGCGTAGCCGCCGAGTCCGTGGCGCGGCGCCAGGGTCCGCGCCTGGCGGGCCAGTTCGTCCCAGGTCCGCGGCGGCTTCTCGCCCGCCTGCTCCAGGACGTCCTTGCGGTAGTACAGCAGTCCCGCGTTGGTCACATAGGGGACTGCGTAGAGGCGGCTCTCGAAGGTCGCGGTGTCCACGACCGGCCGCAGGAAGGACTCCAGCGGGAAGCGGTCGCGCTCCAGCGGCGCTATCCAGCCCGCCGCCGCGAACTCCGACGTCCAGGCGACGTCGATGTTGAGCACGTCGAACCGGTCGCTGCCGGAGCGCAGTTCGCTGATCATCTGGGCACGGGTCTCGTCCGCCGAGTCGGGCAGCTCGACCAGGGTGACCCGCTCGCCGGGATGCCGCTCGTTCCACTCCCGGATCAGCGGCGGCAGGTAGCCGGTCAGATCACCGGCCGTCACCAGGGTCATCGGCCCGCGGCCCGGCGGCGCCTGCCCGTCCGGTCCGCCGCGCGCGCCGAAACCGGCGTAGCCGGCCAGCACCACCGCCGCGACCAGGAGTCCTCTACCCGCGGCACGCATCCACCGCATAGGTTCCTCCCAGCACGACCCGGCTGCGCCGCCGACCATCGTGGCCTATATATACCCGTTAGGCATGGGCGATACTAGACGTGCGGGCGGACCGGCCCGACCGCCGGGCCGTCCGGCGGGCGCCGGGCCGGCGGGAAACCACGGAGCGGGAGAGAGGGGACGGGCGTGCGGCTGCCGCTCCTGGCACTTCTCACGCGTGGTCCGGCGCACGGCTACGAGCTGAAGCTGGACCTTGAGAAGCTCCTGGGCGCCGCGTACCCTCAGCCGAACGTCGGCCAGATCTACGTCACTCTCGGCCGGCTGGAGAAGAGCGGCCTGATCGACGGCGAGGACGTCGAGCAGTCGGGCCGGCCCAACAAGCGCACGTACCGGCTGACGGCCGCGGGGCGCGAGGCGGTGCTGGCCTGGTTCGAGGAGACCCACGACGAGCCGCGTGTACGGGACGAGTTCTTCATGAAGCTCGCCCTCGCGCCCGAGTCGGGGCT
This sequence comes from Streptomyces genisteinicus, assembly GCF_014489615.1. Taxonomy (GTDB): domain Bacteria; phylum Actinomycetota; class Actinomycetes; order Streptomycetales; family Streptomycetaceae; genus Streptomyces; species Streptomyces genisteinicus. Next base: position 696,488 of record NZ_CP060825.1, read on the forward strand.
CGCCGACCCCGTGGCGCTGATCAACCGGCAGCGGCGGCAGTACCTCAACACCATGCGCGAGCTGTCACGGCTGGCCGCCGCCGAGGACCGGGACAACCGGATCTCCCAGCTGCTGATCGAGGGGGCCATGCTCCATCTCCAGGCCGATCTGGACTGGCTGGAACGCTGTCAGGAGGAGCTGGAATGAGTGACGCCGCACCCGCCGGCGACCGCCGCGAGCCGCCCGCCCCGGGGCGGGACGCGGGCAGCGGGTCGGGGCCGGAGACGGGAAACGGGGCGGGCCCGGCTGCGGGAAGCGGGGAGGGCCCGGACGCGGGAAGCGGGGCGGGCTCCACCCCGATCCTGCGCGCCGAGGGGCTCACCAAGACCCACCACGGCGAGGGCGCACCGGTGCACGCCGTGCGCGGCGTCGATCTGACCGTCCAGCCCGGCGAGTTCATCGCCGTCACCGGCCCCTCCGGCGCGGGCAAGTCCACCCTGCTGCACCTCATGGGCGGACTCCAGCGCCCGGACAGCGGACGGCTGTGGCTCGACGGCGAACGCGTCGACCAGTACCGCGAGGCACGGTGGGCGATGCTGCGGCGGCGACGGGTCGGCATCGTCTTCCAGTTCTTCAACCTGGTCTCCAACCTCACCGTCGCCGACAACGTCGAACTGCCGGCGCTGCTCGCCGGCGCCTCCCCCGCGGCCGCCCGCGCCTCCCGCGCGGAGCTGCTCGCCGAGCTCGGCCTGGAAGGCCGCGAGAGGTCGGTGCCCGGTGAACTGTCCGGCGGCGAGCAGCAGCGCGTCGCCCTCGCGCGAGCCCTCGTCAACCACCCCGCGCTGCTGCTCGCCGACGAACCGGCCGGCAGCCTCGACAGCAAGGGCACCCGCGAGGTGCTGCGGCTGCTGAGCCGCTTCCACCAGCGCGGACAGACCATCCTGATGGTGACCCACGACGCCCGGATGGCCAGTGCCGCCGACCGCGTCATCAGCTTCTTCGACGGACGGACGGTCGACGACGCGGTGCTCGGCGGCCGGGCGCGCGGCACACGGCACGGAGTGTCGGGCGTGCTCGAACTGGGGGAGTGAGCGTGCGGGCGACTCTGCGCTGGGCCAACGCCGATCTGCGCGCGCACCGCGGCGAGGCGCTGTTCGTGGTGCTGGCCAGCGCGGGGGTGATCGCCTCGCTGCTGCTCGCCGGCGCGCTGCTCGGCTACGCCGCCAACCCCTGGCAGCGGGTCTTCAACCAGTCCCAGGGCGCCCACATATGGCTCCACACCCGAGGCGGCGCGGACACGCAGGCGCTCTCCCGGCTCGACGGCACGGCGTCCCTGGCCGGCCCGTACCGCACGGCCGACGCCACCGTCGGCTCCCGCGGCGCGCAGGCGCGCATCGAGCTCCGCGCGACCGGACCGCAGCTCCCCGGGACCGGCCGGCCACTGCTGGCGGAGGGGCAGTGGCTCGCGTCCCGGACGGACGAGATCGTCCTGGAGAGCTCCGTCGCCCGCGCCCTGTGGGCCGAACCCGGCGACACCGTCCGCGTCACGGGCCCGGACGGCACCTCCCGCGCGATGCACGTCGCCGGCGTCGCCGAGGCCGCCGAACCGCGCTACCGGCCGGGGGGCGACCCCGGGATCGGCTGGACGCTGCCGGGTGCCCTCGACACGGTCGCCCCCGGCTCGCACGACCAGACCGTGGGCCTGCGTCTCGCCGACCCGGACGACACCGACTTCATGGTGCAGCGGGCCGTCACCCTGCTCGGCGCCGACCGGGTCGCCCAGGTCACCAAGTGGCAGCAGGCGCGGGCCGAGGCGGGCGACGACGACCGGCTGCTCGGCCGGATGTTCGCCGTCTTCGGGCTCGGCGCGCTGCTGGCCGCCTCGCTCGCCGCGTCCGGGGCCGTCGCCGCCCGGGTCCGCGGACAGCTCAGGGACATCGCCGTGCTCAAGGCCGTCGGCTTCACCCCGGGCCAGGTGGTGCGGGCCTTCCTCCTCCAGCATCTGGCGTTCGCCCTGCTCGGCGTGGCGCTCGGGGCCGCCGCCATCGCGGTCGTCGGCTCCCGGATACCGGGCCGGATCGGCGACGCCGTCTCCGTGTGGCAGGACCTTCCGGGCCGGGCGGCCGTCCTGACCGGTGTGCCGGCCGGGGCCGTGCTGCTCATCGCGGCGGCCACCTCGCTCGCCGCGTGGCGGGCCGGCCGGGTGCCGCCGGTGCCCGCCGCCCGGGCGGCGCAGCCGCTCCCGTCGCCGATGACCGCCCTCGGACGCCGGGCCCTCGGGCTGCGGGTGCCGCCGGCGCTGGTGCTGGGCTGGCGGGCCGCGTTCCCCCGGCGGGGGCGCACGGTGCTCCAGGTGGCACGGCTCGCGCTGCCCCTCGTCCTGATCACGGTGGCCCTCGTCGCCTGGTCGACCCTGGACCAGTTCCGCGACCGTCCCGAGCGCATGGGCCTGGCGTCGGCCCTGACCGTGCGCGCGGCACAGCCCGGCGGGCCGGCGGACGCCGAACTGCGGGAGACCCTCGCACGGGTGCCGGGCGTCGCGGCGGCCCATCCCGGCGCGGAGATGGCCGCCCTGGTGGCGGGACAGACCGGCACGATCACCCTGCGCGGCCTCGGAACCGCCGGCGATCCGTACCCCTCGGCGGTGGCCGAGGGCCGCTCCCCCACCGGACCGGACGAGGCCGTCGCCGGGCAAGGGCTCCTCGACCTGCTCGACGCCCGGGTCGGCGACTGGGTCCGCATGACGGTCGGCGGCAGGCCGCAGATCCTGCACCTCGTCGGCCGCAGCATCGAACCGGAGTCCGGCGGCCGGGTCGTCACCACCACCCTGGACACGCTGCGCGAACGGGACCCGCTGCTGCGTCCCGGCTTCCACGCGCTGGTCCTCGCCGACGGTGCGGACCCGCGTACGGTCGCCACCCGGGTGTCCGCGGCATCGGACGGCACGCTGGAGGTCCGGGAGACCCCCAACCCGGCGGACCGCCTCGAAGCCGCCCGCGTGGTGATCGCCGCACTGATCGGCGTCCTCGGGCTGATCGGCCTGATCGAACTGCTCACCCTCATCGGCACGGTGGTGCGCGACCGGGCGCGCGACCTGCTCGCCCTCAGAGCCATCGGGCTGACGCCACGTCAGATCGGTGCGGTGATCGTGACGGCCGCCGGTCTGACCGCGCTGCTCTCCGCCGCACTCGGCACGACGGCCGGCGCGCTGGCCGGCCACTGGCTGGTGGACGCGCAGGCCCGGACGAGCGGCATGGGCGCGGGCGTCGCGCAGGCGCCCCCGGTCACCGTGCTGCTGGCGGTCGCGGCCGCCGCGGTCGCGGGCGCCGTCGCCGCGGCCGCCCTCCCGGCGGCCCGCACCGCGCGGCGCCGGCCGGCGGACTCGCTGAGCGAGACGCTGTAGCGGCCCCCGCGGCCTGCCGGGACATCGTCCGGGCAGGCGGGGCGGGACGGGACGGGGCGGTGTCGCGGGAAGGCCGCCGGTGTGCACGGCGGGGCGGGGGGCTCGGGGGCGTCCGTCGGACCGCCGGGTGCTCGGAAGGCACCCGGCGGACCGGCGGCTCGGGAGCGCGGTCTCAGGGTTCGATCAGGCCGGAGCGGATCGCGTAGCGGGTGAGGGCCAGACGGTCGCGGAGTCCCAGCTTTCCCAGCAGATTGGCCCGGTGGCGCTGGACGGTCTTGACGCTGATGAAGAGCGTCTCCGCGATCTCCTTGGACGACTGTCCCTCCGCCACCAGCTTGAGGACCTCCTCCTCCCGCGCCGTGAGGATCTCCTCCTCCGCGTCCTCGCCGAGGCGCGCGCGGTCCAGGTAGTTGCGGATCAGCGCCGTCACGGCGCCCGGGTAGAGGAAGGATTCGCCGCGCATCGCCGCCCGGCACGCCGCCACCAGGTCGCGGTCGGCCACGGACTTCAGGACGTAGCCGCAGGCCCCCGCCTTCAGGGCCTGGAAGAAGTACTGGTCGTTGTCGTACATCGTCAGCATCAGGATGCGCAGCCCCGGACGGAGCGACGACATCTCGCGCGCGGCCTGGATGCCGGTCATCCGCGGCATGCCGATGTCGAGGACCGCGAGGTCGACCTCGCGGGTGCGGACCATCTCGACGGCCTCCGCGCCGTCGCCCGCCTCCGCCACCACCCGCAGGCCGGGCTCCCCGTCGAGGATGAGCCGTACGCCCCTGCGCACCAGCGCGTGGTCGTCGGCCAGCAGGATCCGGATCTCCGGCGTGCCCGTCATGGCAGCCCTTCCTCGGGAGCGGCGGGGGCGGCGGGAGCCACGGGAGCGGCCGGGGCCGAGGCGTGCGCCGCGGGAGCGGCCGGGGCCGAGGCGTGCGCCGCCGGAACCGAAGCCACCGGCGCCGCCGGCACCGGCACCGTGAGCCGCACCGCGGAGCCGCCGCCCGGCAGGGGGCGGATCTCGAAGGCGGCGCCCAGCAGCAGCGCGCGCTCGCGCATCCCGCGGATGCCGGCGCCGTCCCGTGCCAGCCCCACGCCCCGCCCGTCGTCGCTGACGGTCAGCGTCACCGACCCGGCCGTACCGCTCAGTTCGACGGTCACGTGCCGCGCCTCGGCGTGCCGGGCGACGTTGGTCAGGCTCTCCTGCGCGACGCGGTACACCACGAGCTCGCTCATCCGGTCGAGGGCGGGCAGGCCGCTGTCGAAGCGGCGCCGGACACGCAGCCCGGTGTGGGTGGCGAACTCCGAGGCGAGCGCGGTCAGCGCGCTGACCAGCCCGAGGTCCTCCAGGACGCCGGGCCGCATCCGGCGGGCGAGCCGGCGGACCTCGTCGAGGCTGGCACGCGTGGTCTCCTGGGCGAGGCGCACGTCCTCGCGCACCGGCCCCCCGGAGTGGTCGGCCGCCCGCTTCAGCGTCAGCAGGACCGCGGTCATGCTCTGGCCGACCTCGTCGTGCAGTTCCTGCGCGATCCGGCGCCGCTCGGACTCCTGGGCGTCCAGGGCGCGGGCGCTGCTGGCGGCACGTTCGGCCTCCAGCCGCTCGACCATGTCGTTGAAGCCGGCGATCAGTTCGCCCACCCCGCCGTGGCCCGGCACGGGCAGCCGCCCGCCGGGGCGGAGCAGGTCGACGGTGGTCATCTGCCGGGTCAGCCGGTCCAGCGGCGCCAGGCCGATGCGCAGCAGTGCCGCGTTGGCGACGAGCATGACGCCGAGCCCGCCGAGAAGGATCACCGTCTCGGTGAGCAGTACGGGCACGGAGACCGTCACCGGCGCCCACAGCAGCAGCGCCGTGGCACCTCCGAGCACCAGGGCGTTGAGCGCGAAAATCCGCCAGAACAGGGACACGGCGTACCTGACCTCCTCCTTCGTCGCAGGTGCTTCCACTATGGGCCACCCGAACAGGAGGCAGGTACCGGGTCGGCGACCCCGTCCCGCCTACACCATCGGTGCCCCCGCAAATGGGGTCCGGGCCCGATGGCCCGGCAGGCCGCGAACAGCCAGGGTGGCAGTCAGGAACCCCTTGGCCTCCGCACCGCCGACCCGGCGGTGCGGACGTGTGTGCGCGGCACCCGCCGCGCGACGCCGCGGCCGCCGCCCCGAAAGGATCGCCATGTCGCCCGACGCGATTCGCTCCGCCTCCCGTCCCCGCGGTGCCACGGAACAGGAGGTCCGGCAGCGCCTGGACCACGAGCGGGCCTCCCGCCTCACCCAGCTCGAGGCGATCACGGAGGAGCGGAACGAGGCTCCGCGCGAGCTGATGCTCTCCCAGCGGGCGGCGATCCACCGGGTCCTGACCGAGATCGAGGCGGCCTTCGCCCGCCTGGAGCGCGGTACGTACGGACGCTGCGAGGGCTGTGCCGGGCCGGTCCCCGAGGAGCGGCTGGAGATCCTCCCGTACGCCCGGTGCTGCGTCGCCTGCCAGCGCCGGGCCGTGTGACGGCACCACCGCCGACCCGGCCTGCCCGCCCCGCCCAGACCACCGCGCGCACCAGGAGTGGTGACCGAAGTGAACAACCAGACGGCCGGCGTCCGCTCCGCGGGCCCGGCACCGGAGGACCTCGACGCGCTGCGCCACAGCCTGCGCGAGCAGCGCGCCTTCCGCAGGGAGCAGCTGCGTCGCCTGTCCGGCACGCGCACCGCCTCCCTTGGCGGGGCGCGCGAGGAGGCCGCGCTCGTGCGCGGCCGGGAGGACGGCGCGGACGGTGCCGCCTCGCGCGACGGCACCCCCGCACACGGGACCGAACCCGCCCCCGCCACCACCACCGACGCAACGGCTCCGGGTGCGCACGGCCCCGCCCGGACGGCCTCTCCGGCAGCGGACCCATCCGGTGCGGACGCATCCGGTGCGGACGGGTCAGGTGCGGGCCCATCCGGTGCGGACGGCCCCGCGCAGGCGCCGTACCGCCCGGCCGGACGGTACGGCGCGCGGGCCGGGTCGGCCGGGGCCGTGCCCCGGGACCGGCTGGCCGCCTCCGCGCGAATGGTGCTCGCCGATGTGGAGGCCGCCCTGGCCCGGATGGACCAGGGCCGCTACGGCAGCTGCCACCTCTGCGCGCACCCGATCGCGCTCGACCGGCTGACGGTGGTGCCGCAGGCCCGCTACTGCGGGCGCTGCCAGCATGTGCGGGAGGCGGGGCGGTGAGCCGCACCGCCGCGGGGGCGGACGCGGGACGGCGCCACCCGCGGTGGCCGGCCTGCGGGCTCTGCCCGCGGTTCGCCATCGGCCTCGGCAGCTCCCGCACCCGCATCTGGACGCCCGGCCGGGGTGTCGTCCTCGACGTGCCGACCGTGACGTTCCCGGGCGCCGGCGGAATCCATCCCGTCCAGCGCGGCGCCATCGTGGACACGGCCGGTGTCGGACGGATGTTGGACCGCCTGCTGGGCCGCCGCGTCTCGGGCCTCGGCCGCCCGCTGATCGTCCTCGGCACCCCTGTGCTCGGCGGGCCCGGGTTCCGCGGGGCGGCGCTGGAGGCCCTGGAGGTGCTGCGCCCCCGCACGGTGCTCACCGTGCCCACCGCCCGGGCGATCGCCCTCGGCGCGGGAGCGGACATGAGCCGGCCACTGGTGGTCGTGGACGTCGGGGCGCAGGTGACCGAGGTCGCCCTGCTCGCCGACGGAGCCGTGGCCGACGCGTACCGGACCGCGCTCGGGACCGCCGACGTCGACGACGCCATGCCGGCGGACGACCTGGCGGCGGCGGTGGCCGCCATGGTCGCGGACATGCGGGGCGCGGACCGCACCCCGCAGACCCGGAGCGCGCTGCGCCGGGGGGTGCTGCTGGCGGGCGGCGGTGCGCTGCGCCGGGACATCGCGTGCGCGCTGACGAGCGGACTGCGGGTGCCCGTACGCCCGGTGCCCGCGCCGCACACCGCCGCGCTGCGCGGTGCGGGCCAGGTGCTCGCCGCCGCGCACCGTCATCCGGCCTCCGCCGTCCGGGCGGGCCGCCCCGGCGACGACTGACACCGCCTCACCTCACACAGGAGCAGAGATGCACGATCCGGTCCCCCGCGCCCAGCCTCCGCCCGTCCGGCCGCTGCCGCCCTGGCTGTGCCGCTGGCGCCGCAACCCGCTGCGCCGCCGGTCCGACCTCGTGCGGGCGTGGATCGCGCTCGCCGCGGTCACCGCCGTCCTGGGCGCCGTCCCCGTGGCCGCCGTGGCCGTGGGCCGCGCGGCCCACGGCTCGCTCTCCGCCGCCGCCGACGCCCGCGCGGCGTCGCTGCACCTGGTCACCGCGGTGGTGGAACGTGACGCGCCGCGGCACCCCGAACCCGGCTCGGACGAGGCGGACCTGGCCCGGTATCCGGCGCCGGTCCGCTGGACCGGCCCGGACGGGCGGGTGCACCGCGGCGAGACGGAAGTGCCGGCGGGGGTGTCGGCCGGCACGACGGTCGCGCTGTGGTGCGACGACCGGGGCAGGGCGGTCCGTGCCCCGATGTCCCCGGAGGAGGTCCGCAACCGTTCCGTCGGCTGGGCGGCTGTGGCGGGCGTGTCGGTGGCTGTGGCGGGGGCGGTCGTGTACGCCGTCGTAGGCCGGTTCCTCGACCGGCGGCGGCTGGCCGAGTGGGACGCCGCGTGGGCGGCGGCCGCCCCCCGCTGGTCGGCGTCGGCCTGACCGGCGCACGGTGCGGGGCTGTTCGGGCCCGTCGCGGGCCGCCGGAGCGGAAGGACCGCGGAACGCGACCGGCCGCGGGACGAGGAGGACCGGGCCCGCTGCGCCGCCGGACGTCGCCGCCCCGCGGAGCGCCGCCCGGCCGGAGGCGGCCGCCCTGACCGGGCCGGCCGCACCGGTCAGGAATCGAGAAGCAGCGGCCCCGGGAGCCCGCCTAGCGTGACGTGCATGAACATCGAAACCGTCACCCTCGAGGTGGCCGACCCCACGGCTGCCGCCCGCTTCTACTCCGCCTTCGGTCTGGGCGGCCGTATCGCCCTGCGGGAGTCGGACGCGCCGACGACCGGATTCCGCGGCTTCTCGCTGTCCGTCACGGTCTCCCGGCCGGCGGACGTGGACGCGTTCACCGGTGCCGCCCTGGACGCCGGGGCCACCGTCCTGAAGCCGGCCGCCAAGTCGTTCTGGGGCTACGGCGGCGTCCTGAGGGCGCCGGACGGGACGATCTGGAAGATCGCCACCTCCGCCCGGAAGGACGCCGGCCCGGCCACCGGGGAGATCGACCGGCTGGTGCTCCTGCTCGGTGCCTCGGACGTCCTCGCGAGCAAGCGGTTCTACGTCGGACGCGGACTCACCGTGGCGAAGAGCTTCGGCCGCAAGTACGTGGAGTTCGCCTCGGATCCGGGCCCCGTGCAGCTCGCCCTGTACGGGCGCCGTGCCCTGGCCAAGGACGTCGGCGTGCCCGAGGAGGGCACGGGGTCCCACCGGATCGTCCTCGGGGGCGACGGTGCCTTCACCGACCCGGACGGGTTCGCCTGGGAGGCCGCCGCCCTGACCACCACGCCCTGACCCGGTGCCCGCGCCGGTCCCCCTTCCCGCCGGTTCCCGGCCGGGGCGGGGCGCACACCCGGCAGCGATCCCGTCCGGGCTGCCGGAACGTGACGGTGCCGGAGGCGCTGCCCGCGGTGTGCACCGGACCGCCGTCGAGGGGGTGACCGGTGCCCTCGCCCCGCGGGGCCGATGCCCCGCACCGCGCGGGCCCCGGCATCCGGAGAGGGGGATGATCCGCGGGCGGGAACGGGGCGGGTGCCGCCCGTCACTCGCCGGGGAGCTCGGCGATTTCGTCGCCGACCTCGGTCGTCGTGAAAGCGTAGTCGCTGACTTGGGCGTCGAGCGGGCCGACCGGCGGCTGCGCAGGATCGGCCGCAGCCGCTTGCTGCTGCTCGGGCTCGTCCGGTTGTTCCGACGGGTCGGACACGGTGTCTCCCCTCACGTGACCTGTGAGCGGGAGTTTACGGGACCGTCGGTGCCCAGCTCGCTCAGCGCCGCCGCGCAGCGCTCGGCCAGCGGGGTCGCACCGCAGGCTGCCGCGTCCTGCGCCGCGCGGCGCAGCATCCCACGGGCGGCCACCGGATCACGGGCCGCGACGGCCAGGCCCCGGGCCAGCAGGATGTGCGCGCTGTCGCGTCCGGGCGGGTTCCACCCGGCCGAACACGCCTGACCGAGAAGGCGCATGGCCTCCTCCGTGGCCTCCTCGGAGTCCGCCGGCCGGCCGGACTGCCGCAGCAGTACGGCGTGGTCGGTGAGCGCGACCGCGAGTCGTCCGGTGGCGGCTGCCGCGCCGTCCGCCGCGAGGGTACGGCGCAGGGCGACGGCTTCGGCCGTCGCGTCGACGGCGGACGCGGTACGGCCGACACCGGTCAACCGGGCGGCCAGGCCCACGAGTACATGGGCCAGGTCGGACATCCGGGGTGCCGACGTGCCGTCTCCGACCAGTCTGCGGTGGATGGCCGCCGCTTCCTGCGCACAGGCCAGCGCCAGATCGGGCGCGCGCAGCGCGGCGTAGAGGCGGCCCTGGTCGTGCAGGGCCCTGCCCAGCCCGGTCAGATGACCGTCCGGCGACCTCTCGGCAAGCTCCCGCAACGTGTCGACGGCCTCGCCCAGCGGCTCGATGGCCTTCTCCGGGGCGCCCGCGGCCTGGAGGTACACCGCGTAACTCAGCAGCGAGCCCGCCAGTTCCTCGGCAGGGCGGTCCGGGTCACGGGCCGCGAGATGCCGGCGGATGGCCACGCTGCGGGCGCCCGCGCGCAGCGCGTCGGCGATGCGGTCGGCCCGGTGGCACCAACGGGCGTGATGGTGAAGGATCTTGGCCAGCCGCGCCGCCTCCTCGGTGCCGGCCGTGGCATGGTCCTCGGATCCGGCGCCCTCCCCGGCCAGGGCCAGCAGGCGGTCCCCGGTCCGTGCGGCGTCGTCGAACCGTCCCACGTCGGCGAGCCGGGCGCCGTAGCCGAGGAGCAGGTCGATCAGCTCGGCGGGAGCCGCGTCCTCGGCCCGCAGCCGCACCGCCTCCTCCGCGGCCTCGACGGCTTCTTGGTGGCGCCCGGTCGCGGACAGCCGGTAGGCGAGGGCGAGCAGTGCCCCGGCCAGTGACCCCGGCGCGGTGTCTGCCGCGGTCCGCAGCCCGGCGACGTTCTGCCGGGCCATGACCAGGGCCGGGCGGGCGAGGACCTCCGTGTATCGCGGTACGGCGGAGAGCAGGTCGCCGGGGAGTGCCGCGTCCGGGGAGGGGGCGTCCGGTCCTGTGGTCGCCGCTGTGTTCATCAGGACCGCGTCGAGGGCGGTGGTGAGGGTGTCGCCGGGTTCCTGGACCAGCAGATCCATGGCGGCGAAGGCGAGCGGGCGCGGGCGGGCGGCCACGGCGGCGACGATCCGCTCCCGCAGTTCCGGGAACGGCTCGCCCGCCCGGCACAGCGTCCGCAGCAGGTGGACGGACTGTTCCGCGGGGGTCCGTGCGGCGATCTCGGAGAGGAGTTCGGGGAAGTCCCGCAGCGTGGAACCCACTTGGTGGGCAGCCAGCGGGTCCGGGGACAGGCCCGTCCAGTAGGTGTCCTGTCCGCCGTACAGCTCGTGGACCCATACGGCGGCGGCGAGCCGGGTGTTCCCGGTCTCGCCGGTCATGCAGTCGAGGCGGGCCAGAAGAGCCCTGGCCTCGGTCGGTGTGGCCGCCCGGTGCAGGGTGGCGGCGGCGACGAGTTGGCGGAGGGTGGCGGGGTGGAGATGGCCGATGCCGTTGGCGGTCGCGGTCCGGGTCCAGTAGTGCTCCTCGTGCAGGAGCAGGATGTCTTCCTCGCGGGCCGCGGGGGCGGTGCGCTTCGGGGTGGGGCCGGCGCGTTCCAGCAGGCTGGTCAGTGCGGCCATGGTGAGGGCGAGCGCACTCGAGTAGCGGGAACCGGCAAGGTGCGGCGGGGCCGGTGGCGGTTGGCTCGCCTCCCTGTCCGGCACTCCGGTGAGGGCCGCGAGCGCGGGTGCCAGCGCGACGGCCGCGCGCCGGAACGCCTCGGCCCGGCTGCGCGGGTCCTGAGCCAGCGGCCCCAGGTGCATCACCGCCTCCGGTGGAAGCTCGCGCAGCGCCCGCGTGGTGACCCGGGCGTGCCGCCACCACTCGCCCGCGCCGCGTGCGAGCAGCAGCAGACGGACGGGGGCCGCACCGCCAGTTCCCGGGCGCAGGGCCCGCAGGCAGGCGCGCAACTGTCCGGAGCGGGTCTCGGCGTAGTCCAGTACCAGCAGCAGGGGGTCCGACAGGGTGGCGAGCAGGTCGAGGCGGTCGTCGGGGCACTGGTCGTCCAGGAAGCCGGCCGCCCAGCCGCGATCCGTCATCCGTTCCACGAGTTCGCGGGCCAGCCGGGTCTTGCCCTGGCCGCCGGGCGCGGCCAGTAACCGCAGGGAGAAGTCCGGTGGTTCCCGGCACCAGTCGGTGAGGGCGGTCAGCACGCCGTCCCGGCCGTGGCAGCCGACCGGGCTCACCTCGGCGCGCAGCAGCCCCGCGGGGGATCCGGGTGGCACGGGCGGGGAGAGCAGCACGGGGGTGAGTTCGACGCTGCGGGGGCGTACGCGTCCGAGGAGCCCTACCACGTCCGGGTCGGCGAGGACCGACTCGACGGGGACGGCGGTGAGCGCGCCCCCGGCCGGATCTCCCGGATCGACGCTGACCAGGCCGACCAGCAGCCCCTCGCACACCACACCCGATCCGGACATCCCGCTCCATCGGGTCGTCGGGCGCAGGCGCGCGCCAGTGGCCCGAATCGCGGACGGCGGCGGGGTCTGTGCGGGCGGGACCGGGGTGTGGACCGTGATCTCGTAGCGGCCGGCCTTCAGACGGCTCCCCGGGGTGATCTCCCCGGTGATGTGGGCGCTGTCGCGGAAGGTGAGCGTGCCGTCGGTCAGCAGGTTCATCCCGGCCGGGAAGCCCACCGCCTCGACGGCACGGGTGCCGCGGGTGCCGGCGAGCCGCCCCCAGCCGAGCGCCGGCAGACCGCCCGGCGGTCCCGGGGCCGCGCCGGCGTCGAAGCGGAGCAGTGCCGCGTCGACGCCGGTCCCGCGCGGCTCGTCGTGCCGGTGCCACAGGACGGTGGTCCATCGGTCGTCCCGGGAGGGCAGCCGTACGAGCACCCTGCCGCCCGCGGGACCGGCGACATGACCGGCGGTCAGGACGAGTCCGCCGTCCAGCAGGAAGCCGGTCCCCGTGGCGTATCCGCCGGTCTCCCGGGGACGGTAGATCTCGACCGCCCGGCCGGCGGCCAGGATCCGGGAATCGATCACTGCCCGGGCAGCTGATCCGTACTGGCGGAGACCTCCAGCGGGCCTCCCGCCGGGTCCTGGGGGGTCAGGGTGAGCCGTACGGAGTGTGTGGTGCGGTTCTCCACTGACCGACGGCCACCGGCGGACAGCACATAGAACTTGGCGCCCGCGTTCGCCTCGGCACCGCTGACCAGCTCCACTTGGAACTCCAGCTCGACGGGACCGACCTCGAAACGCAGGCTCCCGGGTGGTGCGAGACGCCGGGCGGACTCCAGCTGGGTCCGCAACGATTCGATCGCCTGGGCCAGTTCGACTGCCGCCCCGCTGCCACCGTGCTCGGTCATGCCCCTCCTCCATCCGGCTGCACAGCAGCCCTACCCACCGTCGACGGTCCTGACGCCGCCGGACCGCGCGCCCCGGGAACACGACTCGGGTGCACAGCGATCCGGGGACGCGCGAACGGCTCCCGACTCTCCGCGGTGAGGAGTCACCGCGGCGGCCGTACGGGGTTCTCCGCGAGCCAGCGGCGGATCGTCTCCGCCTCTCCCGTCCGCCCCAGAGCGTTCAGCAGGTCCGCCTGCAGGGTCAGGACCCTGTGCAGGCCGTCCATGGCGACCGCCCCCTCTCTCATCCCGCGGTGGGCCTCGACGGATTCCCCCGTGGCACTCAGGGCCGCCGGCAGGTCCCCCTGCCCGGCCAGCGTCAGCGCCTGTAGGTAGAGACTCTGCGCGAGGTGAGGCAGGTGTGCGGCCGGGTCCTTCTTCTGCAGACGACGCTGGACGGCCACGGCCTCCGTCGCGCGGGCCAGTGCCTCCGCTCCACGCCCGGCTTCGCGCAGCCAGGCAGCCAGGTTGGTCAGCGACGCGGCCAGGTGCGGCCCGTGGACCTCCGGGCTCAGCCGGGCGAGGGTCCGGAGGATCTTTACTGCCTCTTCCGCGGCGGCCAGCGCCTCGGCGGCACGCCCCGCCCGGTGCAGCCAGGCCCCCAGGTTGGTCAGCGTCACGGCCAGGCGCGGTCCGTACACCGCCGGGTTCGACTCCGCCAGACGCCGGTGGATCTTCGCCGCCTCTTCCGCGGCGGTCAACGCCTCGGCGCCGCGTCCTGCCGTGTCCAGCCGGCTGGCCAGGTTGTGCAGGGCCAGGGCGAGTCCGGGTTCGTACGCCGCCGGGTCGATGGCGGCGAGGCGACGCGAGATCCGCACCGCTTCCTCGGCGGCGGCCAGGGCTTCGTCCTGGCGCCCTGCCTTCGCCAGGTGGTTGCCGAAGTTGGTCAGCGCGACCGCCAGTTCCGCTTCGTATCCGGCCGGGTTCGCCATGGCGAGGCGACGGTACACATCGACGGCCCGCTCTCCCGCGTCCAGGCCCTCGGCCGAGAGCCCCCTCTGCGCCAGCCAGGCGCCGAGGTTGAGGAGCGCTCTGGCGAGGCTGGGGCTGTGGGTGCCCGGATCCGCGTCCGCGAGGCGCGTTCCGATCCGCACGGCCCGGTCGACCGCAGCCAGGCCCTCCGCGTACCGTCCGGTCTGCGCGTACCTGTTGCCGAGAGTGGTCAGCGCCGTCAGCAGGCCGGGCTCGAACGCCGTCCGGTCGGTGGCGGTCAGGCGCTCGTGAATCGTCACGGCTCTCTCCGCCGGTTTCACGGCGCCGGTGTAGTCGCCTGCTTCCGCCAGACGATTGCTGAGCCTGTTGAGCGAACTGCCCAGATAGGGGGCGTAGGTCGTGTTCGACGCGATGCCCTCGTAGAGGTCCACCGCCCGCCGGTTCGCGCTCAGCGCCTCCTGCGGGCGTCCCGCCTCGCCGAGCAGGACACCCAGGTCGGACAGGGCGCCGGCCAGCGCCGCCGCGTCGGAGGCCAACTGCTCCGGATCCACGGCCTCCGCAGGCCGGGCCGTGGAACGCTGGTAACGGTCCACCAGGTCCTGGGTGAGCCGCAGGGCGAGGCCGGGGACGGCCCGGGAGGGACCGGGCAGCGCGGCGACCGCGCTCCGCAGGGCCTCGGTGTGGATCGTGACCGTGTCGAGAGCCGCGCCCAGGACGGCGAGGATCCGCTCACCGTCCGCGGTGCGGCGCGCGTTGTTGTGGGCGACGACCGCGCGGGCCAGGGTGGTGACGGAGCGCGCCTGCTGCGCGGGGGACGCCGCGGCCAGGACGCCGGGCAGCGCGAGGCCTCCCGACGTGACGGCCTCGTCCGCGTGGTGCTCGGCGATCCTGTCCGGTTGCAGCGCGCCCCAGTAGTGGCCCTGGGCCGGTGGATACAGCCAGGCGAACCACTCCGCGATGCGGGCCGCCTTCCCGGCCTCGACGTCCGGGAGGCTGCCGAGGACGCGGATCGCCTCGTCCTGGTCCGCGGCCCCGCACAGCGCGGCGACGGCGGCGGCCCGTCCCAGGGTCCGCTCCGAGAGCCCGAGCCTGAACTCCCTGCTGTCCGATGTGGCCTCCCAGAACTTGCTCTCGTGCAGGACCAGCGTCCTCTCCACCGACGTGCCGGCGGCGGTCTCGACCGGTGCGGGGCCGTTCTGCAGGAGTCCGACGAGCGCGGTCATGTGCAGGGTGAGGACGTTGTCGTAGCGGCTGTCGCTCAGGCCGTCGGCCGGTCTTAGCTCCGCGGCAACCCGGCCCCAGTCGTACTCCGGGAATCCGGGAACGCTCGGGAGCAGGACGCTGAGGTCCCGGGCCGCGCGGGTGAAGGCGGCGGCACGGCTCTCGGCGGCTTCGCCGTCCGGGAGGAGGGCGGCGAGTTTCATGACGGGGGCGGAGTCGAGGACGCTGCCGGTCTCGTACTCGGTGTCCGCCGCGGGCTTGCGCCACGAGCCGTCCGCCCGGGCGAGCAGCAGCAAGCGCACCCGGTGGTTGTCGGCTTCCAGGAAGTGCCGGACGAGTTCACGGACGACCCGGGGCCTGGTCTCCGCGTAGTCGACGACGAGGACGAGCGGCAGGTCCGTCCGCAGGCTGCTGAAATCGAGCGGCCCCGGCGGGTCGACGAGACCCGCGCGCACGTGTCCGGTGACCCAGCCGCTGTCCGCGAGGACCTGGGTGAGCCGGCGGGCGAGCCGTGTCTTGCCCTGCCCGCCGGGGCCCGTGATCACCTGGACGGAGAGTTTCGAGGGCCCCTTCTCGCACCATGTGCGCAGCATGTCGAGTTCGGCGGCGCGACCGTGGAAGGCGACGGCCTCGGCGTCGGCGCGCAGCAGCGCGGCCGGTGAGCGCAGCGTCCGCAGGGGAGCCGCCGGCGCGAGGAGGGCGGTGGGTTCCACGGGTTCAAGAGCGGGTTCCCAGCCGGAGGAGTGTTCGGCGACGACCGCACGGAACCCGTCGTCGGCCAGGAGCAGGGCACTGGGCGTGGCAGTGAGCCGGATGCCGCCGCCGGTGGCGTTGCGGTCCGTGCGGACCACACCGCACAGCAGGTTCCCCGCGTGCACCGCGGCGCCGGAGATGCCCGACCATACGGTGCCCTTCCGTTCGCCGTCGGGGTCGCCGCCCGGCACGGGAGCGGTGCCGGAGATCCCCGACCGTCCGGTGCCCTCCCGGTCGCCGCCGCCCGGCACGGGAGCGGTGCTGGAGATCTCGTAACGGTGCACGAGGGAGCCGTTGCCCGGGACGATCTCCCCGACGAGCTGTTCGTCGAGGCGTTGTCGGGTCGAGCCGTCCTCCTGCATCCGGGGGAAGCCCAGTACGGTGACCGGCTGCGGAAGGGGCCCGATGAGCCGGCCCCACCGCTGGGGAGGTCGGGTGCCGGTGTCCTCCAGGGACTCCGGCGTCGGCCAGCCGTTGCCCTCGTCGAGCTCGATCAGCGCCGCGTCGACCAGGGGTGTCCTGCGGTACCAGCGGACCGTGGCCGGATAGCGCCTGTTCAGGGGTTGCGGAGACGCGTCGTCGGCGACCGCGAGGGCGGTCACGGGCGCGGGCCGGGGCCGCGACACCACCAGGGTCCCGGGCCAGGGACCGGACGCGTCGCCGAGAATATGAGCGGCCGTCAGCACGAGCCGCGGTGCTATCAGATACCCGGAACCGAACTCGATCGTTTCCCTGTCCTGGTCCGGACGCCGTGCGACCAGGAAGATCTGTACACGCCTGTCGAACTCCATGCTCCCCCGTTCAGTCCTGGCGGTCGCCCGGCCCTTGTCCGGACGCCCCCCGCCCAGCCGCTGCGGCCGTCCCCCTCCGGCACGGCTCCCACGGGTGCCGCCTGACGCGTCACCGTGGGCAATCGCCTGTTCACTCCCCACGACCACGACACGCAAACCAGCCGATATCCGGACCGCGCGGCCGGGCGGCACCCGCCTCGACAGCATCGATCCCGCGAGCACTGTCCACGCCCCGGCACGGCCGCCACGCGCATGGTGGACTCACGCATGGTGGACTCACGCACTACCGCCAGGGGAACTATGGTGTCCCACCACATACGCCTGTGACCTGCGTCTTCCTACGGTGTGGCGACACGGAAACGTCCCCGCCAACTGTCCGGAAGTGGTGTCCATGGCCGCCCCCGCATCCGCTCCTCCAGCGCCGAACTCGCTCAAGCGCATCGTCGCCGCGAGCCTCATCGGCACCACCATCGAGTGGTACGACTTCTTCCTCTACGGCTCAGCCGCCGCCCTGGTGTTCAACAAGCTCTTCTTCCCGGACTCGGACCCGCTGGTCGGCACCCTGCTGTCCTTCCTGACCTACGCGGTCGGATTCGCCGCGCGGCCCCTCGGCGCCCTGGTCTTCGGCCACTACGGGGACCGGCTCGGCCGCAAGAAGCTGCTGGTGCTCAGTCTGCTGCTGATGGGCGGCGCGACGTTCGCCATCGGCCTGCTGCCCACGCACGCGTCCATCGGCTCCATGGCTCCGGTCCTGCTGACGCTGCTCCGGCTGGTGCAGGGCTTCGCGCTCGGCGGCGAGTGGGGCGGCGCGGTGCTCCTCGTCTCCGAGCACGGCGACTCCGGGCGCCGCGGCTTCTGGGCGTCGTGGCCGCAGACCGGCGCACCGGCCGGGCAGCTGCTCGCCACCGGCGTGCTCTCGGCGCTGACGGCTCTGCTCTCGGAGTCCGCCTTCACGTCCTGGGGCTGGCGGATCCCGTTCCTGCTCTCCGGCGTCCTCGTGATCGTCGGTCTGTGGATCCGTCTCTCGGTCGACGAGTCCCCCGTCTTCAAGGCGGCCCTGGCGCAGGCCGAGCAGCGCAAGGCGGAGGCCGGGAAGCTGGAGAAGATGCCGCTGGTCGCCGTGCTCCGGCACCACTGGCGCGATGTGCTGGTCGCCATGGGCGCCCGTATGGCGGAGAACATCAGCTACTACGTGATCACCGCGTTCATCCTCGTGTACGCGACGACAGCGGTGGATCTGAGCAAGCAGACGGCGCTGAACGCGGTGCTCATCGGATCCGCGGTCCACTTCGTGACGATCCCGCTGTGGGGCGCGCTGTCCGACCGGATCGGCCGGCGCCCGGTGTATCTGATCGGCGCCATCGGTGTCGGCGCCTGGATGTTCCCGTTCTTCTGGCTCATCGACCGGGCGTCGTTCGGCTCGCTGCTGCTGGCCGTGACCGTCGGCCTCGTCCTGCACGGCGCCATGTACGCGCCGCAGGCGGCCTTCTTCTCGGAGATGTTCGCGACCCGGATGCGGTACTCGGGCGCCTCGATCGGTGCGCAGTTCTCGTCGGTCGCCGCCGGTGCGCCGGCCCCGCTGATCGCGACGGCGCTGCTCGCCGACTACGACTCGTCGACCCCGATCGCGCTGTACGTGATCGCCGCCGCACTGCTGACGGTCGTGGCCATCGCGTGCGCCCAGGAGACCCGCGACCGGGACCTGAACGACGTGGAGCCCGGTGCCGAGCCGGCGGCGGACCGGGTGCCCGCCCAGGCCGACGCCGCGGCGCGCACCCGCTGACGGCCGGCGCGAACGCCCGGGGGCGCGGGACCTCCTGAGGTCCCGCGCCCCCGTCGTGTGCCCGGCGTGCGGACCGGGTGGCCGGGGCGGGGCTCCGCGCCCCGGGAGCCGGCGCGCACCGCGGGTGCCCACCGGGGCGGCTCGTGCCCGGGGCCGGGCACGGGGACGGCCCGGCGGCAGGCGCGGACGGGTCCGCCTGCGGACGGCCGGGGCGGCGGGCTGCCGGGGACCGGCGCCCGCCGCCCGGGCTCACTCCCCGCCGGCGGCCGGTGAGGACATGCCGTGCAGCCGCAGCGCCAGCTGGATCTCCAGCGCGCGGCCCGGGGACTGCCAGTCGGAACCGAGCAGCCTGCCGATGCGCTCCAGGCGCTGGGCGACCGTGTTCACGTGCACGTGCAGGTCGTCCTTGGTGCGGGCGGGGCTCATGCCGCTGGCGAAGTACGCGGCCATGGTGCGGACCAGGTCGGTCCCGCGGCGCCGGTCGTAGGCAACGACCTCGCCGATGGTGCGGTGCACGAAGCCGTCGATGTCGCCCGGGTCGGCGAGCAGCAGGCCGAGAAAGCCCAGGTCCTGTGCGGCGGCGCCCTGTCCGGCCCGGCCCAGCAGGCGCAGGGCGTCCAGGCAGCGGCCCGCCTGCTCGTAGGCCGCCGCGACGGGGGTGGGGTCCCCGGCCGGGGAGCCGACCGGCGACGAGGCGCCGACCGTGACCGGCTCGCGCAGGGCGCCGCCGAGCTGGCGGGCCGTCCGGCGGGCGAGGGAAGCGGGGGTGTCCTCCGCCCCCAGCGGCAGGAGCAGCACCGTGCCCCCGTCGCGGGCGGCGGCGAGTCCCGCTCCGGTGGCGGCGAGGTGCGAGGCGGCCGACCACAGCCGCCGGCGGTCGGCGCTCTCCCTGGCCGCCGAGGCCGGCCCCGCACCGGATCCGGACCCCGGACCCTCGATCCGGGCGGCGAGCACCACGTGGGGGACGTCGAGGTCGGCCCCGAGGCGGGCTGCGCGCTCCCTCAGGAGCCGCGGGTCGCGGTCCGGGGCGTCGAGCAGGTCGTCGAGGAGTTCGCCGCGCACCCGGCGCTCGGCGTCGTGGGCGGAGCGGCGGGCGAGGAGCAGCAGCGAGGTCACCATCGCGGCCCGCTCCAGGGTGCGCTGGTCGACCGGGTCGAGCGCGGGATGGCCTCGCAGGACGAGGGCGCCGAAGACCTCGCCGCCGGCGGACACCTCGGCGATCCAGTCGTCCCCGCGGCGGACCGCGTGGCCGTCCGTGCCGGCGGGCCGGGGCGCGTCCTCGCGGAACTCGACGGTGCCGTCGAGGACTTCGGAGAGCGCCGCGGCCACGTCGTCGACCCCGCCGCCCCTGAGCACCAGTTCGGTGAGGCGGTCGTGCACGTCGGAGGCGCGCTCGATGACCCCGCTGTGGTCCTGGATGATCCCGTTGGCCCGCTCCAGTTCGGCCAGGGCGGACCGGGTCTCGGCGAGAAGGTTGGCGGTGTCGATGGCGACCGCCGCGTGCGCGGCGAACGAGGACATCAGCGCGACCTGCTCGCGCTCGAAGACGCGTGCCCGGCGGTCGGCGGCGAACAGGACGCCGATGACCTGGCTCCCCAGCATCAGCGGCACGCCGAGGATGGCGACGAGGCCCTCGTCCCTGACCGCGGCGTCGATGGTGCCGGTGTGCTCGAATCGGGCGTCCTCGAAGTAGCTGTCGGTGACGTAGGGCCGGGCGGTCTGGGCCACGAGACCGCCCAGCCCCTCCCCCATGCCCAGCCGCACCTGCTGGAACCGGGCGGACACGGACCCCTCGGTGACCCGCATGTAGGTGTCGCCCGCGACCGGGTCGTTCAGGCTGAGGTAGGCGACCTCGGTGCCGAGGAGGGAGCGCGCCCGCTGCACGATGGCCCGCAGGACGGCGTCCAGGTCGCGCAGTCCGGCGAGGTCGTGCGCGGTCTCGAAGAGCGCGGACAGCTCCGCCTCGCGCCGCCTGCGGCCCTCCAGCTCCGCGCGGACACGCAGCGCGAGCTGCTTGGCGTGCTCCAGCGCGGCGAGGGCCGGTGCGTCGGCGCCGTGCGCCCGTGCCAGCAGCACGGGCCGGTCGTACGCCTCCGCGGCGGCGCCGCGGGCGAGGAGTTCCAGGTAGGCGGCTTGGTCCAGGGACATGGGGACAGGATTACCCGTCCCCGGCGTCCCGGCGCCAGCCCTGTGGACAACTCCGCCGGCTCCGCCCCGCGCGCCCGCGGCGGCGCCGGTGCCTGGCGGTCCCGGCGGCCTCCGGCCGGGACCCGACCGCCCCGCGGCGCCGCCCCCGGACGTCAGTGGGCGGTCCATCCGCCGTCGAGGGCCACTGAGGTGCCGGTGATGAACGACGCCTGGGGGCTGCACAGGTACAGCACCGCCTCGGCGACCTCGTCGGGCTCGATCAGCCGCTTGATCGCGGAGTCCTTGAGCAGGACCTCGGTGAGCACCCGCTCCTCGGGCATGCCGTGGGCGGCCGCCTGGTCGGCGAGCTGCTTCTCCACCAGCGGCGTGCGCACGTAACCCGGGTTGACGCACACCGAGGTGACGCCGTGGGGCGCGCCTTCCAGCGCCGCCGTCTTGGAGAGTCCTTCCAGACCGTGTTTGGCGGCCACATAGGCGGACTTGAAGGCCGATGCGCGCAGACCGTGGACGGAGGAGATGTTGACGATCCGCCCCCACCCTTGCGCGTACATGTGCGGCAGCGCTCCCCTGATGAGCCGGAAGGGGGCCTCCAGCATGACGGTGAGCACGGTGTGGAACACGTCGGGCGGGAAGTCCTCGATGGGGCGGACCAGTTGCAGCCCCGCGTTGTTGACGAGGATGTCGGCGCCGGCCGCGACGGCCTCCGCGGCGTCCAGGTCGGTCAGGTCGACGACCTGGGGCTCCACCGCCCCGGCGAGGGCCCCGGCCGCGTCCCCCAGGGTCCGCAGGCCCGCGGCGTCCCGGTCCACGGCTCTCACCTTCGCGCCGGCGGCGGCGAGCCGCAGCGCGCAGGCGCGGCCGATGCCGCCCGCGGCCCCGGTGACCACGGCGGTGTGTCCGCCGAGGTCGAGCGAGACGGTGCGGCCGGCCGCGCCCGGCGCGGGAGCCTGTGGGGGACCTGGGATGCGGGGCGTGGTCATGCTCCGCACCCTAGGCAGGGATCACCCCCCGACCGATGTGGTCAGCACCCATACTTCACTGCTCAGTGGTGGGCTGGAACCATGCCGGGCCGTCGGTCATCGCCTGCTTGATCCGGAACAGGGCGAACTCCTGGAGATCCGGGAGCGCGTCCAGCGCGAACCACCCCACGTCGAGGGACTCCTCGTCGTTGACGCGCGCCTCGCCGCCCACCGCGCGGCAGCGGAAGGTGATGTCCATGTACTGGCAGATGTCGCCGTTCGGGTACGTGACCGGGCCCGGCAGCGCCTGGACGAGGACGACCCGGTCCGCCACGCAGCGGACCGCGGTCTCCTCGTACACCTCGCGCTCGGCGGTCCGGGCGGGCTGCTCGCCCGGCTCGCAGATTCCGCCGACGACCGACCACAGGCCGGTGTCCGCGCGGCGCCCGAGCAGCACGCGGCCGCGGTCGTCGAAGACGACGGCGCTGACCCCGGGGAGGAAGAGCAGCTGATGGCCGGCCAGGGCCCGGATGTCACGGATGTAGTCAGGGGTGCCCATGCCCCGACCCTAGGCGTTGGGCCGGCCGGCCGTGGTCAGGAAGCCGTCGCGGCGTCCTGTGCGCGGCGCCGCCGCCTCGCCCCCGCCGCGTCGGCGGCGGCCTTGCCCAGCGCACCCGCGGCGAGCAGCAGCAGCGCCGCCTCGGGCAGCACGCCCAGAGTCGTCGCCGGCGTCCGGGACGAACGCAGCGGAACCTCGGCCACCAGGGCGCCCGGGGTGAACATCCCGGTCCTCTCGACGATCCGGCCGTCGGGCATGATCACCGCGCTGACCCCGCTCGTCACGGGGACCACCACGGACCGGCTGTGCTCGACGGCCCGCACCCGGGACATGGCCAGCTGCTGGTAGGTCATCTCGCTGCGGCCGAAGGTGGCGTTGTTGCTGGGGACGGAGATCATCTGCGCGCCGTGGGTGACGGTGTCCCTGGCCGCGTCGTCGAAGGCCGCCTCGAAGCAGGTCACCATGCCGACGCGGGTGCCCGCGAGATCGAAGACGCCGACCTCGTCGCCGGGGCCGAAGTCGCGGCGGACCCGGTCCACGTCGGAGTTGAAGATCCGCACGAACGACCGCATCGGGATGTACTCGCCGAAGGGCTGCACATGCCGCTTGTCGTAGGTGTCCACCGGCCCGCGGCCGGGCTCCCACTCGATCATCGTGTTGCGCAGCGGCCCGGTCTCCGGGGTGACGACGGCGCCGACGACGGTCGGCACGCCGACGGCGGAGACGGCCCGGTCGATGACCAGGCGGGCGTCGGCGTTGCGGTACGGGTCGAGGTCGGAGGAGTTCTCCGGCCAGAGCACGAAGTCGGGGCGCGGCTCGCGGCCGGCCGCCACGTCGGCGGCGAGCTGCTCGGTCCGCTTGACGTGGTTGTCGAGCACGGCACGCCGCTGCGCGTTGAAGTCGAGGCCGAGGCGGGGCACGTTGCCCTGGATCGCGGCCACGGTCGCGGTCCCGTCCTCGGCGGAGTCGTCCACGAGGGGGCGGGCGGCGAGGGCGGCGACCGGCGGGAGCAGGAGCGGGAGGAGCGCCGCCGCCACTGCGGCCCGGGTCACCGCCCCGGTGTGCCGGAACGCGGCCGCGCGGCGCACGGTCTCGTACAGACCGAACCCGCACAGGGCGACGGCGAATCCGAGCAGCGGTGTGCCGCCGACGGCGGCGAGCGGCAGGAAGACGCCGTCGGCCTGCCCGAAGGCGATCTTGCCCCACGGGAAGCCGCCGAACGGCACCCGGGCGCGGGCCGCCTCGCCTGCGATCCAGACCGCGGCGCCCCACAGCGGCCAGGCGGCGAGACGGGACACGGCGGCGATGCCGGTGCAGGCCAGGGCGACGAACAGGGCCTCCGCGAAGGCGAGGGCCAGCCACGGGACCGGGCCGACCTCCTCACCGGTCCACACCAGCAGCGGGAGCATGAAGCCGAGACCGGTGAGGAGGCCCAGGCCCAGTGCCCCCCGCAGCCGTCGTCCGCGCAGGGTCCAGCCGAGCAGGGCGAACGCGGGGACCGCGAGCCACCACAGGGGCCTCGGCGGGAAGCTGAGGAAGAGCAGCACCCCCGACAGGGCCGCGGTGACGGGCCGCACGAGGCGTCCGGCCAGGGACCGGGCGCTGCGAGGGGCGGGCCGGGGGGTGTCGACGGGCGCGATGGCGGTGCTCACGTGCGGAGTCTACGGCGGGACGCTGTGCGCCCGGCGGGGCGGTGCGCCCGGGACGAGCGGGCGGGGAGGGGGCGGTGACGGCCGGGTCCGCGCGGCGCGAGCCGGTGGCGTGCGGCCGCGCCACGGGTGCGGCTCACGGAGGGCCGGTGCCCGCGGCCGACGGCGCTCGGTCACCCCGCTCCGGGTCGCCCGGCACCCAGCCGCTCCGGGGCGCGCGCCTCATCCGCCCGCGGGGCGGGAGACCGGGACCCGGCGGTGGCGTACGGCCCGCACCCCGGGGCCGGCGAACCGGCCCCCGCGCCGGAGCCGCAGAGAACCACGCTCACGCACCACGACGGGCGGCGGCCGGCGTCAGGCCTGCGGGACGGTTCCAGCGCGCAGGCGGCGGATGCGCTCGCGGATCACGCGCACCGCGAGTTCCGCGTCGTCGACGGTCACCGTGAAGGTCTTCCCGTCACCCAGGGTCACCACCAGGCCCTCGCCGCGGCGCACCACGACGGCGGTGCCGCGCTCGGGGCGCCAGCGGCATCCCCAGCCGCCCCACTGATGGGGGGTGATCCTGGGGTCGAACTCGGCGGCGACCACCTGGTCCAGCGGAATCCGGCGGCGCGGCAGGCCCATGTGCCCGCAGCGCACCTCGACCGCGTCGCGGTCGACGGTGACCTCGACGTGCACGAAGGCGAGGGTGCCGTAGAGCATCATCAGGCCGGCGGCCACGCAGCCGACCACGGCCATCACCAGGGCGACGACCCCGGTGGTCCAGTTGCCGTCGACGGCCAGCTTGATGCCGAGCGCGAGGCAGGCGGCGCCCGCCGCCGCGAGCACCCACTGCATGCGGTTGGTCGCGCGGCCGGTCCAGATCTCGGGCAGTGCCTCGGTGGAGGACCCCACGTGACGGAAATGGTGCCTCATGCTGTGGAGGGTACCCACGAAGGCCGCCGGGAGCATCGTCCGCTCGTCACGTTCCGTAGTTCCGCCAGGGGCCCCGGCGTGCGGCGGGTCGGCAACCGGGGGAACCGTGCCGGACGCACAGGTCCGGCACGGCCGCGGGGCGGCCGGTCACCCCGGCCTCCCGGCGCACGGACATCCGCCCCGCACGAGCCTCCGCCGCGCACGGACCTCCCGCACACCGCGCACGGACATCCCCCGCACCCCCACGACACGCACCGGCACGGCACGGCACGCACCCACCGGCACGGCCCGCGCCGGTCCGCCGTGCCGGGTCCCGGGCGGCGCCTGCGAAGGGCCCGGTCGTTCAGACGGCGGGGGCGGCGGTCCGGAGCAGGCGGCCCTCGGCGTACGCGAGCGCCGCGGGCGGCAGGACGGACTCGCGGCCGCTGGTGAGCACCGTGATGCGTCCGGTGGGCTCGGCGTCGGGGGCGGCGGGGATGCCGCTGCGGCGCAGCGCCTGGGCGGCGACGGCGTCCGCCGAGCCGTGGAAGACGGGCTCGGGCCCGTCGCCGGACGGGGCGACGGCGGCCCGGATGCGTTCGGCGACGAGTTCGTAGTGGGTGCAGCCGAGGACGAGGGCGCGCAGGCCGGCCGGCGTCAGGGCCGCGGCGGCGGCCACGGCACGGGCGACGGCCTCCTCGTCGGCCTGCTGCACGGCGTCGGCGAGTCCGGGGCAGGGCACCTCGGTGACGTCGACCCCGTGGGCGAAGTCCTCGATCAGGCCGCGCTGGTAGGGGCTGCCGGTGGTCGCCGGGGTCGCCCAGATGGCGACCGGGCCGCCCGCGGCGCTGGCCGGCTTGATGGCGGGGACGGTCCCGATGACGGGCAGTCCCGGCTCCAGCTCCGCGCGGAGCGCGGGCAGGGCGTGCACGGAGGCGGTGTTGCAGGCGACGATCAGCGCGTCGGGACGCCGGGCCGCGGCGGCACGGGCGACCACCAGGGCGCGCTCGGTGAGGTCCTCGGGCGTACGGGGGCCCCAGGGCATGCCGTCGGGGTCGGAGGAGAGCACGAGATCCGCGTCCGGCCTCAGGCGCCGCACCGCGGCGGCGGCGGGCAGCAGTCCGATGCCGGAGTCCATGAGCGCGATCTTCACCCGGTCACCATAGTCGACCGCCGTCCCACGGCCGCCGGTGTGGGGCAGACTGCGGCGAATGAGCGCTCTTGCGTGGATTGCGACGGCCTCCCTGGCCGCCTGGTGCTTCCTGCTCCTCGGCCGCGGCTCCTACTGGCGTACCGACCAGCGGCTCCCCGGATACGAGGAGCCGGCGCGGTGGCCGGACGTGGTGATCGTGGTCCCGGCACGCGACGAGGCCGGCGTCCTCGCGCTGAGCCTGCCGTCGCTGCTGCGGCAGGACTATCCGGGGCGCGCCGGGATCGTGCTCGTGGACGACAACAGCGGCGACGGTACGGGCGACCTGGCCCGCTCGCTGTCCGCGCGGCACGGCGGGCTGCCGCTGACGGTGTCGGCGCCCGGCGAACCGGAGCCCGGCTGGACGGGCAAACTGTGGGCGCTGCGGCACGGGATCGCCCTGGCCGAGGAGTTCGATCCGGAGTTCCTGCTGCTGACGGACGCGGACATCGCCCATCAGCCGGACAGTCTGCGCGCCCTGGTCGCGGCCGCCGGGCCGGCCGCCGGTGCGGGGCACCGCCCGCGGGGCGGCGCCGACTCCTACGACGTGGTCTCGCTGATGGCGCGGCTGCGGGTGGCGGGCGGCTGGGAGCGGCTGGTGGTCCCGGCGTTCGTGTACTTCTTCGCCCAGCTCTACCCGTTCCGCCGGGTCAACCGTCCCGGGTCGGGCACGGCGGCGGCGGCCGGCGGCTGTGTGCTGGTGCGGACGGAGGCGGCCCGCCGGGCGGGGGTGCCGGACTCGATCCGGCAGGCGCTGATCGACGACGTGGCGCTGGCCCGCGCGGTGCGGCGGGAGGGCGGCCGGCTGTGGCTGGGGCTGGCGGACCGGGTGACGAGCGTGCGGCCCTACCCCCGGCTGGGCGACCTGTGGTCCATGGTGTCGCGGAGCGCGTACGCGCAGCTGAGGCACAGCCCCGTGCTGCTCGCCGGCACGGTCGCCGGGCTGCTGCTGGTGTACGTGGTGCCGCCGGCGGCGCTGGTGGCCGGTCTGCTGGGCGGCGACCCGGCGGCCGCCTGGGCGGGCGGGGCGGCGTGGGCCGTGATGGCGGGAACGTACGGGCCGATGCTGCGGTACTACGGCGAACCGCTGCGCATGGCGCCGCTGCTGCCGCTCACCGCGGTGCTGTACCTGCTGATGACGCTCGACTCGGCGGTGCGCCACCACAGGGGCGCGGGCGCGGCCTGGAAGGGGCGTGTGTACGTCCGTCCCGAGGCCGCGCCGGAGCGCCGGTGAGGGGCCCGGTCCGCGGCCGGGCCCCGGGTCACTTCCTGCCCGGGGTCCAGTTCATGCCCCAGCCGTAGGCGTAGTCCACGGTGCGCTGGGGGCTGACGCCGCGTTCGGGCACCAGGAACCGGGCCTCGCGCTGGACGACGAGGTCGGAGCCGGTGTTGGTGATCAGGGCGAGCGCGCAGACCGTCGACGGCACGGTGCACTGGCCGAGCGAGAAGTCGATCGCCGCGCCGTGCTGCGGTTGCAGGGTGACGTGCGCGTCGAGGTCGGCGAAGCTGCGCGCGCCCTCGTAGATGGTCACGAAGATGAGGACGCGGCGCAGCGCGGCGGTGTGGTCGAGGTTGACGGTGAGGTTCTCGCCCGGGGTGCCTCCGGTGCGGTCGTCGCCGTCGAGGTGGATGAACGGCGGCTGGTCGTAGGCGCCGAACGCGTTGCCGAGCGCCTGGACGACGCCCTTGCGGCCGTCCGCGAGTTCGTAGAGGGCGCAGAGGTCGAGGTCGAGGTCGCCGTGCATGGCGACGGCACGGCCGAGCTTGGCGCCCCAGCCCTGGAACTGCTTGCGCACCTGCCAGCTGAGGTTGACCCGCATCGCTCCCGAGGTGCCGCCCTGCTTGATGAGCGAGACGGCGGGCGCGTCCTTGGTGAGCGTGACCTTGGACAGGCGGACCGGTGCGGCCGGTGCGGGTGCGGGCGCCGGCGGCGCGGGAGGAGCGGCCGGGGCGGCGGGCCGCACGGGGGGTGCGGGCGGCGGCGGGGGGACGGCGGCGGCCGGGGCGGGCGCGGCCTGCTGGGGTTCGTCGACGGTGATGCCGTAGTCGGTGGCCAGGCCCTCGAGTCCGCTGCCGTAGCCCTGGCCGACGGCACGGAACTTCCAGGCGCCCTGCCGGCGGTAGAGCTCGCCGAGGACGAACGCGGTCTCGACGGAGGCGTCCTGGCTGTCGTAGCGGGCCAGTTCGGTGCCGTCGGCCGCGTCGAGCACGCGGATGTGGAGGCCGGGGACCTGTCCGAAGGTGCCGCCGTCGGCCGAGGCGGCGAGGACGATGCGCTCGATCCCGCTCTCCACCCGGCCGAGGTCGACGGAGACCGCGTCGGTGCCCGGGCCCTTGCCCTCGTGGCGTACGGCGCCCGAGGCGTGCGCCGGCTGGTTGTAGAAGACGAAGTCCGCGTCGGAGCGGACCTTGCCGTCGGCGAGCAGCAGCGCCGAGGCGTCGATGTCGGGGACGCCCGGTCCCGGACGCCATCCCAGTTCGACCCGGACCCGCTGCGCAGGTACCGGTGTATTGGCTCCCTTAAGCATCGTCATGCTCGCCCCCATCACGGGTCACTGCCCCCGGGCTCGGCGCGCCCGGAAGTCCCTTCGTCGTCACACTGTTCCGCATACGTCCCCCTCGTCGGGCGGACCCATCGGTAACCGTCTCTCAGCTCGCCCTTTACACGATCATGAGACGCGATGGCGACCGTTTTTCCCTGATTCGCTCGAAATGGGGATCCACGGTCACTCAGAGCTGCTGAAACAACCCTCTTATCGGGCTCCCCAACCAGCACATCGTGGGCTTAACTTATGTGCCATGACCTCCCCCCGCGCCACCTATGGCGGCGGTTACTACTCCGCGCCGTCGTTCCCCGACACCCCGATCTACGACTCCCTGGTCGCGGAGCGGGGCACGCCTCAGATCGCCCCGATCCGAGTGCCCTCCGCGTACGACACCGGCAACAGCTACCTGCCGGCGCTGCCCGCGGCCCTGCCCGCCCTCCCGGCGGCACCCTCCCCTTCGACGCCCGCGTACGGCTACCCGCAGCCGATGCAGCAGCCCGTGCCGCTGCAGCAGGCCCCGGCGCCGTACATCCCGCAGCAGGCCGCGCCCCGCGGCTACCCGGGCACCCCGTACCAGGGGCACCAGCAGCCCCGTCCCGCCGGCGGGTACGAGGCCATGCGCCCCGCGGCCCGGCCGGCTCCGGCACCGTACGAGGACCCCTACAACCGGCCCTACCAGGGGCGGGGTTACTGACGACGCCGTCCGCACGGCCCGCCACCGCCTCTCCCTGACGGGCCGTCACGGACTTCCCACGGCGCGGCACGACGGCGCGGCCCGGCGCGCGACGGCGCTCCGGGCCCGGGACTCGCCCCGGCGCGCACCGTCACTCCCGGTGACGAACTCGGCACGCATCCCGGCGCGGGGGTGCGTGCGCTCGCGTCGCCGGGGGTCCGCTCGCGGGGCGCCGTCCCGTGCGGCCCGCCGCGGTCGCCGACGGGAACCGCCGGCCGGTGCCCGTACGTCGGAGTTCCCGGAGGGGGTGACGTGTCATGCGGGATGCCGTCGTGATCTGGCGCCGGCGCCGCAGTCCGCTGTGCCGTCCCACGGATCTGGCGGAGGCATGGGTCGCCCTCGTCGCCGCCCTCCTCCTCGTCACCGCCGCCCCCGCCGTCGGCTGGCTCACCGGCTCGCTGACGGAGGATGCGCTCCGGCAGTCCCTCCGGGCCCAGCGGCACCAGCGCCATCCGGTCACGGCCGAGGTCACCGGGCCGGGCGGCGCGGCCGCGGCGGCGTTCCGCGACGACCCCGCGGCCGCCGACGGCCGGCACCGGGTCCGCGCCTCGTGGACCGCCCCCGACGGCCGGGTGCGCAGCGGCACGGTGGCGACCGCGCTGCGGGCACCGCGCGCCGGCGACAGGTTCACCGTGTGGACGGACGCGTCGGGCCGTCCGGTGCCGCGCCCCATGGACGAGGAGGCCGCACGGGTGCACGCCGCGCTGGCGGGAGTCGGCGCCTGGGCGGTGTCCGCACTGCTCGTGGAGTCCGCCAGACGGCTGGTGCTCTGGCGGCTCGTCCGGCGCAGGTTCGCCCGCCTGGACCGGGCCTGGGCCGCCGCCGGACCGGACTGGGGCAGAACCGGCGCCGGGAGCTGAGCTGCCGGATGCCGTCAACTCCCGCCCGCCGCGCGCGCTACGGTGGGGCGACCCCCTTCGGGGGCGAGGAGGGCGTCCTCGCGCGGGCGCCGCGGTGCACGGACCACGAGGTGGGGGCAGAGCAGCACGATGGCACAGGGCACGGTCCAGGTGACGCACACCGGCACATCGCGGTGGCGGCGCCGCACAGGTGAGTACGCCTCCCTCGCCGCCGCCCTGGAGGCCGCCGGCGACGGCGACGTCCTCACCGTCGCCCCGGGGACGTACCGCGAGAACCTGGTACTCAGCCGGGCGGTCACGCTGCGCGGCCCCGAGGGGTCGGCCGCCGGTTCCGTGCGGATCGCGCCCGCCGACGGCGTCCCGCTGACCGTGCGGGCCTCGGCGACGGTACTGGACCTGCACATCGAGGGGCAGGACTCGGCCGCCCCGGCGCTGCTGGTCGAGGACGGCACGGCGGAGCTGGCCGACCTGAGGATCGTCACCCGCTCCGCGGCCGGCATCGAGGTGCGCGGCGCCTCCCGGCCCACCGTGCGGCGGTGCACCGTCGACAATCCGGCGGGTGTCGGCATCGCCGTACTGGACGGCGCGGGCGGGGTGTTCGAGGAGTGCGAGGTCGTCTCGGCCGGCCAGTCCGGTGTCTCGGTGCGCGGCGGCGCGCACCCGCGTCTGGAGCGCTGCCGGGTGCACCACGCCTCGGGCGCCGGGCTGTCGGTGACCGGTGAGGGCAGCGGCCTGGAGGCGCTCGGCTGCGAGATCTACGAGGTCAAGGGCACCGGGGTGCAGGTCACTTCGCGCGCCGCGGCCCACCTGACGGACTCGACGGTGCACCGCACCTCGTCCGACGGCGTCACCCTGGACACGGACGCCGTACTGACGCTCTCCGACTGCGACATCCACGACATCCCGGAGAACGCGGTCGACCTGCGCTCCCGCTCGGTGCTCACCCTGACCCGCTCCACCGTGCGCCGCTTCGGCCGCAACGGCCTGTCGGTCTGGGACCCGGGCACCCGGGTGGACGCCAACCAGTGCGAGATCCACGACAGCACCGGCGACTACCCGGCCGTCTGGGTGAGCGACGGCGCCACGGCCGTGCTGGACGCCTGCAGGATCCACGACGTGCCCGACGCGCTGTTCGTCCTCGACCGCGGTTCCCGCGCCGACGTCGTCGACAGCGACCTCTCCCAGGTCCGCAACACCGCGGTCTCGGTGAGCGACGGCGCCACCGCCCAGCTGGACGACTGCCGCATCCGGGAGGTGTCCACCGGAGCCTGGTTCCGCGACCACGGCAGCGGCGGCACCCTGGCCAACTGCACCGTCGACGGCGCCCAGACCGGGGTGATCGTCACCAAGGGGGCCGACCCCCTGATCGAGCGCTGCACCGTCAGCGGCCCGGCCGAGGCAGGCTTCTACGTGTCGGCCGAGGGCCGGGGCACGTTCCGGGGCTGCCGGGTCACCGGCAGCGGCGGATACGGCTTCCACGTGATGGACGGCTGCCGCACCACACTGAGCCGCTGCCGCACCGAGCGGTGCGCGCGCGGCGGCTACGAGTTCGGCGAGGACGACGGACCGCTGGTCGAGGAGTGCACGAGCGACGAGAGCGGCACGCTGCGCCCCGGCCCCGAGCGGGTGCCCGCCGTGCAGACCGCGCCCGTCTCCCCCGGCCTGCTCACCGCCGTCCCCGTGCAGAGCCCGGCCGCTCCGGCGCCCGCCGCGGCACCCGCACCGGCCGGGGAGCCGGCCCGCAGCCCGGACGCCGTGCTCGGTGAACTGGACGCGCTGGTCGGCCTGGACAGCGTGAAGCGCGAGGTCCGCACGCTGACGAACATGATCGAGGTGGGCCGGCGCCGGCAGGAGGCCGGACTGAAGGCGGCGTCGGTGCGGCGCCATCTCGTCTTCACCGGCTCCCCCGGCACCGGCAAGACCACGGTGGCCCGGCTGTACGGCGAGATCCTCGCCTCGCTCGGGGTGCTGGAGCGGGGCCACCTCGTGGAGGTGTCCCGGGTGGACCTGGTGGGCGAGCACATCGGCTCCACGGCCATCCGCACCCAGGAGGCGTTCGAACGCGCCCGCGGCGGGGTGCTGTTCATCGACGAGGCGTACGCCCTGTCCCCCGAGGACTCCGGCCGGGACTTCGGCAAGGAGGCGATCGACACCCTGGTGAAGCTGATGGAGGACCACCGGGACGCGGTCGTGGTCATCGTCGCCGGCTACACCGCCGAGATGGACCGCTTCCTGACCGTCAACCCCGGTGTGGCGTCGCGCTTCTCACGGACCATCACCTTCCGGGACTACGAGGCCGAGGAACTGCTGCGGATCGTCGGACAGCAGGCCGAGGAGCACGAGTACCGGCTGTCCGAGGGCACGGCGGAAGCGCTGCTGAAGTACTTCGCGGCGCTGCCCAAGGGTCCCGCGTTCGGCAACGGCCGCACCGCGCGCCAGACGTTCGAGTCGATGGTGGAGCGGCACGCGGTACGGGTCTCGGCACTGCCCGAGACCAGCACCGACGACCTCACCCTTCTCTACGCGGAGGACCTGCCCGAACTGTCCTGAGCCTCGGGCCGCACCTGCCGGGGCACCGCCCGGGCGAGCCGGGCCAGCAGCTGGGCGCGCTCCTCTGCGAACGCCGGGTCGGCCTGGTAGCCGGAGTGGCCGAGTATCGGCTCGGGGAGCGGATGGCTCGCCGAACGGCCGTAGACCACCGGGTCCTTGAGCGCGGCGCGGTCCACGTCGGGGTGGCGGCCCTCGGCCGGGATCATCAGCGGCCCGCCGATCGGGTCGGTCTGCCGCCACAGGTTGCGCCAGCAGTCGATGTCGCGGCGCAGGTCCCGCAGCGCGGCCGCCCCGAAGTACGCCGGGAACCAGCGTCCGTAGAGCCGCTCCAGCGGCGAGCCGTACGTCAGCAGCGCCACCCGGCGGCGGGTGGCGGCCGGCAGCTGCCACACGGCCGACGCCGCCAGCACGCTGCCCTGCGAGTGGCCGGAGATGACGAGCCGTCCGCCGGTGCGGGCCGTCCATGTGCAGATGCGCCAGGTGAGGTCGGGGACGGCCCGCTCGGCGTAGCAGGGCGGGGCGAACGGATGGGCGGCGCGCGGCCAGTACGTGCCGACGTCCCACAGGATGCCGATGGTGCGCCGGGCCGAGGCGTCCCGGTAGGCGCGCCGCCCCAGCGTGACGAAGAGTATGAAGCCGAACCCGACGAGCCAGGACCCGAGCGCCTGCGCGGTGTCCGCGACGGACTCCACGAAGGGGCCGGCCCCGGCGAACGCCCGCCCCGGCACCTCCCCGCTGATCCAGGCCCCGGCGACGGCGCCCGCGCCGAGCAGCAGGGTGGCGCCCGCGAGGACGCCTACGAGGACGGGGGCGTCGTCCGTGAGCCGGGCGCGCGCACGGGTGCCGGCGATGCGCCGGGTGCGCACCTCGTCCGGCCGGTCCTCGCCGTACTCGCTCTCCACGACGGGGGCGAGACGGCGCGCGGCACGCCAGGTCCGCGCCGTCAGGAAGAGCGCGGGCAGCAGCAGGAGGACCAGCAGCACGGGGATGACGGAGGCCTGCCAGCTGAGCAGTACGGGCGGGCCGGTGATGGTGGCGTGCGGGCCCATGCCGGGGGTGCCGGGGCCGTCGAGCCAGTCTCCGACCCGCTGGGCCACCCCGCCGGTCATCACCCCGCCGAGGGCGCAGGCGAGCATCGCGACGGCCGGCCCGCCGAGTCCCCGCAGGGCGGCGCGCGGATGGCGGGCCCTGCGGTGCAGCACCGCGGCGGCCACGGCGAGCGCGACGACCAGGCCGCCCTGTACGAGGGTGATCGCGCGGAAGGCCGCGGCCTCGCCGGGGAGGCCGCCCGAGGACGCCCAGGCGTCCCGCGACCAGGAGGCGTACACCGCGCCCAGCAGGAGCAGGCCCACCGCGGCGCCGGGGAGCACGCGCACGGCGACGCGGTCGGCGCGGGCGTCGGCGCGCCGCTCGCTGCGGCCCCTGCGCAGCACCACCCACACCACGGCCGAGGCGGCGAGGACCAGGGCCGCCGCCAGCAGCGCGCCGAGGACCGCGGGCAGCGTGTCCGGGGACTCCTGGTCGTGGCGGACCGCGGGGACGGTCACCGCGGCGGCCACGGTCAGGAATCCCGCCGCGGTGTGCGCGGCGCGGAGCCGGGCCACGAGCCGTCGCCCGTACCAGAACCCGGGACGGCCGAGCGCCGGCCGCACGACCTGCGGGCGCTCCGGTTCCGCCGCACCGCCGGGCGGCACGGCGTCCGGGGTGGGGGCGCACGCCTCCTCGTCGAGGTCGTCGTCGTCCGCGTCGTCGGGCGGGAAGCCCTCCTCGCCGGTCGGCGGACGCTGCGACTCGTACGCGCTCCAGGTGCGGTTGGAGAGGTACCAGAGCAGGGTGACCAGCGCGGCGGGCACCACCGCCGCCAGCGCGAGACGGCGTCCGGGCTGCGACCACCAGCCGCCCCGGTCGGCCGAGAGGAAGCCCAGCCAGGCCCGGTCCCCCGCGCATCCGGCGGAGCCCGCGCACTGCCAGGCGACCAGGTCGAGGGCGACCGCGCAGGCCGCGGCCGTGAGCAGCACGGTGAGGCTGAGCGCGATCAGCCGCACCAGCACGCCGTAGAGGCGGGTGGTGCGCCGGCTGCCGCGGGCCCGCGGGCGCATCCAGTGCGCCAGGTTGGCGACCATGAACGGCAGGAGCAGCAGCCACAGGGCCCGGGCGCCGTTGCCCGAGGTGAGGTTGGACCAGCAGTACGCCTCCGGCACGGGCCGGTCCGTGTACCGCTCGGGGTGGCGTTCGGCCTCGGCGTCGTCGGTGCGGCGGTGCACGGCCGCCTTGGTGTCGCCGGTGATCCGCACCGTGCGCGGGTCGCCGAGCATCTCCTCGGGGGTGGCTCCGCCGACGCCGTGCACGAGCAGTTCGAGGGCGGGTCCCTCGCCGTACGGTGCCTGGTGGGCAGGGTTCACGGGCGCGGCTCGCTTTCCGTTCGGCGGCGGGGAGTGGGTGCGGCGTCGTCCGTCCAGAATCCCGGACCGGGGGCCCGCGCCGCACGGCTCTCACCGAATCTCCCCGCCTCGGTGCGGCCGAAGGTTCGTGCGAGGATGGGGCACTTGTCAGCGGACGCGGTGCGTGAGGCCACGGTGTCGACACGGAAGGAGCCGGCCCGACGGTGACGGACAACCAGAATCTCCTCGCGGAGCAGCGGCGCTCCCTGATCCTCGACGAGGTCCGCAGGCGTGGCGGGGTACGGGTCAACGAGCTCACCCGGCGGCTCGGCGTGTCCGACATGACGGTGCGGCGCGATCTGGACGCGCTGGCCCGCCTCGGCATGGTGGAGAAGGTCCACGGCGGGGCCGTTCCGGTCGTCGAGGCGAGCACCCACGAGCCGGGGTTCGAGGCGAAGTCGTCGCTGGAGCCGACGGCGAAGGAGGACATCGCGCGGGCGGCGGCACGCTTCGCGGTGCCGGGCAGTGCCATCGCCCTGTCGGGCGGCACCACGACGTACGCCCTGGCGCACCGCCTGCTGGACGTGCCCGATCTGACGGTGGTGACCAACTCCCTGCGGGTGGCCGACGTGTTCCACGCGGCGCAGCGCCCGGGGGCGGCGGGCCCGCGCCCGGGGGCCGCGACCGTGGTGCTGACGGGCGGGGTGCGCACCCCGTCGGACGCGCTGGTCGGCCCGGTCGCCGACCAGGCGATCCGTGCCCTCCACTTCGACGTGCTCTTCATCGGAGTGCACGGGATCTCGGTCGAGGCGGGCCTGTCGACGCCCAACCTGGCGGAGGCCGAGACCAACCGGCGTCTGGTGGGAGCCGCCCGGCGGGTCGTGGTGGTGGCCGATCACACCAAGTGGGGCACGGTGGGGCTGAGTTCGTTCGCCGGGCTGGCCGACGTGGACACGCTGGTGACGGACACGGGGCTGTCGGCGGCGGCTCGCGCCGAGGCCGCCGAGCACCTTCCGGCGCTCGTCGTGGCCGGGGAGCCGGCCGAGGACTCCCCCGGCGCGGACGGCGGGCCGCCGGGACGGGCCGGGAGCGGGGACGGCGGGGCCGGCGGGGAAGCGGACGGGGAGGGCTGAGCCGGTGGCCGTCTTCCGGATCGGGCGTACGACGGAGCTGACCGCGGCCGAGTGCTGGCGGCGTGTGACGGACTGGCCGGCCCACGCCGCCGGGGTGCCGCTGACCTCGGTCTCGGTGACGACGCCCGGACCCGCGGGCGTGGGGACGGTGTTCGTGGCCCGTACCGGTGCGGGCGGGCTGGGGTTCGACGACCCGATGGAGGTCGTCCGCTGGGAGCCGCCCGCCGCCGGCCGCCCCGGGGTGTGCCGGCTGGAGAAGCGCGGCCGGGTGGTGACGGGGTGGGCGGAGATCGAGGTCCGTCCGTCGGCCGCCGGCTCGGTGGTGCTGTGGGTGGAGGACCTGCGGGTGCGGGGGCTGCCGCGCGCCGCGGACCCCCTGCTGGCGAGCGTCGGCCGGGTGGTCTTCGGCGCGGCCCTCGACGGGCTGCTGTCGGGCCGCTCCGGGAGCCGGGGCCGCTGACCCGGGCCGGGGCCGTCGGACGCCCCGGGGTGCGGGGCGGTCTCAGCAGGGCCACTCGCCCGTGTCGAGGAAGGCCTCGATCGCGGTCGTGTAGGGACGGATGTCCAGCCCCTGGTCGGCGAGCCAGGTGTCCGAGTAGTACTTGTCGAGGTAGCGGTCGCCCGGATCGCAGATCAGGGTGACGACGCTGCCCCGCTCCCCCTTGCCGAGCATCTCGGCGACGATCTTCAGGGCGCTCCACAGTCCGGTGCCGGTCGAGCCGCCCGCGCGGCGCCCGATGGCCTTCTCCAGGGTCCGCACCGCCGCGATGCTGGCCGCGTCGGGGACCTTCATCATCCGGTCGATGGCGCCGGGCACGAAGCTCGGCTCCATACGGGGCCGTCCGATGCCCTCGATGCGGGAGCCGCAGTCGCTGCGGGCGTCCGGGTCGTGGCGCGTCCAGCCGTCGAAGAAACAGGAGTTCTCCGGGTCGGGGACGCAGATCCGGGTGTCGAACTGCATGTAGTGCACGTAGCGCGCGATGGTGGCCGACGTGCCGCCGGTGCCGGCGGTCGCCACGATCCACGCGGGCTCGGGGTACCGCTCCAGACGCAGCTGCTGGTACACGGACTCGGCGATGTTGTTGTTGCCGCGCCAGTCGGTGGCGCGTTCCGCGTAGGTGAACTGGTCCATGTAGTGGCCGCCGGTGCGTTCGGCCAGGAGCGCGGACTCCTCGTACATGCCGCGCGGGTCGTCGACGAAGTGGCACTGCCCGCCGTGGAATTCGATGAGCCGGATCTTCTCGGGGCTCGTGGTGCGCGGCATGACGGCGACGAAGGGGACGCCGATGAGCTTGGCGAAGTACGCCTCCGAGACGGCGGTGGAGCCGCTGGACGCCTCGATGACCGGCTTGCCCGGCCGGATCCATCCGTTGCACAGGCCGTACAGGAACAGGGAGCGGGCGAGGCGGTGCTTGAGGCTGCCCGTGGGGTGGGTGGACTCGTCCTTGAGGTAGAGGTCGATGCCCCAGTCGTCGGGGAGCGGGAAGCGCAGCAGGTGGGTGTCGGCGGACCGGTTGGCGTCCGCCTGGACCTTGCGGACGGCTTCTT
Source organism: Streptomyces genisteinicus (assembly GCF_014489615.1). GTDB lineage: Bacteria > Actinomycetota > Actinomycetes > Streptomycetales > Streptomycetaceae > Streptomyces > Streptomyces genisteinicus. The sequence goes on from NZ_CP060825.1 coordinate 734,119, forward strand.
TCAGCCAGCTGCGGTAGCGGGCGTCGCTGCGGTCGACGTCCACGGTGGCGACCGGACGCCCGCCGTCCGCCCCGCCGGCGCGCCCGGCGGACGCGTGGTGCGGTCCGGGTGCCGTCACCGGATTCTCACTCGTGCTCATCTGTGCCGTTCCTTGCCTGGGCCACCAGAGGTCCCGTACGGCCCCCTGAGCCAACAGTAAGCCCCTCACCTGGGCAAACGTTCACTTTGGGCATCCATAGGCGGGACTTGTGGCCGATGTGCGCCAGGCGTACTGGCGCTCGGGGGTCCGCATGTGCAGACTTCCTGTTGGAAACGCTGCAAGGGGGGCGGACATCATGTCGACCGCGGAGTCTGACTTCAGTGCCACGGGCGTGCGCATCGAGCGCTGGCCCCGTTCGCTGACCCGGGCCGGACAGGTGCGGATCAAGGACGGCCGGCTGGCTCTGCTGACCAGTTACGGCCGCATCATCGACAGCGCGCCGGTGCGCGCGGTCACGGCCGGCAGGCCGTGGTTCGCCGGGGACGACAGCACCGTGGCGACGGTGAACGGCCGCCGCTACCGCCTCACGATGGGCCAGCGCGGCCGCAGGCCGGACGCGAAGCTGCTCGCCGGGCGCTTCCTCGACGCGGTGCGCGGGGCGGGCGGCGGCAAGGCCTGACGGGCGCGCGCCGGAAGGCCGCGGTTGCGGGCCCGACGGCCGTGGTCCACGCTGGTTCCACATCACTCAGGGTTCACCGGCGGTCACGCTGCGATCCAGCCCCGCCGGCCTGTTCAGCAGGCGGCCGACTGCTGGATCTCTTGTCTCGTCTTCTTCCGGACTATTTCGGGGAGTCGCAGCCGTGATCAGCCAGCCCAGCAGGCACTGCACGGTGGAGCTCCAGGCCCTGCCGTCGCGGATCGGTCAGGTCCGCAGAATCATCTCTGCGCAACTGCGCTACTGGCATCTCGATCCTCTGATCGACCATGCCGCGCTCGGTGTCACCGAGCTGCTGACCAATGTCCACCGGCACGCGTCGCCGGACAAGAGGTGCACCGTGGACGTCGAGCTGCTGCTCGACCGGCTCACGGTCTCCGTCCAGGACCACGACCCGCGCCTTCCGACCGTCTTCGACGCGGACTCGTCCTCCACCCACGGGCGCGGTCTCGCCCTGATCGCCGCCGTCAGCGAGAGCTGGGGCGTGCGGCCGCGGGGCGGGGCGGGGAAGGTCGTCTGGTTCACCCTTCCGGCGGATCCGCCGGTGGTGTCCCTGTCCGCCTACCCCGCCGTGTACGGGGCGACCACGACCGGCCCGCTGCCGAAGCTGCCCGAGGTGGTCATCGAGCGGGCGGCGACCGCCAGGTCGGCCGTCGCCGGCTGACCCGTCGCCGGCCGACCCGGCAACGGGAGACGGGAGCGGCGGGCCGGACACGTTCCGGCCCGCCGCCCCACGTCCGGGCCTGTGCGCCGTCCGGAAACCGCCCCCCTCTGTACCTACTGGTATGTACAGTGCCGCCATGAGCACTCCGGAACGGCTGATCTCCGCCACCCGTGAACTGCTGTGGGAGCGGGGCTACGTGGGCACCAGCCCCAGGGCCATCCAGCGGCTGGCCGGCGCGGGCCAGGGCAGCATGTACCACCACTTCAGCGGCAAGCCCGAGCTCGCCCTCGCCGCGATCCGCAGCACCGCGGACGAGCTGCGGTCATCGGCGGCGGGCGTGCTCGACGGGCCGGGGACGGCGTACGAGCGCATCGCGGCGTATCTGCTGCGCGAGCGGGACGTGCTGCGCGGCTGTCCCGTCGGGCGGCTCACGATGGATCCCGACGTGACGGCCGACAGGGCGCTGCGCGCGCCGGTGGACGAGACCCTGGACTGGCTGCGCGGCAGGCTCGCCGAGATCGTCGCCGAGGGCACGGCCGGGGGCGGGCTGCGGCCGGGGCTCGATCCGCAGGCCACCGCCGCGGCCGTGGCGGCGACCGTCCAGGGCGGTTACGTGCTGGCCCGCGCGAGCGGATCGCCGGAGGCCTTCGACACCGCCGTGCGGGGACTGCTCGCGCTGCTCGCACCCGACGACGAACCCGCCCCGGAGGCCTGACGGACATGCACGCCATGCAGTACGAGATCACCCTCCCCGCCGACTACGACATGGGGATCGTCCGGCGGCGGGTGGCCGCCCGCGGGCATCTCCTCGACGACTTCCCCGGCCTCGGCCTCAAGGCCTACCTGACCCGTGAACGCAGCGATGGCTCCCCGGTGAACCAGTACGCGCCGCTCTACCTGTGGAACGATCCCGAGGGCATGAACGCCTTCCTGTGGGGGCCCGGATTCCAGGGCATCGTGGACGACTTCGGCCGCCCCGAGGTGCGGAACTGGACAGGGCTCGCCTTCGCCGACGGACCGTCCGCGGCCGCCCCCGCACACACCGCGGTACGCCGCACCACGCGCATACCCGCCGAGGTGTCCCCGCGGGACGCCGTGGCAGGTGCGGTGGCGGAGACCGAGCGGCTCGCGGGGCTCGACGGCGTTCTCTGCGCCGCCCTCGCCGTCGATCCGTGCCGCTGGGAGCTGATGGAGCTGACCCTCTGGGAGCACGGCGCGCCCCGGGCCGCGGGCGAGCGCTACCGGGTGCTCCACGTCTCGGCGCCCGGACGGACGGCCCTGCGGCGCGGACGGCACTGGTGAGAGTGCCCGTCCGGCGGGCGGGTCACAGGGTGTGCTCGGAGAGAGCGCGTTCCAGGCGGCGGCGGGTCCGCGTCTCGTGGACGATCCGGCCGGCGATCGCCCCGCCGTAGACCACGACACCGACGCCGACGAGCCACGACTGGACGACGAGCACCGTGCCGAACGGGCCGTAGGTCACCGCGTTCGAGGCGATCAGCGGCGAGAAGACGAGCTGCGAGAAGACCCGCAGGCCCAGCATGGCGAGCGCGGTCAGCACCGCGCCGGGCAGCAGGGCCCGCCAGCGCACCCGGCCGCCCAGCAGCAGCCGTTGCGAGGCCCAGAAGAACAGGAAGGTGCCGATCAGGTCGGCGGCCGCGGTCACCGCCGACACCAGGGCCGAGCCCGGCTCCGGGGTGTTGACGAACGTCATGAGGAAGAGGATCAGCAGCGCCAGCCACACCACATGGCGCCACATGGTGTGCCAGCGTGCGGTGGGCAGGTCCCACACCTTCTCGTAGCCGGTCTGGACCGCGGACCCGAAGGTCAGCCCGAAGACGGCCAGGGCGGCCAGACCGAAGGCGGTGGTGCGCTGGAGCGCCTGTCCGGGCATGCCGAACAGTTCCTCGACCTCCTGCTGGGACTCCTTCGAGACGCCGAGGGCCTGGACGAGCCAGCGCGCGAAGCCCTGGGCGCTGACCGGGTCGGCGGCCGCGACGACGACGAGCAGCGGGACGAGGGTGAGGAAGCCGAGCGCGGCGAATCCCATCGCCCGGTGCATCAGCTCCATCTCCCGGCCCCGGTTCCACGCGAGTCCGGCCGGTGACTCGGCCATCCTGCGGTGCAGCTCGTCGAACCGCTGCCTGCGCCGCGGGCCGGACGGTGTCTCGCTCATACGGCCTCGACTACCCGGTGCGGGCCCCGCGTTCCGCCGCCGCTGCGCCGGACGGGTGGCCCGCGCCGGGGCACGGGCGGGCCGGGAGCCGGTCAGGCGAGGGCGGCCAGCGGGTCGTCGAGGACCGGCTGCCAGGCCAGCTCGGCCGCCCCGACCAGGCTGTTGTGGTCGAGGGTGCACGGCAGGATCGGCACTCCCCCGCTGCGTCCCCACAGGCTGCGGTCGGCGACGACGGCCCGCAGGCGCTCCGGGTCGGCCTCCAGCAGCTCGCGGTGGAGGCCGCCCAGGATGATGCGGTCCGGGTTGAGGATGTTCACCAGGCCGGCGAGCCCGAGGCCGAGGCGGTCGATCAGCTGCTCGGCGGCGGTGCGCACGCCCGGGTCGGCGTACTCGGCGCGCAGCATGTCGCGGGCCTGCTGGAGGAGGGAGACCTCGGGGCCCGGCTCGCGCCCGGCGGCGGTGAGGAAGGCCAGCGGGTCGGCCTCGACGTCGAGGCAGCCGCGGCTGCCGCAGTGGCAGGGCCGGCCCTCGGGGCTGACCGTGAGGTGGCCGACCTCCAGCGCCAGCCCGGAACTGCCGCTGTGCAGGCGCCCGTCGAGGACGAGCGCGCCGCCGACGCCCCGGTGCCCGGTGGCGACGCACAGCAGGTCCTGGGCACCGCGTCCGGCCCCGTGGCGGTGCTCGGCCAGGGCGGCGAGATTGACGTCGTTGCCGGTGAAGGCGGGGCCGGTGATGCCGGCGGCGGCAACCTGCGCGGCGAAGATGTCGCGCACCGGGGCGCCGGCCGGCCAGGCGAGGTGCAGCGGGTTGAGGGCCGTGCCCTCCGGTTCGGCCACGGCCGACGGCACGGCGAGGCCCGCGCCGAGGCAGCGCCGGCCACTGGCGCGCAGCAGCTCGGCTCCGGCGGCGACGACCTCGCCGAGCACCTGTGCCGGGTCGGCCTGGACGGTGGTGCTGCCGGGGGCGGTGGCGACGGTCCGGCCGCCGAGGCCGACGAGCGAGGCCCGGAAGCCGTCGGGGTGGACCTGTGCGGCGAGCACGACGGGGCCGTGCTCGTCGACCGCGAGCCGATGGGAGGGGCGGCCCTGTGATCCGGCGGCGGCTCCGGGCCGCGAGTCGACGCGGATGAGTCCGAGCGCTTCGAGTTCGGCGGCGACGGCACCGGCGGTGGCGCGGGTGACGCCCAGTTCGGCCGTGAGGACCGCGCGCGTGGGTGCACGGCCGGTGTGAACCAGTTCCAGGGCGGGGCCGAGCGCGCTGCGGCCCCTCTCCAGTCTCGTCCGGGTGGTCGTCGCCTTGCCGTTCATGAGGGCGAGTCTCCCATGATCCGCCAGGCCCGTCGGCCGCCTTGTACCCGAAGGGCCTCAGGCCCTATTCTGAGTTTGTGCCGCTTCTAAACAAACTACGGACGGCCGTTCCGGGGGGTCCCGGCGGAAACACCGCCTCCTCCTCCCTGTCCCGCGTCCGCACCGCCCTCACCGTCTTCTTCGCCCTCGACGGCTTCCTCTTCGCCGGCTGGGTCGTCCGCATCCCCGCGATCAAGCAGCAGACCGGCGCCTCCGCCAGCGACCTCGGTCTCGCCCTGCTCGGCGTCTCCGCCGGCGCCGTCGTCACCATGACCCTCACCGGCCGGCTGTGCCGCCGCTACGGCAGCCCGGCCGTGACGGTGGTGAGCGCGGTCCTGCTCTCGCTGAGCATGGCGCTGCCCCCGCTGACCCACTCGGCGCTCGCCCTCGGACTGGTGCTGCTGGTCTTCGGGGCGGCCTACGGCGGCATCAACGTGGCGATGAACAGTGCGGCGGTCGACCTGGTCGCGGCGCTCCGGCGGCCCGTGATGCCCGGCTTCCACGCGGCGTTCAGCCTCGGCGGCATGCTCGGCGCCGGGCTCGGCGGCCTCGTGGCCGGCGGCCTGTCGCCCACCGTCCACCTGATGGCGCTGACCGCCGTCGGCCTCGGTGTCACCGCGCTCGCGGGCCCGGCGCTGCTGGCCCACCGGACGCGCGCCCCCGGGACGCCGTCCGGCGCCGCCCCCGCACCGGCCCGGCTCACCGGCCGCACCCGCAGGCTGGTGCTGCTCTTCGGCGTGATCGCCCTGTGCACCGCGTACGGGGAAGGGGCGATGGCCGACTGGAGCGCACTGCACCTGGAGCAGGACCTCCACGCCCACCCCGGTGTCGCCGCCGCGGGCTACTCGCTCTTCGCCCTGGCGATGACCGCCGGCCGGCTCAGCGGCACGCTGCTGCTGGAGCGGCTGGGCCAGACCCGCACCCTCGTCCTGGGCGGCGCCACCGCCGCGGCGGGCATGCTGCTGGGCGCGCTCGCTCCCACGGTGTGGGCGGCCCTCGCCGGGTTCGCCGTCGCCGGTCTCGGGCTCGCCAACATCTTCCCGGTGGCCGTCGGCAGGGCGGGCGCCCTCGCCGGACCCGCCGGTGTCGCGGCGGCGTCCACGCTCGGCTACGGCGGGATGCTGCTCGGCCCGCCCGCGATCGGCTTCCTCGCCGACTGGTTCTCCCTCCCGGCGGCCCTGACCACGGTCGCGCTGCTGTCCGGCGGGGCGGCGGTGATCGCCTACGCGGCGCGGCACGCCTCCGCCCCGGGCGCCGAGGTGACCCGCCACGAGCCGGTCCCGGAGCCGGTCGCCGGCGGCACGGAGCAGGCGCGGGCGGCCGTCGGGCAGGGCTGAGCACGGGCAGGGGCACGGGCAGGGAGGCGCCTGAGTAGCCGTACTCAGGCGCGTCCACCCGGACGGGCGCACCATGGAAGGCACCACGACCATGGGGGAGAAGGCCATGAACGCCCGACTGACCGCGCTCGCACGACTGACCTTCGGCAACCTCGCCTCCCGGATCTATCTGGGGCTGGTCGCCGCGGCGGCCGTCTTCGTCGCCGTCGACACCGCGTTCGTCCACCACGACGACGCCTCGATGGCAGGGATCTGGCTGTTCCTGCTGGCCGCGCCGTCGATCTTCGGACTGATGGCCCTGGGCACCCTCTTCGGCGAGGGCGTCGCGGAGTCCGCGGCGTTCCTCTATCCGGCGCTGGTGGCGGCGGTGCTGATCCAGGCGTGCGCGCTGGGCATGTTCGTACGGCTGCTCGGCGACACGGGCCGTCCCGCACACACCGCACGGCCGCACGGCGCCTGACGGCGCCGGGCGGGCCCGCGCCTCGGGCACGCATCAGGGGCCGGTCCCGGGCGTGATGCCCGGGACCGGCCCCTGTGCCGATGCTCCGCCGTACCGGTGCGGGTGACGTTGCCGACGCCGGCGTCGCTCCCGGCGCGGGTGCCGGCTAGGCCTTGTCTGACACATCCCGCCTGGCGCGCGACGCCCGGCACGCACCCTCGCTGCGTTGTCGGAGTCATCCGAGTACACCCAGTACGAGGATGATCCTCCGCCTTGCGATCGCACGCACCGGACGCCGCGCGCCCCGCCCTTCGGGCGGACGGCGCCATTTGTCGGACAATGCCTAGGTTCTGTCCGGCGGATCATGTGACTTTCCGACCGGTCGCTCGTTGGTTGGGGTATGGGTCGGGGGGATCTGACGAATCACGAGTGGTCGCTGCTGGAGCCGCATCTGCCTCCAAAGGGTCGCCGGGGTGGCCGGTGGAACGACCACCGCACCGTGATCAACGGGATCCTGTTCCGGGTTCGTACCGGTGTTCCGTGGCGCGATCTGCCGGAACGTTACGGGCCGTGGAAGACCGTCTATGAGCGGCATCGCCGCTGGTCGGCGGATGGCACCTGGGACCGGATCCTGCAGTCGGTCCAGGCCGACGCCGACCTCGCGGGCCGGATCGACTGGTCGATGGTCGGCGTCGACTCGACGTCCTGCCGGGCTCATCAGCACGCGGCCGGCGCCCGCAAAGCCAAGCCGCGGGTCCCGAAAAAAGGACGACGCCCCGGCACCACCGCCCCGACGAGGGACTCGGACGGTCCCGGGGCGGCCTGACTTGCAAGATCCACCTCGCGGGTGAAGGAGGCTGCCGCCCCATGGCCTTTCTGGTCACGCCTGGCCAGTGGGGCGATGCCCCCCAGATGGTTGAGGTCCTGGACCGGATCCGGGTCCCCAGACCGCTGGGTGGACGGCCCCGAACCCGGCCCGAGCACGTCAGCGGCGACAAGGCATACAGCTCCCGCCGAAACCGCCGCTACCTTCGAAGACGCCGCATCCGGCACACAATCCCGGAACCCAAGGACCAGCAGGCCAACCGTCGACGCAAAGGCAGAGAAGGCGGCAGGCCCACCGGCTTCCACCGCGACCACTACCGGCGCCGCAACGAGGTCGAGCGGACCATCAACCGGCTGAAGAACTCCCGCGCAGTCGCTACTCGTTACGACAAGCGGGCCTACGTCTTCCACGGGACCGTCACCGCCGCAGCGATCCGGCTCTGGCTTCGGCAGTGATCCGCCGGACAGAACCTAGGAGGGTGCCGCCCGCTTGTCCAGGACGTCGAGCGCCTTGCGCGCCAGCGGGTGGGTGCGCACCATCCCGGCGAGGGTCGTCGAGCCGCGGGTGATGTCCGCGAAGACGTTCCACGCGGGACGGAAACCGGTGAGCACGGCGTGCAGCAGGCCGGGGCGCCGCTCGAAGAGCGCGAGCATCCGCCGGCCGACGGCCATCTCGACGCCCAGTCCCGCCTTGATGGCGAACGCGTAGTTGAGCGCCTGCCTGCGGGCGTCCACCGCGTCGTGCGACTCCGCGACGCGTACCGCCCACTCCCCCGCGAGCCGGCCCGAGCGCAGGGCGAACGAGATGCCCTCCCTCGTCCACGGCTCCAGCAGGCCCGCCGCGTCTCCGCAGACCAGGACCCGGCCGCGGGTGAGCGGTGAGTCCTCGCTGCGGCAGCGGGTCAGATGCCCGGAGGAGACGGCCGGTTCGAAGCCGGAGAGCCCGAGGCGGGCGATGAAGTCCTCCAGGTACCGCTTGGTGGCGGCACCTTCGCCTCGCGCGGAGATGACTCCGACCGTCAGCGTGCGGCCCTTGGGGAAGACCCAGCCGTAACTGCCGGGCATCGGGCCCCAGTCGATCAGGACCCGCCCCGCCCAGTCCTCGGCGACGGTCTCCGGGACGGGGATCTCCGCTTCCAGGCCGAGGTCGACCTGGTCGAGCTTCACCCCGACGTGCGCGCCTATCCGGCTGGCGCTGCCGTCGGCTCCGACGACCGCCCGGGCGAGGACGGTCTCCTCGGCCCCCTCCCCCGACGAACCGGTGGGGGACAGCACGACGGCGACCGTCCGGCGGTCCGGGACCGCGGGCCCGTGCTGTTCGACGCGGGAGACCGTGACGCCGGTGCGCACCACCGCGCCGGCCTTCTCCGCGTGCTCGACGAGCTGCGCGTCGAACTCGGGGCGGTTGATGAGGCCGAACAGCATCCGCCGCGACCGGCGGGTGCGCGCCATCCGGCCGCCGAGCGTGAACGTCACCGCGTGGACCCGGTCCTGCAGCGGCAGGTCGAAGCCCGGCGGGAGGCTGTCGCGGGACGGGCCGATGATGCCGCCGCCGCACGTCTTGTACCGGGGCAGCCCGGACTTCTCCAGGAGCAGCACCCTGCGGCCGGTCACCGCCGCCGCGTACGCGGCCGACGCTCCCGCAGGTCCTGCACCGACCACGACGACATCCCACACCGCGTCGTCCTCAAGCTCTTCTGCCGCCTCTGCTCCGGTGGCATCGTTCTCGCTGCTCACGATGTCCTTCTGCTCCCGATCCGACCTGTGGCCCGTGCTCTGATGCGCATCCTACGGCGCGGGCCCGCTCCGCCCCCTGTGGGAGGATCGGCCGCACATGCGCTGTACACACAACGCACAACGTCGCACCCACAAGGAGCGTGCCCATGACCGCCCATCCGATCGCCGAGACCGTCGCCTCGCTCATGCCCCGCGCCAAGGCGGAGCTCGCGGAGCTGGTGGCCTTCCAGTCGGTGGCGGACGAGGCGGTGTCGCCGCGCAGCGAGTGCGAGGCGGCCGCCGAATGGGTGGCCGGGGCACTGCGCGCGGAGGGCTTCGAGGACGTCGCCCTGCTGGACACCCCCGACGGCTCCCAGTCGGTGTACGGGGTGCTGCCCGGCCCGGCCGGTGCGCCGACGGTGCTGCTGTACGCCCACTACGACGTGCAGCCGAAGCTGGACGAGGCGGCCTGGCTCAGCCCGCCGTTCGAGCTGACGGAGCGCGACGGCCGCTGGTACGGGCGGGGCGCGGCCGACTGCAAGGGCGGGTTCGTGATGCACCTGCTCGCGCTGCGGGCGCTCACGGCGAACGGCGGTGTCCCGGTCACGGTGAAGGTGATCGTGGAGGGCTCGGAGGAGCAGGGCACGGGCGGGCTGGAGCGTTACGCCGAAGCGCACCCGGAGCTGCTGGCGGCCGACGCGATCGTCATCGGCGACACCGGCAACTTCCGGGTGGGCCTGCCCACGGTGACGGCCACGCTGCGCGGCATGACCATGATCCGGGTGCGCGTCGACACCCTGGAGGGCAACCTGCACTCGGGGCAGTTCGGCGGGGCCGCCCCCGACGCGCTGGCCGCGCTGATCCGCATCCTGGACTCGCTGCGGGCCGAGGACGGCTCGACGGTCATCGACGGGCTGCCGGCACGGGCCGAGTGGGACGGACTCCGGTACCCGGAGGAGGAGTTCCGCAGGGACGCCCGGGTGCTCCCGGGCGTGGAGCTGCCCGGCGCCGGTACGGTCGCGGACCGGATCTGGGCGCGCCCCGCGGTCACCGTCATCGGCATCGACTGCCACCCGGTGGCCGGTGCCACGCCGTCCGTCCCGGCGTCGGCCCGGGCCCAGATCAGCCTGCGGGTGCCGCCCGGCCAGGACGCCGCGGAGGCGACCGAGCTGCTGTTCGCGCACATCGAGAAGCACACGCCGTGGAACGCCCGGGTGTCGATGGAGCAGGTCGGGCAGGGGCAGGCGTTCCAGGCCGACGTGACGAGCCCGGCGTACACGTCGATGGCGGAGGCGATGCGGGTGGCGTACCCGGGTGAGGAGATGCAGGCGTCCGGCATGGGCGGCTCGATCCCGCTGTGCAGCACGCTGGCCGCGCTCTACCCGGAGGCGGAGATCCTGCTGATCGGCCTGAGCGAGCCGGAGGCGCAGATCCACGCGGTCAACGAGAGCGTCTCGCCCGAGGAACTGGAGCGGCTCTCCGTCGCCGAGGCGCTGTTCCTCTCCAACTACGCCGCGTCCAAGCGGGCCTGACCCGGGGCGCCGCGTCCGGGCGGGTCCGGGGCGGCCGTGTCGGGGCGGGTCCGGGGCGGCCGTACCGGAGCGGCCGGTGGACCGGCCGCCCGGTACGGGGCCGAGGTGCCGGCGCACCGTCCGGACGGCGCGGGACGGGCGGACTCCCGCAGCACGCCCTGGGGTCCGGTCAGCCGACGGGGACGCCCGCCTCCAGGTTGAGGACCGTGCCGCGCTCCCGGGCCCGCAGCGCCCAGCGCAGGCGCTCGTAGCGGTTCGGGGGCAGCAGCCCGGCCGCCTCCTGTTCGGAGACGAAGCGCCAGTCGCGCAGTTCGGGCCCCGGCAGCCGCACCGTGCGCGCCGTCGCGGCGGGCAGCGTGCCGCCGTCGAAGAGCAGGCGCAGGCCGCCGAAGGCCGGGGGGCGGGCGGGCTCCCAGTCGATGACGAGCAGCCGGGGCACCTCCCCCAGCCGGATGCCGAGTTCCTCGTGGACCTCCCGGACCCCGGCGCGCGCGGGCGCCTCGCCGCGTTCGACCACCCCGCCCGGGAACTCCCAGCCCGGCTTGTAGGTCGGGTCGACGAGCAGCACCCTGCCCTCCTCGTCGAAGAGCAGGACGCCGGCGGCGACGGTCTCGGCGGTCGGCTCGGGTGTCTGCACGATCTCGCAGGCCGGTGCCTCGCCGCTGCTGACGGCGGCCGCGACGAGCCGCGCGGCCTCCCGGGGTCCGACGTGGCCGGTGTCGACGACGTGGGCGTCCGCGGTGAGCCACGGCAGCGCCGCCAGGTAGTGCTCGACGTGGTCGTACGACCACTGACGGACGCGGAGTTCGCCGTCCGGTGTCCCGGGTGTCTCGCGACCGGCGATACGTGCGCGCAAAATCGTTTCAGCAGGCGCCAGCAGCACATGCCGCACGGCTATGCGGCGGGCGGCGAGACCTCCGAAGATCTCGTCCCGGTACTCCTGGCGCAGCACGGTCATGGGCACCACGAGCACACCTCCCAGCTCTGCCAGCAGGGCGGCCGCCGTGTCCACCACCAGGCGGCGCCAGATCGGCAGGTCCTGGTAGTCGGTGACCTCGTCGAGCCGCTTGCGGGGCAGCAGGGACCCCAGGGCGTCACCGACGAGTTCGGGGTCGAACAACGTGCTGTTCGGGATCAGATCGATCAGTTCGCGCGCGGTGCTGGTCTTGCCCGCTCCGAATGAACCGTTGATCCAGACGATCACGGGTCCCCCTCTTCCGTAGCCCACTGTGGATTGCCCGCAACACCCTGCCACGGAAACCGGCGGCCCGAACCGCTTGGCCGATCAGCCGCTCAACTGTGGCCGGGCCGTAGCCGTGACACCTCGCGGGGCGGGTCGTTGGAGCGGGAGAGACGAAGGGGACACGGAGATGCGCCGTACGGTGTTGGAGACGTTCCCCGCGGGAGACCCGCGGGGCAGCCGGCACGCCGAGCAGTACGCCCGGCACCGCCGGGACGAGGGCCTCGCAGCCGAGGTGGTGATGGACCTGGAGTCCGACGCCTTCCTGGTGATCGTGCCCCAGCAGCAGCAGACGGGCCGGCACTGGTGAGCGCGGCAAGCGGCGGCGGCCGGGTGGCGCCGCCAGAGGCCGCCGCCCGGGCGGTGTGCGTCCCGCAGGGGTGAGGCCCGGGGCGGCCGGCCGTGGACGGGGCCCGCGGTGGGCGCGGGCGGGCGGTACGGCCCCACCGTGCGTGCCTCCGCTCCCCCGGGCCGGACCGCTCAGGCCGGGGTGCGCTCCGGGCGGCGGCCGAGGAGCGCGGCCGCCGCCGCGCCCACGAGTCCGGCGTCCGTGCCCATGCGCGCGGGAGCGATCGTCAGCCGGCGGACGAAGGAGAGGGCGGCGTAGTCCCGCAGGGACCTGCGCAGCGGGTCGAACAACACCTCGCCGGCGCCCGCGACGCCGCCGCCGATGACGGCGATGTCGAGGTCGGCGAGGGTGGCGGTGGCGGCGATGCCCGCCGCGAGCGCCTGCGCGGCCCGCTCGAAGGAGGCGATCGCCACCGGGTCGCCCGCGCGGGCCGCGGCGGCGACGGCGGCGGCCGTGGCGTCGCCGTCCCGGCCGGGCGTCCAGCCCTGCTCGAGTGCCCGGCGGGCGATGTTCGGTCCGCTGGCGATGCGCTCGACGCAGCCCCGGGCGCCGCAGGGGCAGAGGTCGCCGTCCAGGTCGACGCTGATGTGTCCGATGTGCCCGGCGTTGCCGGTCGGTCCGGTGTGCAGGCGCCCGTCGAGCACCAGGCCGCCGCCGACTCCGGTGGACACCACCATGCACAGCGCGTTGCCGAAGCCGCGCGCCGCGCCGCGCCAGTGTTCGGCGGCGGTGACGGCGACGCCGTCGCCCACCAGGTCCACGGGCAGGCCGCCGACCGCCCGCGAGACCCGTTCGACGAGCGGGAAGCCGCGCCAGCCGGGCACGTTGACGGGGCTCACGGTGCCGGCGGACCGGTCGACGGGGCCCGCGCTGCCGATCCCCACGGCGACGACTCCCGGCCACAGCGGGGAGGCCGCGAGATCGTCGAGAACGGCGGACACGGCACCCATCACGGTCTCGGCGTCCCCCTCGGCCGGAGTCGGCCGCTGGGCGCGGAGCAGGAGGTCGCCGTCACCGTCCACCAAGGCTCCGGCGATCTTGGTGCCGCCGATGTCGAGCGCGGCGACGAGGCTGGTGTGCATGGGCGTGCGGTCCCCCGGGGAGATGGTCGGAGCTGGCGTTCCGTACCAGTGTCCATCGGGCATGACAACGTTGTCCAGGCCCTATGCCCGATGCCACACCATCCCATACCATCGGACGCGTCCACCGACCCCCGACCGAAGGCGCCTCGTGGCCGAAACGACCCGCCCCCAGCCCGTGACGGGCCCTCCCGGCGGCGCCGAGCCGCGGTACGGGAACCGGCCGACGATGAAGGACGTGGCGGCACGTGCCGGAGTGGGCCTCAAGACCGTCTCCCGGGTGGTCAACGCCGAGCCCGGGGTCACCCCGGACACCGAGCGCCGCGTGCAGGAGGCCATCGAGTCCCTCGGATTCCGCCGCAACGACAGCGCCCGGGTGCTGCGGAAGGGGCGCACGGCGTCGATCGGACTGGTCCTGGAGGACCTCGCCGACCCGTTCTACGGTCCGCTGAGCCGCGCGGTCGAGGAAGTGGCCAGAGCGCACGGCGCGCTGCTCATCAACGGTTCGAGCGCGGAGGACCCGGGCCGTGAACAGGAGTTGGTGCTGGCGCTGTGCGCCCGGCGCGTGGACGGTCTGATCGTCATCCCGGCGGGCGACGACCACCGCTACCTGGAGCCGGAGATCAAGGCCGGGGTGGCCACGGTCTTCGTGGACCGGCCCGCGGGGCGCATCGAGGCCGACGCGGTGCTCTCCGACAGCTTCGGCGGCGCCCGCTCGGGCGCGGCCCATCTGATCGCGCACGGCCACCGGCGGATCGCCTTCATCGGCGACCAGCCCCGGATCCACACGGCGGCCGAACGTCTGCGCGGCTACCGCGCGGCGATGGCGGACGCGGGACTCGCGATCGACGACTCCTGGGTGTCGCTCGGCTCCACCGCCCCGGAGCGGGTCCGCGACGCCGTGGCCGCGATGCTGGCCGCTCCGGAGCCGGTGACCGCGATCCTCGCGGGGAACAACCGGGTGACCGTCACCGTCGTACGCCATCTCGCCGCCTGCGAGCGGCCGGTGGCGCTGGTCGGCTTCGACGACATCGAGCTCGCGGACCTGCTCGGCATCACGGTGATAGCCCAGGACGCGGCGGCCCTCGGCCGCACCGCGGCGGAGCGGCTCTTCCGCCGGCTGGACGGCGTGAGCGAGGCGCCCCGTCAGGTCACCCTCGACACGGCGCTGATCCCCCGCGGCTCGGGGGAGATCCCGCCGGCGGGCTGACCCCGGGGGCGGGCCGCGGAAGGCGGCCCGCCGGCACGCGGTGCGTCACACCGCCCGGGGCTACTGGGCGGAGGCGGTCAGATCGCCGCGGCGGGGCGCGGCGAAGGCGTCGAGGTCGGCTCGGGTCAGGCCGGTGAGCCGGGCGACCTCGGCGCTGTCGAGGGCCCCGCAGTCGATGCCGCGCAGCAGGTAGGAGCTGAGGGCCTTCGCGGTGGCCGGCTCGTCCATGACATCGCCGCCAGCGTGGCCGGCGTAGGCCGCGAGGCGCGCGGACGCCTGCTCGAAGCCGCCCCGGTAGAAGGCGAAGACGGCGGCGTAGCGGGTGGGCAGGTGCCCCGGGTGCATGTCCCAGCCCTGGTAGTAGGCGCGGGCGAGGGCGCGGCGGGTGAGCCCGTAGTGCAGCCGCCAGGCGTCGTGGACCTTGGCGGTGGACCCGACCGGGAGCACGTTGGTGGAGCCGTCCGAGACCCGTACCCCGGTGCCGGCGGCGGCGACCTGCATGACCGCCTTGGCGTGGTCGGCCGCGGGGTGGTCGCTCGCCTGGTGGGCGGCGGAGACGCCGAGGCAGGCGCTGTAGTCGAAGGTGCCGTAGTGCAGTCCGGTCGCCCGGCCCTCGGCGGCGTCGATCATACGGGCGACGGTGGCGGTGCCGTCGGGTCCGAGGATGGACTGGCTGGTCTCGATCTGGATCTCGAAGCCGATCCGGCCCGCGTCCAGACCGCGCGCCTTCTCGAACTCCTCGACGAGGCGCACCATGGCGCCGACCTGTTCGGTGTACGTGACCTTCGGCAGGGTGAGCACCAGCCCGTCGGGCAGGCCGCCCGCCTCCATCAGGCCGGTGAGGAACACGTCGAGGGTGCGGATGCCCCGGTCGCGCACGGCGGCTTCCATGCACTTCATCCGGATGCCCATGTACGGCGCGGCGGTGCCGTCCGCGTACGCCGCGGAGATCAGCCGGGCGGCGCGCGCCGCGTCCGCGTCCTCGTCGGTGCCCGCGTAGCCGTCCTCGAAGTCGACGCGCAGGTCCTCCACCGGCTCGCGCTCCAGCTTGGCCCTGACGCGGGAGTAGACGGGCTCGGCGAGCTCGTCGGGAAGTCCGAGGACGGCGGCGAAGGTGCGGGCGTCGGGGGCGTGCTCGTCGAGTGCGGCGAGCGCCTGGTCGCCCCAGGCGCGCACGGTGCCGGCGCCGAAGACCTCGCCGGGGACGTAGACGGTGTGGACGGGCTGGCGTGTGCCGGGATCTCCCGGGTAGCGGCGGGCGAGCTCGGCGTCCACCGGCGCGAGGGACGCGCTGATGCCCTCGCTGACCGCGCCCGCGAGGCTCGTCGCCACCTTCTCCTGCTGACCCATCCCACACCCTCCGCACACGTCGTGTCCGTGCTTTCCGCTCCACGGAATCAACATTCTGTTGAAATTACGCTATCGGGCGGCCGTGACCTGCGTCAATGGTGCGTGACATGCGGCAGGGGCCGCGCGGTGGTGGTCACCGTGCGGCCCCTGTCGGGTGTGTGGTTCCGGGGAGGTCAGCCCTTGCGGGTGTTGATCTCCTCGGTGAGCTGGGGGACGACGGCGAAGAGGTCGCCGACGACGCCGTAGTCGACGAGGTCGAAGATCGGGGCCTCGGCGTCCTTGTTGATCGCGACGATGGTCTTCGAGGTCTGCATGCCGGCCCGGTGCTGGATCGCGCCGGAGATGCCGGAGGCGATGTACAGCTGCGGGGACACGCTCTTGCCGGTCTGGCCGACCTGGTTGGTGTGCGGGTACCAGCCCGCGTCGACCGCGGCACGCGAGGCGCCGACCGCCGCACCGAGCGAGTCCGCCAGCGCCTCGATGACCGCGAAGTTCTCCGCGCCGTTGACACCCCGGCCACCGGAGACCACGATCGCCGCCTCGGTCAGCTCCGGACGCCCGGTCGACTCCCGCGGCGTACGCGAGGTCACCCGCGTCCCCGTCGCCTTCTCCGAGAACGACACCGCCAGCGCCTCGACCGCACCCGCGGCCTGAACCGGCTCCACCGGAGCCGAGTTCGGCTTCACCGTGACGACCGGAACACCCTTCGACACACGCGACTTCGTCGTGAACGACGCGGCGAACGCCGACTGCGTCGCCACCGGACCCTGCTCACCGGCCTCCAGATCGACCGCGTCGGTGATCAGACCCGAACCGATCCGCACCGCCAGACGCGCCGCGATCTCCTTGCCCTCCGCGGACGACGGCACCAGCACCGCCGAAGGCGACACCGCCTCGACCGCGGCCTGCAACGCCTCCACCTTCGGGACCACCAGGTACTCCGCGAACTCCGGCGCGTCCGCCGTCAGCACCCGCACCGCACCGTGCCCGGCCAGCACCGACGCCGTGTCGGCGGCACCCGCACCCACCGCCACCGCGACCGGCTCACCGATCCGACGCGCCAGCGTCAGCAGCTCCAGCGTGGGCTTGCGGACCGCACCGTCCACGTGATCGACAAAGACGAGAACTTCAGCCATGGGACAACTCTCCTGCTGTGAAAGACGAACGGGGAACGAGAAAGACCGGGCATCGGACGAACATCCGACCCGCCGGGCGTCGTCAGACGAACTTCTGACCCGCGAGGAACTCGGCGAGCTGCCTGCCGCCCTCGCCCTCGTCCTTGACGATCGTGCCCGCCGTGCGCGCCGGACGCTCGGCCGCCGAGTCCACCGCGCTCCACGCACCCGCGAGACCGACCTCGTCCGCGTCGATCTCCAGGTCCTCCAGGTCCCAGGACTCCACCGGCTTCTTCTTCGCCGCCATGATCCCCTTGAACGACGGGTACCGGGCCTCGCCCGACTGGTCCGTCACCGACACCACCGCCGGCAGCGACGCCTCCAGCTGCTCCGACGCCGTGTCACCGTCCCGGCGGCCCGTCACCGTGCCACCCTCGACCGACACCTCCGACAGCAGCGTCACCTGCGGCACACCCAGCCGCTCCGCCAGCAGCGCCGGAACCACACCCATCGTGCCGTCCGTCGACGCCATCCCCGAGATCACCAGATCGAAACCGGCCTTCTCGACCGCCTTCGCCAGCACCAGCGACGTACCGATCACATCCGTACCGTGCAGATCGTCGTCCTCGACATGGATCGCCTTGTCCGCACCCATCGACAGAGCCTTGCGCAGCGCGTCCTTCGCGTCCTCCGGACCCACCGTCAACACCGTCACCTCGGCGTCGTCGGCGTTCTCCGCGATCTGCAGCGCCTGCTCCACCGCGTACTCGTCCAGCTCCGACAGCAGGCCGTCGACGTCGTCCCGGTCGACGGTCAGGTCATCGGCGAAGTGCCGGTCGCCGGTGGCGTCGGGCACGTACTTCACACAGACAACGATCCTCAGGCTCACGCCGGCTCTCCTACTGCATCGTCTCTACTGGAATCCCTTGTGAACGCAGCATAGGCGTCCTGTGGGGCGGATCCCGGTCGGGGCGGGCCGCGCTCCGAACGAAATATTACTCGCCAGTACACCCGCCCCGATACGACTAAGCAAGCGCTTTGACATGTGATCTGGCCAACGGCCGGCGGCCTCAGGTCCGCAGGCCCGTGAAACGCCCCTGGTGGTAGAGCAACGGGCTGCCCTCGGGGCCGTGTCCGCCGTCGACGATCTCGGCTATGACGATGCTGTGGTCGCCGGCCGGCACCCGCGCCACCACCCGGCCGACCAGCCAGGCCAGCACGCCGTCGAGCACCGGTACCCCCTGGGGCCCGGTGCGCCATCCGGTGGGTTCGGCGAAGCGGTCGACGCCGCTGCGGGCGAACCGGGCGGCGAGATCGTCCTGGTGCTCGCCGAGTACGTGCACGCCGACGTGGTCGGCCTCCGCCAGCACCGGCCAGCTGGAGGAGCCGGTGCCGATGCCGAACGAGACGAGCGGCGGCTCGGCGGCGACGGAGGTGAGCGAGGTGGCGGTGAACCCGACGGGGCGCTCGCCGTGCGCGGTGATCACGGCGACCCCGGCGGCGTGCCGCCGGAAGACGGAGCGCAGCAGCCCGGGCGTGTCCGGGCCGGCCGGAACGGGCTCCACGGGTGCGGCGACGGGGGCTGCGGGAACGGGGGCCACGGATGCGGTCGGCGCGTTCCGGGGCGCGACGACGGACGGGGGCGCGGGACGCGGGGCGGCGGAGGCGAGGGGCGAGGCGGTGCCGAGATCGATCGACGCGGTCATCGAAAGGTCCTTCTTCGGGAGTGGCTACGGACGGGCTGCGGCTGCTCCGGCAGCCCGACAGCGCGCGCTCGCGTTACGGGCGAGGTCGACGTGGAGCCGCCCGTGGAGAAGGAGTTCCTGATGCACAGTGGCCAGCCTGACGATGGTTGCCGTGTGCAGTCAAGTACGCCTCGGCATGTGGGACGGACCTCACGGCGGGTCACATCGCCCGTCCGAGCGCCGCGATGACGTCGGCCCGGCGGGGCTCGCCCGCCGCCCGGACGACGATCCGGCCGGCCGCGTCGAGGACCAGCACGGTGGGGGTGGCGCGGACGTCCAGCCGTCGCACGAGGTCCAGGTGCGCCTCGGCGTCGATCTCCACGTGCGTCACGCCGTCGACCATGGCGGCGACATCGGCGAGGGTCCGGCGGGTGGCCCGGCAGGGCTGGCAGAACGCCGTGGAGAACTGGACGAGCGTCGCACGGCGGCCGAGTTCCGCGCCCAGGTCCCCGGCGCCGAGCGCCCCGTCCGCTGCCGTGTCGCCCACGAGTGGAACTCCTCCGTGCCGTTCGTACGTTGTCCCCGTGTCCAGCGCTCCGCGGAGCCGGCCGCATTCCCGCCGGTCGGCGCGGGGTGCGGCCGGTGGCCGCCACCGGTGACGCCCCGGCGGCGGAACGTGACGAGAATCTCGCCCATGGACCGCGCCAGGGCTGGTCAGCACGGCACACATGGGGCACGATCGCCCCGAAGCCGAAAACCTACGGCTGCGTAACTTCCACCGGGAGAACCCTCCCCGGGTACGACGAAAGGGTCCTCCCCAGATGGCAGAGCTCGTCTATCGGCCGGTCGTCGGTGCCGCACTCACGATGTTCAAGGCACTGGACCTGAAGATCGACACCCAGGGCTCCGAGAACATCCCCCGCTCGGGCGGCGCCGTCCTCGTCAGCAACCACATCAGCTACCTGGACTTCATCTTCACCGGCCTCGCCGCACTGCCGCAGAAGCGCCTGGTCCGCTTCATGGCCAAGGACTCGGTCTTCCGCCACAAGGTCTCCGGGCCGCTCATGCGCGGCATGAAGCACATCCCGGTCGACCGCGAGCAGGGCGAGGACGCGTACAAGCACGCGCTGGAGTCGCTGCGCTCCGGCGAGATCGTGGGCGTCTTCCCGGAGGCGACGATCTCCCAGTCGTTCACGCTGAAGTCGTTCAAGTCCGGCGCCGCGCGCCTCGCCCAGGAGGCCGGGGTGCCGCTGATCCCCATGGCACTGTGGGGCACCCAGCGCGTGTGGACGAAGGGGCGCCCGCGGAACTTCAAGCGCGCGCACATCCCGGTGACGATCAGGGTCGGCGAGCCCGTCGAGGCGCCGGCCGACCAGTACGCGGGAGCGATCACCCGGCGGCTGCGCGAGCGGGTGCAGGAACTGCTGGAGGCGGCCCAGCGCGCCTATCCCGTGCGCCCCAAGGACGCCGACGACACCTGGTGGGTGCCCGCACACCTCGGGGGCACGGCGCCGACTCCGGCCGAGGTCCGCGAGAGCCGCTGACCGTCACCGCGCGCCCCGTACCGCCCCGGCCCGGGCGGTACGGGGCGCGCGGTCGTACCGGGTCGCCGCGCCCGGACGCGGCGACCCGGCCGCGCACGCCCCGCCGGCGGGGAACTCCCGGGCGCCCGCCGGTCAGAACTCCGCGGGAAGCATGGGCCAGAGCGTCCGCCGGTCGGGAGCCGCCCGCAGGGCCGCGAGCACCGCGGGGTGGGGCGCGTCGAAGAGCACCGGGCAGTCCGCCTCGCCGAGTTCCTCGCGCACGGTCCAGGCCAGCCGTTCCGTGTCGAGACTGAAGCGGGCGTCGATCCCGCGGACGTTGCCCCGCGGGTCCTGCCGGTCCCAGCGCTCACGGCCCGGCAGCCGGACCGCGACGAGCCCGTGGAGCACCGGCGCCGTTCCGTCGTCCTCGGTGAGGCGCTGGTAGCACAGTGCGGTGGGGATGCCTGCGGCGCGCAGCAGTGCCGTCAGGGCGTGGGACTTGGCGTGGCAGATGCCGTGGCCCCGGGCGAGGACGTCGGAGGCGCACCAGGTGACCTCCTCCGCCCCGATGTCGGCGGAGTGGGCTATCCGGTCGCGGATGTGGTGGTAGGCGGCCTGAGCGTATGTGTATGCATCGCTTGTCTCGGCACCGAGGTCGGCCGCGGTGCTTCGCACCAGCGGGTGGCCATGGTCGATGGCCTCGCTCTGCGCCGTGTATGCAGTGATCGACGGGTGAGCACGGATCAGTTCCATGGCGTCAGAGCGTAGGAATGCGACCGGCCGGTCGTCAATTGATTTCCGGTCGACCGCATTCTTATGCACTTGGTGGGAGGGCGGTCAGCGCGCCATCTCCTCCTTGAGGGCCTGGACGAAGGCGTCCACGTCGTCCTCGGCGGTGTCGAACGAGCACATCCAGCGGACGTCTCCGGCCGCCTCGTCCCAGAAGTAGAAGCGGAAGCGCTCCTGAAGCCGCCGGGTCACCTCGTGCGGCAGCCGCGCGAAGACCGCGTTGGCCTGCACGGGATGAAGGATCTCCACCCCGTCGACCCCTCGGACGCCCTCGGCGAGGCGCTGCGCCATGGCGTTGGAGTGGCGGGCGTTGCGCAGCCACAGGTCCTTGGCGAGCAGGGCCTCGAACTGGACGGAGACGAAGCGCATCTTGGAGGCGAGCTGCATGGACATCTTGCGGAGATGCTTCATGTGGCTGACGGCGTCCGGGTTCAGCACCACGACCGCCTCGCCGAAGAGCATGCCGTTCTTCGTGCCGCCGAGGGAGATCACGTCGACGCCGGCCGCGTTGGTGAACGCGCGCATGGGCACGTCCAGCGAGGCCGCCGCGTTGGCTATCCGCGCGCCGTCGAGGTGCACCTTCATGCCGTGGCCGTGGGCGTGGTCGACGACGGCGCGGATCTCGTCCACCGTGTAGACGGTGCCCAGTTCGGTGTTCTGGGTGATGGAGACGACCTGGGGCATGGCCCGGTGCTCGTCCTCCCAGCCGAACGCCTGCCGGTCGATCAGCTCGGGGGTGAGCTTGCCGTCCGGCGTCGGCACGGTGAGGAGCTTGAGGCCGCCCATCCGTTCGGGGGCTCCGCCCTCGTCGACGTTGATGTGGGCGGACTCGGCGCAGATGACGGCGCCCCAGCGGTCGGTCAGGGCCTGGAGCGCGGTCACGTTGGCGCCGGTGCCGTTGAAGACCGGGAACGCCTCGGCATGCGCCCCGAAATGGCTGTGGACGATCCGCTGGAGGTGGTCCGTGTAGTCGTCCTCGCCGTAGGCGACCTGGTGGCCGCCGTTGGCGAGGGCGAGCGCGGCGAGGACCTCGGGGTGGGCTCCCGCGTAGTTGTCGCTGGCGAATCCGCGGACGGAGGGGTCGTGGTGACGCCGGGCGTCGGTCTTCACGGAGCGGGGGTCAGCCACAGACGCTGTCCATTCAGTTCCCGGGCGGGCCGGTCCCAGACGCCGGCGATGGCGTCCGCCAGCTCCGTCACGTCCGTGAAGCCCGCGAACTTCGCATTCGGGCGCTCGGCGCGCATGGCGTCGTGCACCAGTGCCTTGACCACCAGGATGGCAGCCGCCGCCGACGGGCCCTCGTCGCCCCCCGCCTTGCGGAAGGAGTCGGCCAGGGCGAGCGTCCACGCCTCGGCCGCGGCCTTGGCCGCGGAGTAGGCGGCGTTGCCCGCGGTGGGCTTGCTCGCGCCCGCCGCGCTGATCAGCACGTAGCGTCCGAGGTCGCTGCGGAGCAGCGCGTCGTGGAAGGCGAGCGAGGTGTTCTGGACGGTACGGATCAGCAGCTTCTCCAGCAGCGCCCAGTCGGCGGGGTCGGAGGCGGTGAAGCCCGCGCTCCCCCGCCAGCCGCCGACGAGGTGGACGACGCCGTCGATCCTGCCGAACTCCTTCTCGGTCTTGGCCGCCCACTCACGGGTGGCGGCCAGGTCCAGCAGGTCCACCGTGTCGCCGGTGACGGTGGCGCCTCCGTGGGCGTAGCGGGCGGCGTCCACGGCTTCGGCCAGGCGTTCGGCGTCGGCGTCGGAGGCGACGACCGTCGCACCGGCCTCGGCCAGCCGCAGCAGGGCGGCCCGGCCCGCGGGTCCGGCCGCGCCGGCCACCGCGACGACCGCACCCTCGAGTGCCCCGCTCGTGTCGCTGTTCATGGTCGCCTCCTGGGTCGTCGAGGTCACGCGGCGGCTCCGGACGCCTGCCCGGTGCCGGCCGCACCGGCACCCCGGGGAGCCGAGGCGGCGGTGATGCCCTTGGTGGAGGCGATCACGCCCTTCAGCTTCTTGGCAAGCGCCTCATAGAACATGCTGAGCGGAAATTCGTCGGGGAGCACGTCGTCGACCAGCTTGCGCGGCGGCAGCGACAGGTCCAGGGCGTCGGGACCCTTGGCCCAGCGGGAGCCGGGGTGCGGGGCGAGATAGGTGGAGACCAGGTCGTACGCGGCGAACCAGTGGACCAGCTTGGGGCGGTCGATGCCGTCGCGGTAGAGCTTCTCGATCTCGGCGCACAGCTCGTTGGTGACCTGCGGCGCCCGGTCCCAGTCGATCTTGAGCGTGTTGTCGGTCCAGCGGACGACGTCGTGCTTGTGGAGGTAGGCGAAGAGCAGCTGGCCGCCGAGTCCGTCGTAGTTGCGGACGCGGTCGCCGGTGACCGGGAAGCGGAACATCCGGTCGAACAGGACGGCGTACTGGACGTCGCGGCCGTGCCGGTTGCCCTCGGACTCCAGCTTCACGGCCTCCTTGAAGGCGGTGAGGTCGCAGCGCAGCTCCTCCAGGCCGTACATCCAGAACGGCTGGCGCTGCTTGATCATGAACGGGTCGAACGGCAGGTCTCCGTGGCTGTGGGTGCGGTCGTGGACCATGTCCCACAGGACGAACGCCTGCTCGCAGCGGGTCTGGTCGCCGACCATCTCGCGGATGTCCTCGGGCAGCTCCAGCCCGAGGATGCGGACGGACTCCTCGGTGACGGCCCGGAAGCGCGCGGCCTCGCGGTCGCAGAAGATGCCGCCCCAGGTGAAGCGCTCGGGGGCCTCGCGCACCGCGATGGTCTCCGGGAAGAGGACGGCGGAGTTGGTGTCGTAGCCCGCTGTGAAGTCCTCGAAGGTGATGCCGCAGAAGAGCGGGTTGTCGTAGCGGGTGCGCTCCAGCTCGGCGAGCCACTCGGGCCAGACCATCCGCAGCACGACGGCCTCGAGGTTGCGGTCCGGGTTGCCGTTCTGCGTGTACATGGGGAAGACGACGAGGTGCTGGAGGCCGTCCGCGCGGCCCGCGGCCGGGTGGAAGGCGAGCAGCGAGTCGAGGAAGTCGGGCACGGCGAAGCCGCCGTCGGCCCAGGCGTGCAGGTCCGCGACGAGCGCCCGGTGGTAGGCCTCGTCGTGGGGCAGCAGCGGGGAGATGTCGCGTATCGCGCCGGCCACCCGGGCCACCGCGTCCTCGGCGGTGCTGCGCGCGGGGGCGCCCTCGGCGTCGAAGTCGATCGAGCCGTCGGCGGACTGCCAGGGGCGGATCTCCTCGACGGCGTTCTTGAGCACCGGCCAGCTCGGGTGGTCGATCACCCGGCCGGTGCCGGTCATACCCCCGGCAGTCGCGTCCTGCACAAGAATTTCCGTCATGTCACTTCCTTCACGGGAGAACCTCGCGTCAAGACACCGTATCCATGGGTCGTTCTCCTGGACAAGGGGAGACAGGGAAATTATCCTGCCGGACCCCCCTCGTCGCCGAAGTATTTTCGGCATCTCATGGTTTGCGCAGTCGCTTCCGGGGCATGCCGAGGCGTCCGGCCAGGTGCCCGGCCGCTCGCCGCGACGCACCGCCCGCAGCTCCCGGCACTCCCGTCGCACCTGCCCTGCACCGCCGGAGGAACACCTTCCGGACACCCCGTGCGGGAACGGTTCCGTCCCGGGGAGCCGCCGCTAGGCTGCGACCGAGCCGCGCGGTCGAGCGGGTCCATCGCGCGGGAGCCGCCGTCGACGGAAGCGAGACGACCTTGACGTTCCTCACCATCGGTCACCGCGGCGTCATGGGCGTCGAACCGGAGAACACCCTGCGCTCCTTCGTCCGGGCCGAGCGGTGCGGCATGGACGCCATCGAACTCGATCTCCACCTCACCAAGGACGGCGCGCTGGCCGTCATGCACGACGCCGACGTGGACCGCACGACCGACGGGCACGGCGCGGTGGCCGACAAGACGCTCGCCGAGCTCCGCCGGCTCGACGCGGGCGGGGGCGAGCGGGTGCCCGTCCTCGACGAGGTGCTCGACGCCGTGGACGCGCCGCTCCAGGCGGAGATCAAGGACGCGGCCGCCGCCCGCGCCCTCGCGGAGGTGATGCGGCGGCGGGACCTGGTGCCGCGGGTGGAGGTGTCCTCGTTCCACGACGACGCGCTCGTGGAGATCGCGGCCCTCGTCCCCGGGGTGCGGACGGTGCTGATCGCGAGCCGCTGGGGCCCGGACGTGGTGGACCGGGCGCAGGCGGCGGGCGCGTCGGCCCTGGCGCTGAACATCCGCAGACTGACGCTGGAGACCGTGGAGCACGCGCACGGCGAGGGGCTGCGGGTCATCGGGTGGGTGGTGAACACCCAGGAGCAGCTGCGGCTGGCGCGCGCCCTGGAGCTGGACGGCGCCACGACCGACTACCCGGAGATCCGCCGGACCGGCCGCTTCACCGCCTGATGCGCGGGGCCCGGCGGTCGGTCGGCCGCCGTCAGCCCAGCTCCTTCACCAGCAGCTCGAACGCGAGGTCGTCGCGCCGTGGGATTCCGAAGCGCTCGTCACCGTACGGGAACGGGCTCAGCGTGCCCGTACGGCGGTAGCCGCGGCGCTCGTACCAGGCGATCAGCTCCTCGCGGACCGTGATCACGGTCATGTGCATCTCGGACACGCCCCAGGCGCCGGCCGCCTGCCGCTCCGCCTCGGCGATCACCGTGCCCCCGAGCCCCTCCCCCTGGAGTCCGGGCCGGACGGCGAACATGCCGAAGTACGCGGCGTGCCCCCGGTGCTCCAGCTGGCAGCAGGCGACGATCCCGCCGTCGCGCTCGGCGACCAGCAGGCGGCTGCCGGGCGCGCTGATCACCTGGGCCACGCCCTCCGCGTCGGTGCGCCGGCCGTCCAGGATGTCCGCCTCGGTCGTCCAGCCGGTCCGGCTGGAATCCCCCCGGTACGCCGACTCGACCAGCGCGACGATCCCCGGGACGTCGGCCGGCCCGGCGTCACGGTAGGTGAGCCGGCCGCGGGCCGGGGAGGTCGCGGTGTCCATGGGCGGCTCCGTATCTGCTGCGTGCCGGCGGCACGGATGGTCTGCGGACGAGGGTAACGCGCCCCGATCCACCGCCCCGGGGCCGCCCCGTGCGGTGCGCGCGCCCGCTCGCGCTCCCCCAGTACGCCCGTGCGCTCGCGTACGGGCGTACTGGGCGGGCATCGCTTCCCTGTCGGCGCGGGAACGCGCGTCCGGTGCACGGTCGAGCGGGTCGCAGAGATCACGGAGATCGAAGGGGGAGGCAGGTGCACCAACCGACGGTGCCCGGCTGGCTGCTGATGGTGTCGTGCCTGGCCACGGGCGTCTACTGCCTGTCACGGATGCGCAGCTGCCGAGGAGCCGCGCGGGAGGCCGCCGGGGGCGAGGCGCTGATGGGTTTCGGCATGGCCGCGATGGCCGTGCCGGCCGCCGTGCTCTCCCCGCCGCCGTGGCACTGGGCGGTGTACGCGGCGGTGTTCGGCGCGGCCGGGCTGCGCGCGCTGTGGACGCTGCGCGCGGGGCCGGGCGGCGGGCACCACCACCCGGTGCACCATCTGGTGAGCTGTCTGGCGATGGTCCACATGGCCGCCGCCATGAGCGGGCCCGCCGGCGGGCACACGGCGCACCTGTCCGCCGCCCCCGCCGGGCCGCCGCTGCTGACGGCGGTCCTGCTGGTGTACTTCGCCGGCTACGCCCTGCGGGCCGGCACCCTCCTGGTGCCCGCGCCCGCGGCCGGGACCGCCGGCCCGGCCGCACCGTTCGCCGCCTCCGACCGGGCGGGACGGCCCGAGGTGGCCGTCGCCTGCCGCCTCTCCATGGCCCTCGCGATGCTGGCGATGCTGCTCGCCCTCTGAGCCCGCCCGGCCCCGCGGGGGGCGCGGAGGGACGTGGCGTGCGTCACTTGCGCCGCCAGGCCGTACCCATGGGTAGTCCGCACTTCTAGGCTGGAGCCCATGATGGTCTCGCTCGCGCTGCTGCTGCTCGGCGCCGTGGCCGCCGTCGTCGCCCCGAGGCTGATGATGCGTGGTGACTGGGCGGAGCGTGAGCCCGTGGTCGCCCTCTGGTTCTGGCAGTGCGTGGTGGCAGCCGTCCTCCTCTGTTTCGCCCTGTCGATGGTCTTCAGCGCCGCCGCCGCCTGGCAGTTGGTCCGGGGTCATGTGTTCGCCCCCGCGCCGCACGGCGTCGTCGAGGCCTACGCGCTGGGGGCGATCGGCCCCTGGTCCGCTGTGCTGGCCGTCGTGCTGGCCTGCGGGGGCCTGTGGACCGGCGCCATGCTCACCCGCGAGATCGTCCGGTCCGGCGCCCGCCGCCGGGCCAGGAGGCGGGAGTTGCTGGTGCGCTCGCCGCTGCTGCCCGGCGAGGAGCCGGGCGACGCACCCCTCGTCGTGCTGGAGGGCGAACGCCCCGACGCCTGGTGGCTGCCGGGGGCGGCGCCCCGGCTCGTCGTCACCACCGCGGCACTGCGGCGGCTCAAGGGGCGGCAGCTCGACGCCGTTCTCGCCCATGAGCAGGGCCACGCCAACGCCCGGCACGACTGGCTGCTGCACTGCTCCTCGGCGCTGGCGGGCGGCTTCCCGCAGATCCCGGTGTTCGCCGCCTTCCGCGACGAGATGCACCGGCTGGTCGAACTGGCCGCCGACGACGTGGCCTCGCGCCGGTTCGGCCGGCTGACCATCGCCCTCGCCCTCGTCGAACTCAACGAGGAGCGCGGGGCGTTCGGACCGTGCCCCACACCGGGGGCCCAGGTGCCGCAGCGGGTGGACCGGCTGCTGAGCCCCGTCCCCCGGTTCACCGCGGGCCGGCGCCTCAGGCTCACGGCGGCGGCGGCGCTGGTGCCCGTCGTCCCGCTGTTCGTCGCCTTCGTCCCGGCCCTGCACGCACTGCGCTGACCCGGCGCGGTCCCCCGCTGCCCGCGTCCCGAAGGCGGCGGGCGCGCGTCGATGGCGTGAGCACCGGGTGACGGGCAAGGATCAGGACATGCCCTCCCCCGAACCTCACGAGTCACCCGAGCACCCCGATTCCCCGGAGACGTCCCGTCGCCCCGGAGCCGTCACCGGCGCCGGGGCCACGCGCCGGACGCGGACGGCGAGCCTCGCCGGCAGCGTCCTGCTCGCGGCGTCGGCGCTGCTCACCGTGCTGGTCGTCACCGCATGGGAGCCGCTGCTCGCCTTCGACCGCTCGGTCACCGAGGACCTGCACCGGTCCGCGGTCAGCGAACCGGCGGCCACCCGCGCCAACCGGATCCTGACGGACTGGGTGTGGGACCCGTGGACGATGCGTCTGCTGGCCGCGGCCGTCACCGTGTGGCTCTGGCGGCGCGGCGACCGTCTGCTCGCCGTGTGGATCGCCGGCGCGAGCGCCCTGGGGGCCGCCCTCCAGCAGACGCTCAAGGCACTCGTCGGCCGCGACCGGCCCCAGTGGCCCGATCCCGTCGACACGGCCCAGTTCGCCGCCTTCCCCTCGGGGCACGCGATGACCGCCACGCTGACGTGCGGGCTGCTCCTGTGGCTGCTGCACCGCGACGGGGTGCGCGGACGGGCCCGGGCGTGGGCGGTGGCACTCGCGGCGGTGAGCGTGGCGGGGGTGGGCTTCACCCGCGTCTACCTGGGTGTGCACTGGCCGTCCGACGTGCTGGGCGGCTGGCTCCTCGGCGCCGCCGTCGTGGCGGTGGCGGCGGCCTCGTACGAACGCGCCCTGGCCGCCCGGCGGGCGAAGGCGGCGGAGGAGGGGCGAGCGGTGGCGGCCGGTCCCGGCGGAGGCTGACGGCGGCCGGCGGGACGCATCGGGCGGGCCGGTCCCGGGCGGGAGCCACCGGACCGGGCGATCCCCCGCGTCGCCCGGTCCGGATGGCAGATCCCCGCGACCGGCCCTGCGGCAGGTCGGCGGAGTGCGCTGAGTATATTGGCTGCGAGCCAGTCAACGCAGGAGTCCAGCATGAGCCCGCGGAGCGCAGAGGTCAATGAAGAGCTGCGGAGACGATCTCGGGAGCGGCTGCTCCAGGCGACCGTGGAGCTGGTCGACGAGCGGGGGTACGAGGCGACGACCCTCGGCGACATCGCCGACCGGGCGGGCTCCGCACGGGGTCTGATCTCGTACTACTTCCCGGGCAAGCGCCAGCTCCTGCAGTCGGCGGTGCACCGGCTGATGCACCGGTCGCTCGCGGCGGGCCTGGAGCGGGAGCCGCGCACGGACGACGGGCGGGAGCGGCTCGCGCGGGCGATCGACGCGATCCTGGGACTGGCGGCCGACCATCCGGTGCTGATGCGCACGCACATGGCGGGCATCCTCCAGGCCGACGGCTTCGTGCAGTGCCCGGAGCAGCAGCGGCTGGCGGCCCTGCTGCGCGACACGGTCGAGCGGTACGGGGCGGCCGACGTGGACGCGGAGTACCCGCTGCTGCGGGCCCTGCTGATGGGCGCGGTGTTCGCCGTGCTGCTGCCGGGCGCGCCGATGCCCCGCGCGCGGCTGCGCGCGGAGCTGTTCCAGCGGTACGGGCTGGACTGGGAGCTCGGGGCCCCGCCGGGCGGTGGTCCGCCCGGCGGGGCCCCTGCGGCCGTACCGGGTCAGTCGTCCCAGCGGCCCCAGCCGTGTGACCTGTCGAAGTAGTCGGGCTGTGTCTGGACGTTGAGCTCGTCCGTCCGCACCCGCTTAGCAGGGTCGGTGCGCCGGTCGTCGATCTTCAGGACGTCGAAGCCCTTGGCCATGTCGTTGGAGTAGATGTAGCCGTTGTAGTAGTACGCGGACCACGAGCCTCCCGTGACGTTGGTGGTGGCGCTGAGCGGGCCGCGCTCGAAGTAGCCGATCTCCTTCGGCCGTGACGAGTCGGTGAAGTCCCACACCGAGACGCCGCCCTGGTACCAGGCCTGGACCATGATGTCGCGGCCCTTGACCGGGATCAGCGAGCCGTTGTGGGCGACGCAGTTCTCGGTGGCGGCCTGGTGGCGGTCGATCTTGTAGTAGCTGCGGAAGACCAGCTTGCGCTTGTCGCCCTTGCCCTTGATGTCGTAGATGCCGTCGGCGCCGCGGTTCGGGCCCACCTCAGCGTTGCAGGTGGCACCGCCGCCGCCGCCGAGCTCGTCGGTGAAGACGACCTTGTCGGCCTTCTGGTTGAAGGTCGCCGAGTGCCAGAACGCGAAGTTCACGTTGTCCTGGACGCGGTCGATGACCTTCGGCCGCTCCGGGTCCTTGATGTCGAACAGGATGCCGTCGCCCATGCAGGCGCCGGCGGCCAGGTCCTTGGACGGGAGCACCGTGACGTCGTGGCAGCCCGTGGTCTTGGAGACGCCCGGGTTGGTGGGCGCGCCGGGGTTGCCGCCGCCGTCGGGGCCCTCGCCCGGGAACAGCACCGGGAAGTTGACCACGGCGGCCTGCTGCGGGGCCTTGCGCGGCACCTTGATGACGGAGATCCCGTCGTGCGGCGGCTGGCAGTCGGGGAACGCGGCGTTCGGCGAGTACGAGGAGACGTACACGTAGACGTTCCTGCGCTCGGGGACGAGCGTGTGGGTGTGCGACCCGCACGCGGTCTCGACGGCGGCGATGTACTTCGGGTTGCGGATGTCGCTGATGTCGAAGATCTTCATGCCCTCCCACGACGACTTCTCGCTGGCGGGCTGCGTCGTGCTGCTGCACGAGTCGTCGCTGCGCGAGGAGTCGGTCGACAGGAAGAGCAGGTCGCCCGAGACGCTGATGTCGTTCTGGGAACCGGGGCACAGGACCTGGGCCACGGTCTTCGGCGACCTCGGGTTGCGGATGTCGTAGATCGTGAAGCCGTCGTAGTTGCCGGCGAAGGCGTAACGGCCCTGGAAGGCCAGGTCCGAATTGGTCCCCTGGAGGGCGTCCTTGGGGAGATTGGTGACGTGCTCGATGTTGTCGCTGTGGACGACTTCGTCCACGCCCGGGACGTCACCGCTCTCGATCGCCTGCCGGGTCTCGGCCGCGACACCGGCGGCGGCCTTGCCCCGGGCCGGCGGATCGCCCGGATCGGGGATGGCCGCCGCGGGCCCCGCCGTCAGGAGCGTGGCCAGCAGGCCGGCCGCGGCGGCCGCCACGCCCAACTGTCTGCGCCGAGCACGGGTGGTGTGCAACAGGGTCACTGCATCCTCCCTTGTCCCGTTCGTTGTCGAACGGTTCGTTGACCCCCGGCAGTATGTGTCCTTGCATGCACATCTCAACAGATGGAAACGCAGCCGTAATGAATTTTTTTGCTCGACACTCCTTACCTCCGTGCAAGTACGCTCGTGCCCACCACAAGTGGCACAGGAGGTCGCCGTGTTGAAGCCCCGCAGGAACCGCCGCGCCCGCACCCGGTACGCGCTGGCCGCGGCTGTCTGCGCCGGCCTGCTCCTCTCGGCGTGCGACTCGGCCCCGGCCCCGGACTCGGGGACGGACGCCGCGAAGGGCGGCGGACCGTCGGTGGTGGCCCCCGGCCGGCCCGGTGAGCCCGCCAGAACCCTGTCGGCGGAGGAGGCCGCGAAGGAACTCCCCGACGACAAGCCGAACTCGGCGGACCGCGGCTACGTCGAGATGATGATCGTCCATCACCAGCAGGCGCTGGAGATGACCTCGCTGGCCGGCGACCGCGCCGGGTCGGACCGGGTGCGGAAGCTCGCCGACCGCATCGCGGCGGCGCAGAAGCCCGAAGTGGACGCGATGAAGGGCTGGCAGCAGACCGAGGGCGTGCGGAACGGCTCCGGCGGCCACGGCCACGACCACGGGTCGATGCCCGGAATGGCCACCGCGGCCCAGCTCACCCAGCTGCGGAACGCGAAGGGGGCGGCCTTCGACGAGCTGTTCCTCAAGCTGATGATCACCCATCACCAGGGCGCGGTCACCATGGCGACCGAGGTCCTGACCGAGGGGAACAACGTGCGCGTCGAGGAGATGGCCAACGACGTGATCTCGCAGCAGACCAGCGAGATCGGCCGCATGCGCGACATGTGACGGCCGCCGCGGCGCCGCCCGCGACCGCCGTTGACGCCCGCCGCCCCGAGGGGAGGCGGGCGCCCGCGTGTCCGGGGGCGGATCACGTCAGGGCGGGCGGACCACGGCGTGCGAGGCGGGCGGGTCGTGCCGGGTGGGGCGCGCGGGTCGCGCCGGGCGGGTGGATCGCGCCGCGCCGGGCGGCTCGGGGCACGGCGGCGGGTCGTGTCGTGCGGCGCGGCGGGCGAGCGGGTCAGATGTCGCCGAGGCGGTCCGCCTCACGGTCGGCGGCCGCGAGGACGACGTCCAGCAGGCCGGGGAAGAGCTCGTCCAGCTCCTCGCGCCGCAGCTCGTTCATCTTGGCCGTGCCGCGGTACACCTGACGGATCACACCGCTCTCGCGGAGCACGCGGAAGTGGTGGGTGGTCGTGGACTTGGTGACCGGCAGGTCGAAGCAGGAGCAGGAGAGCTCACCGGAGGCCGCGGCCAGCTCCCTGACCACCGTCATGCGCATGGGGTCGGCGAGGGCATGGAGCACTCCGTCCAGCCGGATCTCGTCACGTGCGGGGTGTGCGAGCGTTCGGGCGCTGGTCACGGTGGTCACGTCGGCGGCTCCGCTCTTCCGGTCGTCCGGGTCCTGCGACCCGGCTCCATTGTACGACCACTCTCGTAGTTTGACATTCACCGTAGTACGACGAGTATCGTACGAAGCGGCCGGTCCGCCCGGCCCCGCCCCGCCGGGGGAGCGCTGCGCCGCGCCCCGAGCCCGCGCGGCCGAAGCGAACCGAACGAACCGAACGAACCGAACGGAGTCCGTCGTGAGCGCGTTGTTCGAGCCCGTCACCCTCAGGTCCCTGACCGTCCGCAACCGGGTCTGGATGGCCCCGATGTGCCAGTACAGCGCCGAGACGGCCGGCCCCGGCACCGGGGTGGCGGGCGACTGGCACTTCGCGCACTACGCGGCGCGCGCCACCGGCGGCACCGGCCTCGTCCTCGTGGAGGCGACCGCCGTCTCCCCGGAGGGGCGGATCAGCCCGGCCGATCTCGGCCTGTGGAACGACGCCCAGACCGAGGGGCTGCGCCGCATCACCGCCTTCCTGAGGAGCCAGGGCACGGTGGCCGGCATCCAGCTCGCCCACGCGGGGCGCAAGGCCTCCACCGACCGCCCCTGGAAGGGCGGCGCGCCGGTCGGCCCCGACGAGGAGGGGTGGCAGCCCGTGGGCCCGAGCCCGCTCCCCTTCGCCGAAGGACACCCCGTGCCCGACGAGCTGACCCGGGAGCAGATCGCGGCGATCACCGGGCAGTTCGCCGACGCGGCGCGCCGCGCGCTGGAGGCCGGCTTCGAGGTCGTGGAGGTGCACGGCGCCCACGGTTACCTGATCGGCGAGTTCCTCTCCCCGCACAGCAACCACCGCACGGACGAGTACGGAGGCTCCTTCGAGAACCGCACCCGCTTCGCGCTCGAGGTCGTCGACGCGGTGCGCGCCGTCTGGCCGGCCGAACTGCCGCTGCTCTTCCGGATCTCGGCCACGGACTGGCTGGACGAGGGCGGCTGGACCGCCGACGACACCGTCCGCTTCGCCGCGGAGCTGAAGGAGCACGGGGTCGACCTGCTGGACGTCTCCACCGGAGGCAACGCCTCCGGGGTCCGGATACCGACCGGCCCCGGCTACCAGGTCCCCTTCGCCGCCCGGGTCCGCGCCGAGACCGGGCTCCCGGTGGCGGCGGTCGGGCTGATCACCGATCCCGCCCAGGCGGAGAAGATCCTCGCCAACGGCGAGGCGGACGCCGTGTTCCTCGGCCGGGAACTGCTCCGCAACCCCTTCTGGGCACTCCAGGCCGCGCGGACGCTGGGCGCGGACGCGGACGCGCCGCCGCAGTACGCGCGGGCGGTCTGAGGCCCGGGTCCGGCGTGCGTGGTGTGTGCGGGGCGCTTCCCGTGTCCGGGCGCTGTCCCGCTCGCCGCTGGGCGAGCGGGACAGCACCCGGAGGCTGACGGCCCCGGGCCCCGGGCCGGCCCGGGGCCCGGGGGATCTGCGCCCTGCGGCCCGGCGCGGCACGGCGTACGGGAGACGTCGACCGACGGTGACCGGGACGCCGCCCGCGTTCACGGCCGGCACGCCTGTGGAGGCCCGGGGTGGAGCTCCCCCTTGCCGGGACCCGTCCCGGACCCGTGCGGCACGCGGCCCACGGACGGTGACCGGGACGCCCGTCGCGCATCCGGGCGGTCCGACCGCGGGCCGCGTCCGGCCCCAGGCCTTCCGCCGCGCCGCATGGGCAGCAGGGCAGCAGGACGACCTGGCGACCGGACGACCGGTGACGACCGCCGGACTCCGGCGCCCGGGACCGATGAGTTCCGGGGCTCGGTCCGGTCACCCCTTCCGTCGCCGGGCCGGCGCGCGCACCGCACCGCAGGACGCTGTCAGTGGTCGGGGGCAGACTGGCCCGTATCCGAGACAACGGCGTTTTGGAAGGATCCGGTCATGACGGAAGTACTGCTCACCGTGGGTACACGCAAGGGGCTCTTCATCGGCCGCGGCAGCGGCGGGTCGTGGGAGTTCGACGGCCCGCACTTCGCCGCGCAGGCCGTGTACTCGATCGGCATCGACACCCGCGGGGAGACACCCCGGCTGCTGGTGGGCGGCGACAGCGCGCACTGGGGCCCGTCCGTCTTCCACTCCGACGACCTGGGCACGACCTGGGTGGAGCCGGACCGGCCCGCCGTGAAGTTCCCCAAGGAGACCGGCGCCTCCCTGGAACGGGTGTGGCAGCTCCACCCGGCGTCCGCCGCCGAGCCGGAGGTGGTCTACGCCGGCACCGAGCCTGCGGCCCTGTTCCGCTCCGAGGACCGCGGTGAGAGCTTCTCCCTGGTGCGCCCCCTGTGGGAGCACCCCACCCGCTCCCAGTGGGTGCCCGGCGGCGGCGGCGAGGCCGTGCACACGGTGGTGACCGATGCCCGGGACACCCGGGCGGTGACGGTGGCCGTGTCGACCGCCGGGGTCTTCCGGTCCCGGGACGGAGGCACCAGCTGGGCCCCGTCCAACGACGGCGTCTCCGCGGTCTTCCTGCCGGACCCGCACCCCGAGTTCGGCCAGTGCGTGCACAAGATCGCGCAGGACGCGGCCGATCCCGACCGGCTCTACCTGCAGAACCACTGGGGCGTCTACCGCAGCGACGACGCCGGCGCCACCTGGACGGACATCGGCGCCGGGCTCCCGTCCGACTTCGGCTTCGCCATGGTCGCCCATCCGCACCGCGCCGACACCGCGTACGTCTTCCCCATCACCGCGGACTCGGACCGTGTCCCGGCGGACCGGCGCTGCCGCGTCTTCCGCACCCGTGACGCCGGTGCGACCTGGGAGGCGCTGAGCACGGGCCTGCCGCAGGGCGACCACTTCGGCACCGTGCTCCGGGACGCCATGTGCACCGACGGGGCCGATCCGGCGGGCATCTATTTCGGCAACCGCAACGGCGAGGTGTACGCGAGCGCCGACGACGGCGACACCTGGCGGCAGTTGGCCGCCCACCTGCCGGACGTCCTGTGCGTACGGGCGGCGGTACTGCGCTGAGCGCGGGGCCCGCTCGGCCGGCGGCGGAGCCCGGCCCCGGGAGGAGGCGGGCCCGCCGGTTCACGCGTACCGCACCCGGAAGGGGCAGCGGCACGGCGGGGCGGACGCTGTCAGGGCAGCTGCCAGTCGACGGGCTGTGCGCCCATGCGCGTCAGGTGGTCGTTGACCCGGCTGAAGGGGCGGGAGCCGAAGAACCCGCGGTCCGCCGACATGGGCGACGGATGGGCCGACTCGATCGCGGGCAGATCGCCCAGCAGCGGGCGCAGATTGCGGGCGTCGCGCCCCCACAGCACCGACACCAGGGGCTTGCCACGGGCGGCCAGGGCGCGGATGGCCTGCTCGGTCACCTCTTCCCAGCCCTTGCCGCGATGGGCGGCGGGCCTGCCGGGCGCGGTGGTGAGCGCCCTGTTGAGGAGGAGCACGCCCTGCCGGGTCCACGGCGTCAGATCGCCGTTCGACGGCCGCGGCAGGCCGAGATCGGTGTGGAGTTCCCGGAAGATGTTCTCCAGGCTGCCGGGCAGGCGCCGCACCTCGGGCGCCACGGCGAAGCTCAGCCCGATCGCCATCCCCGGTGTGGGGTAGGGGTCCTGACCGACTATCAGGACCCGCACGTCGTCGAAGGGCTGCTGGAACGCGCGCAACACGTGCGCCCCCGCGGGAAGATAGGTCCTCCCCGCCGCGATCTCCGCGCGCAGGAAGTCCCCCATCGCCGCGATGCGTCCGGCGACCGGACCCAATGCCTCGGCCCAGCCGGGCTCCACCAGTTCGTTCAACGGTCGTGCTGCCACAGCGCGTCACCCTACCGGCCCACACGCCCCCGGTCGATCGAAGCGATCTTGTGGCTGCCGGAAGGGCGGAGGAAGATCACGACGGTTCCCCGGGGACCCACCGGGCGCTAGGCTTCCGGCCGTCGTCCCCGTCCCTACCCCGCTGTTCCCCTTTCCCTTCTCCCCTCCCCTGCCCTCCCCTCCCCCGGAGCCGGTCCATGAGGTCGCGACACAGGCGTACGTCGGCGAACAGCGGTGCACCGTGCGCGCGGTGAGCGCCCCGCTCGTCCTCGGGGTCGACTCCGGCGGCTCGGGACTGCGTGTCGCCCTCGCCGAGGCGGGGACGGCCGGCGCCGCCGAGATCCTGGCGGGCCGGCAGCCGGTCCGGACCGGCCCGGACGGCATCGACGCGGGACACATGCGGGAGGTGCTGCTGCCGATGGCGCGCACCCTGCTGGAGGAGGCGGGACGCGGCGGGGCCACCGTGTCCGCCGTGGTGATCGGCGCCGCGGGCATGGCCACCCTCGGCGACGGCCTGCGCGCGGAGATGCCCCGGGCGCTGGCGGCCGCGCTGGGCGCGCGCACCGTCGGCCTGGCGGCCGACGCGGTCACCGCGTACGCCGGCGCGCTCGGCCAGGCCCCCGGGGCGGTGGTCGCGGCCGGCACCGGAATGATCGCCGTGGGCACCGACCTCACCGCCTGGCGCAGGGCCGACGGCTGGGGGCACCTGCTCGGGGACTGCGGTTCGGGCGCGTGGATCGGCCGGACCGGCCTGGAGGCGGCGCTGCGTGCCCACGACGGGCGGCGCGGCGGGTCCGGCGCGCTGCTGGCACGGATGACGGCCGTGCTCGGGCCGCCGCAGGAGATGCCCGCCCTGCTCTATCCCCGCACGGACCGTCCGGCCGTCCTGGCCTCGTTCGCCCCGGAGGTCGCCGCCTGCGCCGCCCGGGACGGCGATGCGGTGGCGGAGGGCATCCTGGCGCGCGCGGCCGTGGCGATCGCCGAATCGGCCGCCGCGGCCTGCCCGCCGGCAGCGGCGGCGCCGGACGGCTGCCGGGTCTCCCTCACGGGCGGGCTGTTCGGGATCGGCGACCCCCTGCTGGTGCCGCTGCGGGCGGAACTGGCGCGTCTGGCCCCCCACGCCGTCGAGACGCCCGCGGACGGCGACCCGCTCGCGGGCGCGCTCGGCCTGGCCGGGGCGCTGGCCACCGGATCGCTGCGGCTGCCCGCGCACCCGACGATGCTCCGCGTATACGACGGATCAGGGCGGAGCCTCCAGAGCGCGCACCGCCGACAACAGGGGACCAACCCGGGCATATGACGCGCGACTGACCCCTCCCCGAACAGCCGGGACGGCAAAACCAGTAGCATGCGGCGCCATGAGCTCCCCCACTGGGCCCGCACCCGGCCTGCCAGTACGAATGCCGCGCCCCCGTCAGTCCGGGCGACACCGCCGCCCGGAACCGGTGGCCGCTCCCGAGGGCGCACCCGCCCTCGTGCTCGCCGTGCCCGGCGCCCCCGCGCCCACCATGCGCGCCCTGGCCGAAGAGGTCATAAGCATCGCCCGGTCCGAGCTGCCCGGCCTGGACGTCGGCATCGGCTACGTCGAGGGGGACGACGCCGAGTACCCCTCGCTGGCGGCCGTGGTCGCGGGCGTCTCCGCCCAGCGCACCGAGCGCTACGAGATCGCGCTCGCCGCCGGCCGCGAGGTCGCCGAGCCGCAGGGCCCCGCCGCGGTCGTGGTGCCGCTGCTGGTGGGACCGGACAACGCGCAGATGCGCCGGATCCGTCAGGGCGTCATGGACAGCGGCGCGGTCGCGGAGCTGACCGACGTGCTCGGCCCGCACCCGCTGCTCGCCGAGGCCGTGCACGTGCGCCTGTCGGAGGCCGGGCTCGCCCGCGCCGACCGTGCGCGCCTGTTCACGGTGGCCACCGCTGCCGACGGCATCATCCTGGCGACCGTGGGCGGCGAGGAGGCCGTGCAGGCCGCCGGGATCACCGGCATGCTGCTCGCCGCGCGACTCGCGGTCCCGGTGATGGCCGCCGCGCTCGACGAGGAGGGTTCGGTCGCCGCGATCGCCGAGAAGCTGAGGGGCTCCGGCTCCGCGCAGCTGGCGCTCGCCCCTTACCTGGTCGGCCCCGAGCTGCCCGAGGGCCTGCTCGACTCGGCCGCGAAGGACGCGGGGTGCGCGACGGCCGAGGCGCTGGGCGCCTACCCGGCGATCGGCAAGCTCGTCCTGTCCCAGTACACGACGGCTCTGGGCATCAGCCAGCCGCAGGGCACGCAGCAGCGCTGACCCTCCGCCGCACGGCCCCGGGGACGACCGGCTCTCGCGAGCCGCCTCCGGGGCCGTCGGCATGCCCGGGGCCGGTCGCCGCCCTGCCGGGGCGGACGGCGGCGCCGTGCGCCCCGGCGGGGGCGGACCGGCGGGCGTCCACGGTCCGTGGCCGTGCGGCCCGCGCGGCGTCGCGGCACCCGACCGTCACACCGCCACGCCGTCACGCCGTCAGGCGAAGAGGACGCTGGAGGCGGCCGGGACCGGGAGGGAGCCGGCGTGCCGCGGAAGGCCTGTCGCCGGGTCGAGGTCGAACCAGCTGACGTCGCCGGAGCGCTCGTTCGCCACGTAGAGGCGGCTGCCCCGCGGGTCGAGCACGAGGTCGCGGGGCCATCGCCCGCCGCACGGCACGGTGGCGACGAGCTCGCCCTTCTCGAAGCCTTCGTCGAGTTCGACCACGGCGATGGCGTCCGGGCCCCGGACAGCCGCCCACAGCCGCCTGCCGTCGTGCGACACCGCGAGCTCGGAGGGGTAGGCGGGCCCGGCGGCGCCGTCCGGCACCACCGGCACGGCGGCCACCGGCTCCAGGTCGCCGGTGGTCTCGTCCCAGCGGCAGAGGGTCACCGCCGCCCGGAGTTCGCCGAGGACGCAGACGTGGCGGCCGCCCGGGTGGAAGGCGAGGTGCCGTGGTCCGGTGCCGGGCGGCAGGGCGGTCTCACGGTGGACCCGCAGGCCGCCGGTGGCCGGGTCCAGGGTGCACACCCGCACGGAGTCGGTGCCGAGGTCGACGCTGAGCACCCACCTGCCGGACGGGTCGGGCAGGACCTGGTGGGCGTGGGGCTCCTGCTGCCGCTCGGGGTCGGGGCCGTTCCCGGTGTGGCGCAGTACGACGGGCTCCCCTCGGGGCGCACCGTCCGGGCCGAGGGCGAGCACGCTGACGTCGCCCGAGCCGTAGTTGGCGGTGAGGAGCCGGCCCTGTGCGAGGGCGAGATGCGTGGGTCCGTCCCCCGAGACGGGGACGGGCGGCCCGAGGGGGCTGATCCCGGGCCCGTCGGTGCGGAAGGCCGCCACCGCTCCGTCCGCGGCCTCCGAGACGGCGTAGAGCACACTGCCGTCCGCTCCGGCCGCGAGGTACGAGGGGTCGGCGACGGCGTCGCTCCCTCCGGTCGCCGTCAGCGCGCCGGTCCCGGCGTCGGCCTCGGCGACGACGATCCCCCGGCCGCCGGCCGACGTGAACGACCCGATGTAGACACGTCCCGCCCTGCTGCCACCCACAGCTCTCCCCTCCGCGCCCCGGCACGCCCGTGCCCTCGCGCGCACCCGACGGTAGCAGCCTGGTCTGGACCAGAAATGATCTCCGGCCGGTACGCCGCCTCCGGGGCGCACGCCGCCGCGGGCGGTGGTCGGGTCGCGGTCAGGCGGCGGGGACGAGCGGGGAGCGCGGCGGCGTCCGGACCGGGACCGCGAGGTCGACGAGTGCGCGCTCCAGGCCGTGGAGGTGACGCAGGGCCGCTTCCGCCCCCGGGTGGTGCTGCGGGGCAGGGCCGAGGTCCATCGCGCGGCGCGCCTCGGAGCACGGCGGCACCAGGGCGTGGACCGCGTTCTCCACCCGCAGGCAGGCGGCCGTCAGCCGTGCGTCGTGCGAGGCCCGCGGGTCCGCCGCGACCGCGGAGAGGCCCTTGATCTCACGGGCGCAGACGTCCAGCAGCTCCATGACGCGGCGCGCCCGGGTCCGGCGGGCGCGCAGCGGGCTGAGCGGGTGCACCAGCGGTGCCAGGGTGAGGCGCACCCGTCCGAGCAGTGTCTCCAGTTCGGCCGCGAGCGGCGCCGGGTCGGCCCCCTCGTCGCCGCCCAGGCGACGGGCGGCCTCGGCGGTGCAGCGGTGCACGCACTCGACGGCACGGCGGATCCAGGCGTCGGTCGCCGCGTGGGTGGTGACCGGCAGGACGAGGGCGACACCGAGCACCGCGGCCGCGGCGCCGACGGCGGTCTCCTCCAGCCGCAGCACCAGCAGCCCCGGGTGCAGGACGCCGAGGAGCCCGTAGAGCAGGCCGGCCATGACGGTGACGAAGAACATCATCCAGCTGTAGGACGGCGCGGCGGTGTAGAAGATGCCGAAGACGCAGACGGCGACCAGCACGGCGGTGGGGACGGGGTCTCCGGCCACCGGCACGGCGACGAGCAGCCCGGCCGCTATGCCGGTGACGGTGCCGACGACCCTGCGGAAGCCGCGCACGAGCGTCTCGCCGCGCGACGCGGTGTTGACGAAGATCCACCAGGCGGTG
Source organism: Streptomyces genisteinicus (assembly GCF_014489615.1). GTDB lineage: Bacteria > Actinomycetota > Actinomycetes > Streptomycetales > Streptomycetaceae > Streptomyces > Streptomyces genisteinicus. The sequence goes on from NZ_CP060825.1 coordinate 774,941, forward strand.
CCGACGGCCCAGTACCAGCGGTCGTCCGACACCAGGTGCCCGGCCGCGAGGGCCACGGCGCACGCCGCGGTCGACTGGAACGCCTGGCGGGTGGTGGGCCGGTCCAGTCCGCGTCCGCCGAGAGGTGCGGGGGCGGCGGGTGCGGGGGTGCGGCGTTCGATGCACCAGAGACCGAAGCGCACGAAGGACGCGGCGAGGAGCGCCAGCCCGACGGCGGCGAAGAGCGCGGGGAGCTGCGTCGTCACTGCGTGGAGGAACTGCGTGACGAAGAACATCATGAACGCGAAGATGCCCAGCGCGTGGCCGCGCGGCCCCCAGCGCCGGGCGTAGACGCCGCAGAACACCACGGCGAGCCAGGCGGCGGCCCGCAGGCCCGGCGTGTCGTGCAGGAGGGTGGCGAGCGCGAGGACGGGGAAGCCGGCGACGGGCAGGAGCGCGGTCGTGACCGCCTGGCCGCGCACGGTGGGGTCCCCGACGGTGAAGAGCGCCAGCAGAGCCGCGAGACCGCCGGTGATGGAGGCCGTCAGCGACAGCCCGCACGCCTCGGCCGCGGCGACGGCGAGACCGATGCCGAGCACCGCGCGCAGGGCGAGGCGCAGGCGCAGCCGCCCCGGGTCCGGGGCCATGAACATCTTCTTCACGGCGATGCCGCTCCCCCTCACGGTGGTGTCCGCCGCGGCCGCCGCGGCCCGGGGATGGGGGCCGTCGTGTGCGGACACGACGAAAGCACCGCGGTCCGGTCCGGCTTCGTCGCCGGCCGGCGCTGCGGCGCCGTCAGTCATGTGGATGGGGAGAGTCTAACCGTGGGGGACCCATTGGCCCAACCGGTGCCGCCGGGGCTGAGCCAATGGCCCATCGATGGGTCGCGTGATGGTCCGATCGGCCGGCCGGGGAGCGCGGAGGCGTCCGCCGACCGCAGGAACGGGCTCCGGGGCCGCCGGCCGGAGGGCGGAAGCCGCAGGAGGGCGGGTCAGCGCTGGAGGAACGGGGCGTCGACGGCGAGGCCCCCGCCCTGGGTGCGCGCGTCCACGGCCTCGGGCGCGACGAACATGCCGAGGGTGTCCACCGCCTGCCCCGCGGGTGAGGGGACCGCGGCGGCGGAAGCGGCGCCGGCGGAAGCGACGGCGACCGCCGCGGCGGCAACGGCGGCGGCACGGCAGGCGTTACGACGGACGGTACGGGTGAGCGGGAAGCGGATCATGCCGTGCCCAACGAGGCAGCCGGTCCGGGGGCACGCCCCCGGACACCGCGACGGCGGCGCATCGCGCACCGCTCCGTGCGCCCGTTGGTACGGTCGCAGCGAGCGCAGCCGAGAGCACAGGGAAGGACCCGCGGAGCATGGCGGTCGACGAGCTGGACACCCGTATCCTGCGGCTGCTGATCGAGCAGCCGCGGACCAGCCTGCGGGAGTGCGCCCGCGTCCTCGGCATCGCCCGCGGCACCCTCCAGGCCCGGATCGACCGCCTGGAGCGGGACGGTGTGATCACGGGGACGGGTCCCAGCCTCTCCCCCGCAGGGCTGGGCCACCCGGTGCTGGCCTTCGTGCACATCGAGGTGACGCAGGGGCACCTGAACGAGGTCGGCGATGCCCTCGCCGAAGTGCCCGAGATCATCGAAGCGTTCTCCATCACCGGCGGCGGGGACCTGCTCACCCGGGTCGCCGCGCGGGACAACGGACACCTTGAGGACGTCGTCCAGCGCCTGATCAGCCTGCCGGGCGTGGTGCGCACCCGTACGGAGATGGCGCTGCGGGAGCGGGTGGCGTACCGGCTGCTGCCGCTGGTGGAGTCGGTGGGCCTGGCCGCCGGGACCCCGGCGCCCGGCCGCACCGGGACGGGACGGCCGGGCGCCTGACCGCGCGGGCACGCGGACGCGCCCTGCGCACGCCCGCGCACGGACACGACGGCGCACGCCCCCACCCGCACCCTCACCCCCAGCCGCACTCCCACCCCCACCCGCGGCCTCGTGCCGTCCGCCGCCCGGACGCCGCACCCCTGACCCGAGCGGCACACGGCACCGTGGCCGGTGAAGAGCGCCCGGCGCGGGTTGGCATGCTGGGACCATGAGCACCCCAACCGGCCCCGCGGTCGTCTTCGACCTCGACGGCACCCTCGTGGACAGCGAACCCAACTACTACGAGGCGGGGCGCCGCCTGCTCGCCGCGCACGGGGTGGACGGCTTCGGCTGGGAGGAGCACAGCGCGTTCATCGGGATCGGCACCCGCGAGACGCTGGAGGTCCTCCGCGCCCGGTACGCGCTCGACGCCTCCCTGGAGGACCTGCTGGCGGAGAAGAACCGGATCTACCTGGAGCTGGCGCGACGGTCCACCGCGGTCTTCCCGGAGATGCGGCGGTTCACCGGGCTGCTGGCGGCTGCAGGCGTGCCGATGGCGGTGGCCTCGGGTTCGTCGAGGGCGGCGATCGAGGCCGTCCTCGCGGGGACGGGTCTCGACTCCCTGTTCCCGGTGGTGGTCTCCGCCGAGGAGGTGCCGCGGGGCAAGCCGGAGCCCGACGTCTTCCTGGAGGCCGCACGGCGTCTGGGCGCCGCGCCGGCGGACTGCGTGGTGGTGGAGGACGCGCCGCCGGGCGCGGCGGCCGCGCGGGCAGCCGGGATGCGCTGCATCGCGATCCCGTACGTTCCCTCGACCGCGGACGACGCGGCGTTCCTCGCCGCTGACCTCCGGTTCCCCGGCGGGCAGCGGGAGTTCACGGCGCACGCCGCCGGCGCGTGGCTGCTCGGCGGCGCCGGGCGCTGACCGCGTCGCCGATCCGGCGGCCGGGGCCGTTCCGGCCCGAGGTACCGCTGTCCGGGCCGGATCGGCGCTGTGCCATACTCGGCGCGCTCACTGCCCGTTCCGCATCGTGGGGATCACCGTTGAAGCCCGAGTCAGCCGTCACCGGCACCGGACGCGCCGCCGGCACCCGAGCTGTCCCCGCCTGGGTCGAAGTGTCCGTATCGTCCACTGCGGGCGGCCCCCTGGGCGGATGCCGCGGATACGGGGCCGGCGGCGCGTGAACGGCATATCCCTGACGACCCCTTACCTGGACACCGACGCGGACCAGCTCTCCTTCTCCCTGGAGCAGGGGCCGCTCGACGCCCTCGCCGTCCGCGAGGTGTCCGTCGGCACGACCGCCGTCCAGCTGCGGCTGCTGGGCGCCTCGCACCAGGTTCTGACCGGTCCCGTCTGCGAGACCGTGGCCTGCCTGCCGGACGTCGCGGGCGGCCTGCCCGGCTCCGCGGCCCGCGAGTTCGACGGGTGGTCCTACCGCTTCGGGGCCCGCGTCGAACGCCTGGACGGGGACCGGTTCGGCGAACGGGTCGCCTGGATCCTCGACCGGTCCCACGGCGACCCGGCCGCGCTGTACGGCGTTTTCCCCGGCTCCCCCGAGGCCGTCACGGCGCTCTGCGTCGAGCGCCGGGCCTCCGGGTTGAGCTGGCGCACCTGGCACACCTATCCGCAGAGCCGCCAGATCGTGGCGACGCACACCCGGCTGGAGGCCCGATGAAGACCGCCCGAATCATCAGCGCGACCGTGATGGCGGCGGCCGCGCTGACCGCCTGCGGGAGTGACGACGACGACGACCACAACGCGGCGCCGTCGTCCTGGATCCGGCAGCAGTACAGTGCCGCCACCACCGGCTCGGGGTACGTCGACTCGGCCGACCGGATACCGGCGGTCGCCAAGGAGATCGACGGCAACACCTCGGCCCGCGACCGGATCAGCGCCGCCGACGTGGAACTGCTGCGCTACCGGGACGACATCGTCGCGGTCACGCCGCTGGCGGCGGGCGGCAGCCGTATCGAGATAGACGACTACCGCACCGGCTACAACCGCTGGCAGACGCGCATCGGCAGCGTATGGCCGGACCCGGCGAGCAGCGCGTTCCGCGGCGGCGGCCCCGGAGAGGGCAAGTAGCCGCCGGCAGCCCCGTCCCGCGCCCGCCGCGCGCCCGTACCGCCCCTCCTCCGCCCCGACTTCCCGACGACGTACCCGAAAGGCACCCCGTGTCCGAGATATTCGAGTCGGCAGGCATCGCCCTGCTCTACGGCCTGGTCGGCTTCGTCGTGATGGCGGTCGGCTTCATCGCGCTCGACCTGGTCACCCCCGGCAAGCTCGTCCATGTGGTGTGGACCGAGCGCAACCGCGGCGCGGCGGTCCTGCTGGCCGGCCAGACCATCGCGATCGGCCTGGTCATCGACCAGTCCATCCGGGCCAGCGAGTCCGAGCAGGGCCTGGAGTACGGCCTGCTCAGCACCCTGCTGTACGGCCTCGCCGGTGTGGTGGTGATGACGTTCATCTCCGTCGTCGTCGGCCTGCTGACGCCCGGCCGGCTCGGCCACGCCGTGCTGGACGACAACGGCGACCGCCCCCACCCCGCCGCCTGGGTGCAGGCCGCGATGTACATCGGCACGGCCTTCATGGTCGGCGCCGCCGTCTCGTAGCACCCGTGGGCACCACCACACCGGCCGCGACGGCTCCGGCCGCCGCGGCAGCGCGGCCCGTGCACTCGCGCGGGTCGCGCTTCCTGCTGCTGTTCGCGGTCTTCCTCTGCGCCGCCTGCGGGCTCGTGTACGAGCTCGCGCTGACGGCGCTGGGCAGCTATCTCATCGGCAACTCGGTGATGCAGACCTCGGTCGTCATCTCCGTCATCGTCTTCGCGATGGGCATCGGGTCGCTGGCGGCCAAACCGCTCCAGAAGCGGGCGGTCGGCGCATTCGCCCTCGTCGAGGGGCTGCTGGCGCTCGCCGGCGGCCTGTCCGTGCTCGTGCTGTACGTCTGCTTCGCCTGGCTGCGCGTCTACATGCCGGCGATGGTGGTCGTCTCGTTCGTCGTCGGCCTGCTGATCGGCGCCGAGATCCCGCTGCTGATGACGCTCCTGCAGCGGATCCGGCGCCAGGAGGCGGGCAGCGCGGTCGCCGACATCTTCGCCGTGGACTACATCGGCGCCCTCATCGGCGGCCTCTGCTTCCCGTTCCTGCTGCTGCCGGTCTTCGGCCAGCTCAAGGGCGCCCTGGTGGTGGGTGCGGTCAATGCGCTGGCCGGGGTGCTCGTCGTCCTGTGGATCTTCCGGCGGCAGACCCGGCGCGTGGTGCGGATCGGCCTGCTGTCCGGGATGGCCGTGGTCATGGCGGCGCTCGGGACGGTGTACGTCCTCGCCGACGACATCGAGGTGACGGCCCGCCAGCAGCTGTACCGCGATCCGATCATCCACGCCGAGACGACGCCGTACCAGGACATCGTGGTCACCCGCTCGACCGCGTTCACCGGCGAGCAGGACACCCGGCTGTTCCTCAACGGCGACCTCCAGTTCTCGTCCGTCGACGAGTACCGGTACCACGAGGCCCTGGTCCATCCGGCGATGTCGGGCGAGCACTCCTCGGTGCTCATCCTCGGCGGCGGCGACGCTCTCGCGCTGCGCGAGGTGCTCCGCTACGACGACGTCGAGAAGGTGACACTGGTCGACCTGGACCCCGCGATGACCCGTCTCGCCCGCAGCTTCGGCCCGCTGCGCGACCTCAACGGCCGGGCGCTGGCCGACCCGCGGGTGACCGCGGTCAACGCGGACGCCTTCAACTGGCTGCGGGACGCGCGGGAGCGCTACGACACGGTGGTCATCGACTTCCCCGACCCGGACACGGCCGCGCTGGCCAAGCTCTACTCGGTGGAGTTCTACCACCTGCTCCGCAAGGTGCTCGGCCCCGACAGCCAGGTCGTCGTGCAGGCCGGTTCGCCCTTCTTCGCGCCCAAGTCGTACTGGTCGATCCAGGCGACGATCGCCGCGGCGGGATACGGGACGACGCCGTACCAGGTCGACGTGCCCAGCTTCGGGAACTGGGGCTATGTGCTCGCCCGCCCGGGCGGCGACGGGGCGCCCGCACTGCGCCTCGCGGACGGCGTGCCGCCGCTCCGCTTCCTCGACGACGCCGTGCTCCGGGCGGCCGCCGTCTTCCCCGTCGACCGCCGTCCGCAGAAGGTGCGGGCCAGCACGCTGATGGACCCGGTCGTGCTGGAGTACTCACGCCACGAGTGGAAGAACTACTGACGGAGCGCGCGGACTGAGCGGAGCCCGCGCACGGCACGCCCCGGCACCGCTCCGGTCAGGCGGCGGTGCTCGCCTCGTGCTTCCAGAAGCCGGAGAAGGTGATGCGGTCCTTCGGCAGCCCGAGGCCGTGCAGGTGCCTGCGCCCCTGCGTGGCGAGCGCCGACTCGCCGACGACGAACGCGTAGCCCCCGGCGTCGACCTCGGTGTGGCGCAGGAGTTCGGCAAGGGCGGCGGTACCGGGCACCGAACGGCTGTCGCGGCGGACGACCCAGGTGACGGCCACGCCGGGCGGTCCGTCCATGGTGCGGCGGTCACCCGCGGTGGGAACCTCCTGGATCACCCGGCCGACGGTGTCGCGCGGCAGGGAGCCCAGGATTCCCGCGGTGGCCGGGAGGCCGGTCTCGTCGGCCACGACGAGCACCTCGGTGGCGTCCTCGGGGCAGTCGAACAGAATGCCCTGGTCCAGCACGGCGAGCTTGTCGCCGGGGCGCGCCGAGCACGCCCAGATCGCGGCACGGCCCTCCAGCTCGCCCGTGGGGCCGCAGTGCAGGACGAAGTCGATGTCCATCTCGGCGGCACCGGCGCGGAAGCCGGCCACGGTGTAGTTGGCGCAGTGCGGCCGTTCGCGCTCGGGGATGGCCAGATAGGGCTGCCACCACCGGGTTCCCGTGAACTCCGGAAGCCTCAGGGCGCCCTGCTGATGCGGCAGTTGCAGGAAGAGGCGGAACCAGTGGTCGTATCCGAGCCACGGGAAGCGGCCGAGCTCGGGGCCGCTGACCGTCACGCGCTGGACGGAGGGGGACATCCGTGCGGAACGCACGACCTCGGCCCGGAACATGCCGGGCTGCTCCGGGGTGAGCCGGTGGATCTTCGCCATGAGGCAAGGTTAGCCTTACCGAACCTGGATGGGGAGTCCGGGTGCCGGACGCCCCGGGCCGGACCGGGGCACACGGTCCGGCGCCGGGCCCCGCGGCCCGCGGTCGGCACCCCGGCCCCCGGCCCCCGGCCCCCGCGTCAGCCCACCAGATCCGGCGCGCGCAGCATCTCCGGCGGGATGCCCCACGCGTCCACCAGGTCGACGGCGAGGGGCCTGACCTTGCGGCACAGGTCGTTCACCTCGCGGCTGATCGCCTTCGAACGCTGGACGGTGAGCCGGCCGTGCTCCATGAACCACGCCCGGTCCGCCTCGATCGTCGACAGGGCGAAGAGATCGCAGAGCAGCCCCAGCGCGACCCGGTTGCCGCCCTCCGGCATCGCACGCACCCGGTCGGTGAACGCCTCCAGCACCAGCCGCTCGACGTGGGCGCGGGCGACGGCGATCACATGGTCCTGCACCTGCGAGAAGACCGCGCCCGGATCGCGCTTCTGGTCGACCCCGCGCTTGAGCCTGCGGGCCACGCCCGCGAGCATGTGCTCCTCCCGGTAGCGCAGCATGGCGAGCTGGTACTCGGAGTCGAGGAGCCCGGCCTCCTGGTCCCACTCGTCGCCGCCCGGCAGCAGGTCGCGCACCCGCTCCAGCAGCTTGTGCACCGACGTCTTCTCGATGACCGTCTCGACGGCGAGACCGGTGACGTAGCGGACCATGCCGCGCTGGTCGAGATCCTCGAACTCGCTCGCGTAGTCGGTGAGCAGCCCCTTGGCCACGAGCTGCAGCAGGACGTGGTTGTCGCCCTCGAAGGTGGTGAAGATGTCGCTGTCGGCCTTGAGGGCCGCGAACCGGTTGACCGCGAGGTAGCCGGCGCCGCCGCAGGCCTCGCGGCACTCCTGGACGACGCGGGTGGCGTGCCAGGTGCCGAGGGCCTTGGTACCGGCGGCCCGCGACTCCAGCCGGCGCCGCGCCTGCGGATCGTCGGTGTGGCCGGAGAAGACCTCGTGCAGATGTCCGCGGACGACGTCCTGCGCGAAGTGCAGCGCGTAGGTCCGGGCGAGGAGCGGCAGCAGACGGCGCTGGTGCAGCCCGTAGTCGAGGAGCAGCTGCTCCCCCGCGTCCGGCGTGGTCGCGAACTGCCGTCGGCGCACCGCGTACCTGAGGGCGATCGAGAGAGCGACCTTGGCGGCGCCGACCCCGGCGCCGCCGACGCTGACACGGCCCTGGACCAGGGTGCCGAGCATGGTGAAGAAGCGGCGGTCGGGGTTGTCGATCGAGCTCTCGTAGACGCCGTCGGGGGTGACGTCGGCGAAGCGGTTGAGCAGGGCCTCGCGCGGCACGCGCACGCCGTCGAACCGGATGCGGCCGTTGTCGACGCCGTTGAGGCCCATCTTGCGGCCGTCGTCCTCGATCCGGACGCCGGGTGCCACGTCGCCGCCGGTCCTGATCGGCACGACGAAGGCGTGGACGCCCTCGGACTTCTCCCCCACCTCCAGCTGGGCGAAGACGACCGCGAGTTCGCCGTGACGGGCCGCGTTGCCGATGTAGTCCTTGCTGGCCTGGTCGCCGTGGGTGGTGATGACGAACTCGCCGGTGCCGGCGTCGTACCGTGCGACGGTGCCGAGGGCCTGGACGTTGGAGCCGTGTCCCGTCTCGGTCATCGCGAAGCACCCCATCAGCCGCCCCGCGATCAGGTCGGGCAGATAGGCGTCGTGGTGGCGGGCGGTGCCGAGGTGCAGGATCGCACCCCCGAAGAGCCCGAACTGCACACCGACCTTCACCAGGACCGACAGGTCGCCGTAGGCGAGGGTCTCGAACGCGGCGATCGAGGCTCCCACGTCGCCGCCGCCTCCGTACCGCTTCGGGAAGCCCATGCCGGTCTGGCCCGTCGCGGCCATCTCGACCACCAGTTCGCGCACCCGCTCGCGGAACGCGTCGGTCCCGAGTTCGTCGGCCTCGTCGAGGACGGAGGCGTACCGCACCAGGTTGGTGCGGACCAGGTCCCGGATCTCGTGGTACTCGCCGTCGAGCAGCGCGGTCAGTGCCGGGACGTCGATCTCGGGCTGCACGTAGCCGCTCGCGTCGGCGGATGCGTCGTCAGTAGCCATACCGGCTTGCTACCCCGACCGTTGACGATCAAGCGGTCGCGCACCCGTACGGCGGCCGGGCCACCGGTGCGGGCGGCCCCGGGGCGGTACGGCGCCGGCGATGTCACCCGTTCCGGTTCGGGAACCGGTCGGACCGTCACGTACCGCCGCCGCCCGCGGTTGTACAGGGAGCACTCATCGGGCCAGGTCCGGCACGGCCGGACCGCAGGAGACAGGTGGCAGACATGCGAACCGAGGCCGCTGAGCGGGCCGAGCTGGTCTTCTCACTCTTCGACGCCAACGGCAACGGGGTCCTGGACTCCGAGGACTTCGACCTGATGACGGGTCGCGTCCTGCGGGTGGCGACCGCGTCGGACGACGGTGCGAGGGAGGCTCTGCGGGCCTCGTTCCACCGCTGGTGGACGACGCTGGCCACGGAGCTGGACGCCAACGGCGACGGGGTGATCAGCGTCGAGGAGTTCCGGCCGTTCGTGCTCGACCCCGCCCGTTTCGGGTCCGTGGTCGACGAGTTCGCCCGGGCGCTCTCCGCGCTCGGGGACCCGGACGGGGACGGGCTGATCGAGCGTCCGCTGTTCGTCTCGCTGATGACGGCGATCGGCTTCGCCGAGCCGAACATCCACGCCCTGTTCGACGCCTTCGGCCCGGACGCGGACGACCGCGTCGCCGTCGCCACCTGGGCCGCCGGCATCAGGGACTACTACGCGCCGGACCTGGCCGGGATCCCGGGCGACCAGCTGGTGGCCGTACGGGCCGTGTGACCCGGGCGCCGTGCGGGCCGTACGCCCCCGGGCGTTGTACGGGCCGTACGGGCCCCGTGCCGCACGAGTCGTGTCCGTGCGGCACGCGGCCGGTCCGGGGCCGTGCGGCACGGGCGGCACGGGGGCGGACGCGGCGCGGACAGGGGGCGGACGTCCCGGACGGCCGCCCCCGGGGCCTCACGGCCCGGGCTTGTGCGCGAAGACCCAGCGGTTGCCCTCCAGGGCGTCGTTCGGCTCGGGGCGGGGACCGCGGCCGAGCCGCCGGGTGAAGTCGAAGGGCGTGTGCATCGCCGTGAACCAGCCCTTGGCCGCCAGGTCGCCCGCCGAGTCCGGGCGAGGCCCCGGGTCGAAGAGGCCGAGCAGGTCGATGCCGATCCGTTCCCTCGTCGCCGTGTAGATCGCGCTGTCGCGGTAGGCGAGCAGGTCCTTCTCCAGCTTGGCCTCGAAGGCCAGGGCGCTGCCCGGGGCGGTGAGCCGGTCCACGGTGTCGACGAGGTACGTCTCGGCGGCGGCCGGCAGGTAGAAGAGCAGCCCCTCGGCAAGCCAGACACCCGGGGCCGCCGGGTCGAAGCCGGCGGAGGTCAGTGCGGCGGCCCAGTCGTCGCGCAGATCGACCGGCACGGGCACGCGCTTCGCCTTGGGGGCCGCCGCGGCGTCCGCGAGCACCCGCTCCTTGAACTCCAGGACGCCCGCCCTGTCCACCTCGTAGACGACGCAGTCGGACGGCAGGCCGAGCCGGAAGGCCCGGGTGTCCAGCCCCGCACCCAGCAGCACCACCTGGCGGATGTCCGCACCCGCGGACCGGACGACGAAGTCGTCGAGGACTCTTGTCCGCAGGCCGAAGTAGCGGGCGAACCTTCCCCAGAGCGGGTCGTCGTCGCCGTCCGGCACCTGCTCGATGCGCACCGGCCAGTCGGCGCACGGCGCGGCCGCGCGCACGAAGTGCTCCGCGTGGACGTCGCGCGCCAGGCTGTCGGTGCGATGGGTCTCGATCGCCCGTGCCGCGGCGACCAGGAGGGCGGTCAGTCCCACGCCCGAGTCCACACCGTCCGTGCCGGGACGGCGGGCGCCGCGGGTGGTGGTCGTGTCGGTCATCGGTCTCCTCTATCCGGCAGGAGGACGGGCTTGACCACGCGTCCTGCGTCGCAGTCGCGCTCGGCCTCGTCGATGTCGGCCAGTGGGTAGGTGCGGATCAATTCGTCGAAGGGGAGACGGCCGGCCTGCCAGAGGCCGATCAGCCGGGGGATCAGCAGTCCCGGCACGGCGTCCCCTTCGCAGATGTGCCGGATGGCGCGGCCCCGGTCGAGCGTGCCCGGTTCGAGCGCGAGCGGGGTGTGCAGGCGTGCCACGAGGCCCAGCACGCCGGTCGGGCGCAGCGCGCGCAGCGCCTCGTTGATCAGCGGCGCCGAGGCCGTGGTGTCCAGGGCGAACCGGGCGCCGCCGTCGGTCCGGCGGCGGATGCGCTCGGCCAGCCGGGGCGTGGCGGCGGGCAGGGGCGTCGCTCCGAAGCGTTCGGCCAGGGCCAGCCGGGCGGGGTTCCCGTCGACGGCCACGGTCCGCACCCCGGCGGCGCCGGCCGCCATCACCGCGGCCAGGCCCACACCTCCCGCGCCGAGGACGACGAGGGTGTCGCCGGGACCGGCGCGGAAGGTGTTCAGGACGGCTCCGGCTCCGGTGAGGACGGAGCAGCCGAGCGGACCGAGCAGCGCGATCGGCAGTGCGGGATCGACGCGTACGGCGTTGCGTGCCGGGACGAGCGCGTACTCGGCGAAGGAGGACTGGCCGAACCACCGGGGGGCCAGCGCCCGCCCCGCGGCGTCGGTGAGGCGCCCCGCCTGCGCGGTGCGCCCGCCGAAGAGGTTGAGGGAGGCGAAGGAGTCGCAGTGGGCGGGGGCGGCAGCGCGGCAGTTCCGGCACTCCCCGCAGGAGTCGAAGCTCAGCACGACGTGGTCGCCGACGCCGATGCCCTCGGTGCCGCCGGTGCCGCCGGTGCCGTCGCCCGCCGCCACGACGACGCCGGCACCCTCGTGGCCGAGGACCGCCGGCAGCGGGGTCCGGCCGGCCGAGCGCCGGACGGCGAGATCGGTGCGGCACATCCCGCAGCCCGCGATCTCCACCAGGATCTCGCCGGGCGCCGGGCCGGTGGCGAGGACGACCTCCTCGAGGGCGAAGGGGGACTCGTACGAACGCAGCACCGCCGCTCGGAACCTCATGGGCCGTCCCCCTCGGGGCGGTGGACGACGAACGGCCGGAGGTTGCCGTAGAGCCCCCACGGTCCGCCCGCGACGCCGACCCCGCTCGCCCCGGCTCCGGCGAAGGGCTGGGCGAGGGAGAGTTCGGCGTGGTGGTTGATCCACGCCGTGCCGCAGTCGAGCCGGTCCGCGGTCGCCGCCGCCCGGTCCAGGTCGGTGCCCCACACGGAGCCGCCCAGGCCGAAGCCGGTCGCGTTGGCCGCGTCGACGGCCTCGTCGAGGTCCCGGTAGGGCAGCACCGGCAGGACGGGCCCGAACTGCTCCCCGGTCACCACCGGTTCGTCCGGAGGGACACCGGTGAGGATCGTCGGCGCGAAGAAGTGGCCCGGTCCGTCGAGCCGGTGGCCGCCGGCCGCGGCCCGCGCCCCGGCCGCCAGGGCCCGGCGCGTGACCCGCTCGACCCGGCTCAGCTGGGCTGCGTTGCCGACCGGCCCGATCCGGGTGGCCTCGTCCAGGCCGGGTCCCACGACGGCGGTCCTCGCGCGGTGGGCGAGCGCCTCGACGACCTGGGCGTGGAGCCGGGCCGGGGCGTAGACGCGTTTGACCGCCATGCACACCTGTCCGCAGTTGCGGAAGGCGGCCCAGAACAGCCGGTCGGCGATCCGCTCCACGTCGGTGTCGTCCAGGAGGACGGCCGCGTCGTTGCCGCCGAGTTCGAGCGTCACCCGGGCGAGCGGGTCCGCGGCCGCCCGGGCGACGGCCCGCCCGGTCTCCACCGAGCCGGTGAAGGTGACGTGGCGGATGCCCGGGTGGGCAGCGAGACGGGCGCCGAGGGGCTCCCGTCCGGTGACGACGGTCAGAACGTCCTCGGGCAGGACCGCGGCGAGGACGTCACCGAGCAGCCGGGTGGCGAGAGGCGTGTACGGGGACGGCTTGAGGACCACGGTGTTGCCCGCCGCGAGCGCGGGCGCGAACTTCGCCGCCGCCAGCTGGAGGGGGAAGTTCCACGGCACGATCGCGGCCACGGGACCGATCGGACGCCACCGGATCTCGCTGCGCACGGGCCGGCCGTCGTCGATCCGGCGGGTGCGGGGGGCCAGTCGGGCGAAGTACCGCAGCCGGGCCGCCGTGCGGGCGACCTCCGCGCGGGACTCGGCCAGGGGCTTGCCCTGTTCCCTTGTGAGCAGCGGGGCGAGGCGGTCGCCGGCCGCCTCGACGGCGTCGGCGGCGGCGTGCAGGCACGCGGTCCGGGCGTCCGGGTCGTCCCGCCAGACGGCCCAGGCGCGCCGGGCCCGCCCGACGACGTCGTCCAGGACCTCGGGCGACTGGTCGGGGGCCTCGCCGAAGGTCTCCCCGGTGGCCGGGTCGGCGACGGGGAAGTGTGCGGCGCGGTGTCCCGGGCCGCGGCCGGGTTCCGGTGCCGTCATCGCGGCGGTCAGGAGACGGCGGGGAGGCCGGCGGCGTGCTCCCGGGCCTGCCGGTCCATCTCCGCGCGGAAGGCGGCGACCAGGTCCGGTCTGATCCGTCCTGCGTTGCGGTCCCCGCCGGAGCAGACCGCCCCCCGCACGCCCACGATGTCGGTACCGATGCGGGTCAGGGTGCCGAGGTCCGCCTGCCGGACGCTGCCGGCCAGGGCGGCGAGCAGACCGGACGCGTGGGCGCGCCGGACGAACTCGGCGCACGAGTCGGGCGGGACGTGGTCGAAGAGCCGGGTGCCGTCCTTGATCGCGGTGTCCAGCATGGCCCCGTCGGCGCCGGCGCGGGCGGCGATGTCGGGCAGGGCGAGCGGGTTGACGCAGCCGACGCGGTGGGCGTCGGCGTAGCCGGACGCGACGACGAGCGCGTCCGGACGGTGGTCCTTCACGGCCCGCACGACCGCCCGCATGACCTCGACTCCCTGCTCGGGGGTGGTGCATCCGTACAGGCCCACCTTGATGTACGTGGCACCGGAGACGGCCGCGCCGAGTGCCGCCTGCGCGACGGTGCCGGGCTTGTACGGCACGTCGCCCACGGTCGCGGACACCGGCTTGTCCGCCGGCACCGCGTCGCGGATCTCCCGGATGACCCAGGGGAAGTTGGCGCCGAGCGATCCCTCGTCGGGCTTCTTGACGTCGACGATGTCGAGATGCTCCGCCGCCTTCGCGCAGTCGAGGGCCTCCTCGACGCCGTCCGGGGAGATGAGAAGCAACACCGTGAACTCCTTTCGCCGAGGTCCGCCCGCGCGGGGCGGCGGGGCCTCGGATCGGCCGGTCCATGTGCGGTGAGGTCATCATTTCCGCAGGCGGGTGCGCGTCGGTAGAGCGTGCGGGGACCCTCGGACGGCGTGCGTGCGTAAGCCTGCGACCTGGTGTGCACCGGCGTGAACGGGGGCGGACAATGGGCTGTCCGAGTGACCGCCGCGCAGGACCTCAGGGCCTCGCAGGATCTCAGGGAGAACCGTGACCGGGACCAGCAGCACCCCACCGGCAGCAGACGCGGCGCAGGGGGAGCCGCCCGGCCGGCTGCGCCGCCTGATGCGGTGGATCCCGCTGGTCGCCCCCGTCCTGCTGTGGGCCGTGCCGTGCTGGGTGCTGCTGCACACCGGCCAGCACTGGCCCCGGCCCGTCGCGCTGACCGGCACCGCCCTGTTCGCCCTGGGCCTGGTCGCCATGCCGCTCGCGATGGCACGCGGACACGGCCGGCGGCAGCAGGACGGCGCGGCGATCGCCGGGGACACGCTGCTGGGCGCGGTCTGGGTCCTATTCACCTGGTCCGTGCTCCTCGGCGTGCTGCTGCGGGGCGCCCTGGCCGCGGCCGGTGCCGGCGACGCCCAGGACCGGGCGCGCGTCGTCACCTGGGCCGTCCTCGGCACGGCCGCCGTGCTGCTCGCCTGGGGGTACGCGGAGGCGCGGCGGGTGCCGCGGGTGCGCCGGCTGGAGGTCGAACTCCCGCGTCTGGGAACCGGGTTGGACGGCACCCGGGTGGCCCTGATCACCGACACCCACTACGGTCCGCTCGACCGCGCCCGCTGGTCCGCGCGGGTCTGCGAGACGGTGAACACCCTGGAGGCGGACCTGGTCTGCCACACCGGCGACATCGCGGACGGCACCGCCGAGCGCCGCCGCGCGCAGGCGGCCCCGCTGGGCACCGTGCGGGCGTCCCGGGCCCGGGTCTACGTCACCGGCAACCACGAGTACTACAGCGAGGCCCAGGGGTGGGTCGACCTGATGGACGAACTGGGCTGGGAGCCGCTGCGCAACCGTCACCTGCTGCTGGAACGCGGCGGTGACACCCTGGTGGTCGCCGGTGTCGACGACGTCACCGCCGAGTCCTCCGGCCTCGCGGGTCACCGCGCCCACCTCGCGGGAGCGCTCGACGGCGCCGACGCCTCCCTGCCCGTGCTCCTCCTCGCGCACCAGCCCGCGTTCGTCGGCCGCGCGGCGGAGCACGGCGTCGACCTCCAGCTCTCCGGCCACACCCACGGCGGCCAGATCTGGCCCTTCCACTACCTGGTCCGGCTCGACCAGCCGGCCGTCGCGGGCCTCAGCCGCCACGGCGTCCGCACCCAGCTCTACACCAGCCGGGGCACCGGGTTCTGGGGCCCGCCGTTCCGCGTCTTCGCCCCCAGCGAGATCACCCTGCTCGTGCTGCGCTCGCCGCGCGGCCCCGCAGGCTCCGGGACCACGGCCCGCTGAGGGAGCAGGCGCGGCCCCGTCGCACGGCGGGCGGAGTGCGGCGAGCGGAGTGCGGCGAGGTGGGACGGGCCGTGCGGGTGTGCCAACGTGTCGGGATGACCGTCTCCCCTGCGGATCCCGGCCCGGTGGCCGAGGTGCACCTGACGGAGCACGCCGCTGTCGTCACGCTGAGCGGCGCGCTCGACATGGACTCGGCTCCGTTGCTCCACTGGGCGGTCGAGGACGCCCGCGCGAGCGGCAAGCAGATCGTCGTCGACGTCGCGCACCTCTCCTTCCTGGACCTGCCCCCGCTGCACGAACTCCTCGCCCCCCTCGAAGACGGCCGGAGCGTGTGGATCGCCGGACCGCTCGCCGCAGAGCCCCGGCGCCTTCTGCAGGCCACCGGCACGGACCGGGCACTCCGCTTCTTCCCGCACGTGCGGGACGCGCTGGCCGCCGCGGCCCCCGGCTGAGCACAGCCGCCGGGGCCGCCGCCCCGAGCCCACCGGCCGGACCAGGTCCGCGGTCCCGCGCGCACCGGCCGGGGCCGCTTCGGCATGCCTCCGATCGGGTGTCGGTACGGGCCGGCGGGGAACGCCGAAGGGCATGACTGAGAGGTGTGCCCTTCAGAACCAAGGACTCCACGAGACGAGGACGTCATGAGCTCCGCCCCCGGCCCGCACCGCACGCCGCTGACCGATGAGGAGGTCCGGGCCCTGGACGCCCACTGGCGCGCGGCCAACTACCTCGCCGCCGGCCAGATCTACCTCCTGGACAACCCCCTTCTACGTGAACCGCTCACACCCGACCACATCAAACCCAGGCTGCTCGGGCACTGGGGCACATCGCCCGGCCTGAACCTCGTGTACACGCACCTGAACCGGATCATCCGGCGGAACGGCACCGACACCCTGTGCGTCTGGGGGCCCGGCCACGGCGGGCCCGCCGTCCTCGCGGGCTCCTGGCTCGACGGCAGCTACAGCGAGATCGCCCCGGACGTCGGCCGCGACGAGGAGGGCATGCGCCGGCTCTTCCGGCAGTTCTCCTTTCCCGGCGGCGTGCCCAGCCACGTCGCCCCGGAGGTCCCGGGTTCGATCCACGAAGGCGGCGAGCTCGGCTACTCCCTCGCCCACGCCTACGGCGCCGCGTTCGACAACCCGGACCTGCTGGTCGCCTGCGTCATCGGCGACGGAGAGGCGGAGACGGGACCGCTGGCCGCCTCCTGGCACTCCCACCGCTTCCTCGACCCCCGTCACGACGGCGCCGTGCTGCCGATCCTCCACCTCAACGGCTACAAGATCGCCAACCCCGCCCTCCTGGCCCGGCTCCCCGAGGACGAGCTCGACACCCTGCTGCGCGGCTACGGGCACGAGCCCCTGCACGTCGCGGGCGACGACCCCGAACACGTCCACCGGGCCCTGGCCGCCGCGCTCGACACCGCGGTGGACCGCGTCCGGGAGCTCCAGCACACCGCCCGCACCGGCGGCGACAAGGGCGGCGGCCGGCCCCGCTGGCCGGTGATCGTGCTCCGCACCCCCAAGGGCTGGACCGGTCCCGGCGAGGTCGACGGCCTCCCCGTCGAAGGCACCTGGCGCTCCCACCAGGTGCCCCTCCCCGGCGTCCGCGACAACCCCGCCCACCTCGCCCAGCTGGAGCGCTGGCTGCGCTCCTACCGCCCCGACGATCTCTTCGACGCGGACGGCCGCCCCCGGCCCGAGGTGCTGGCCTGCGTACCCGAAGGAGCCCGCCGTCTCGGCGCGACCCCGCACGCCAACGGCGGACTCCTCGTCCGCGGACTTCCCCTGCCCCCGCTGGAGGAGTTCTCCGTCCCCGTCGACGCGCCGGGCCGCACGACGCACGAGCCGACCGCGGTCCTCGGCGAACTGCTCGCCCGGGTGATGGCCGACACCGCGAAACGCCGCGACTTCCGCCTGGTCGGCCCGGACGAGACCGCCTCCAACCGGCTCACCGCCGTCTACGGCGCCAGCGGCAAGGCGTGGCAGGAGCACACCCTGCCCACCGACGAGGACCTCGACCCGCACGGCAGGGTCATGGAGGTCCTCTCCGAGCACCTCTGCCAGGGCTGGCTGGAGGGCTACGTCCTGACCGGCCGCCACGGCCTGTTCTCCTGCTACGAAGCGTTCGTCCACATCGTCGACTCGATGGTCAACCAGCACATCAAATGGCTGACCACGTCACGCCGGCTGTCCTGGCGGGCACCTCTGCCGTCGCTGAACTACCTGCTCACCTCACACGTCTGGCGTCAGGACCACAACGGCTTCTCCCACCAGGACCCCGGCTTCGTCGACCACGTCCTCAACAAGAGCCCCGAAGTGGTGCGGGTGTACCTGCCGCCCGACGCCAACACCCTGCTCTGCACGGCCGAGCGCGTCCTCGCCAGCCGCGACCGGGTGAACGTGGTCGTCGCCGGCAAGCAGCCCGGCTTCGACTGGCTGACCCTCGACCAGGCGCGTGCCCACTGCGCGCGGGGCGCCGGCATCTGGGAGTGGGCGGGCACCGAGGACCCGGGCCGCGAGCCGGACGTGGTCCTCGCCTGTGCCGGGGACGTCCCCACGCAGGAGACCCTGGCGGCCGCGCAACTGCTGCGCGAACACCTGCCGGACGTCGCCGTACGGGTGGTCAACGTCGTGGACATGACCCGGTTGATGCCCGCCGGGGAGCACCCGCACGGCATGACCCCGGCCGAGTACGACGCCCTCTTCACAACGGACCGGCCGGTCATCTTCGCCTACCACGGCTACCCCTGGCTGATCCACCGGCTCGCCTACCGGCACGCCGGCCACGCCCACCTGCACGTACGCGGCTACAAGGAGTCAGGCACCACGACCACGCCCTTCGACATGGTCGTCCGCAACGACCTGGACCGCTACCGCCTGGTCATGGACGTCGTGGACCGGGTGCCCGGCCTGGCCGTACGTGCCGCGGGCGTGCGCCAGGCCATGGCCGACGTCCGCACCCGTCACCACGCCTGGATCCGCGAACACGGCACCGACCTGCCGGAAGTCGCCGACTGGAGCTGGCGGACCTGACAGGGCTCCGTGGCCTGCGGAGGGCCTGCCGGCGCAGGCCCTCCGTCCGGGGAGGCGACCGGTGAGGCCGGAGACCGGGCCGCCCGGCGGACCGCGTCCCCCGGCCCGGGGGACGCGGTCTCACGGCTGGTTGCGGGCCTGGCTCCCGGCCTGATCGGCGGCTGCCTTCTCGGTGGCGGCGCCGCGGGTGCTGAGCCGGCCGCCGCTGGACTCGAGGTGGGCCCGCACGAACCACTGGAACAGTTCCAGGCCGCGCAGCTGCTCGATGAGCATGTCCTGCGTCACCGGGTCCAGCGTCTCCGTCGCGTCCATCGCCGCCCGGTGGTCTCCGACGACCGCGGTGTAGACGAGATCGAGGGCGCCGAGGTGCTCGATCGCCTCGGCGCGTCCGATCGAGTAGTCGTCCCAGGACCGTTCGGCGACGAGCGCTCCCGGAGTCCCCTTGGGCACGCCGCCCAGGGTGGAGATGCGCTCGGCGAGGTCGTCCGTCATCGAACGGACCTGGTCGACCTGAGGGTCGATCATCTCGTGGACGGCGATGAAGTGGGGTCCGACGACGTTCCAGTGGATGTGCTTGAGCGTCAGGTGCAGGTCGTTGAGCGCGTGCAGACGCTGCTGCAGCAACGCGATGATCTCGCTGCTGTCCTCACGGCTGACGCCGGGCACGGTGTACGCGGGGCCTTCGTCCTTCGTCATGCGGTTCTCCTCCTGGGCGGTGCGGGGGTACCCGGCCAGACAAGCAGTCGCACCGCGCCGGCCTCCCGAACGGTGGGCGGACACGCAGAAGCGGCACCGGAGCGGAGCAGGGACATGGCCCTTCCGGCCCCGGCCCCCGGGTCCCTGGTCTCCCGCAGCGACCGGTGCGGCGCGGCGGTTCGGTGCGGCGCGGCGTCGTGCCGACGGCGTCGGAGGCGCACCGGAGCGGACGCCGGACCCGCGACGCGGAGCCCGGCACGTGCCACGGCCCGCATGTGCCACCGGCCGCACGGGCCGGGTGCCGGGCGCCGGGCACGGGCACCGCGGGTGACGGCGCTCGCGCCGGGTCGTACGTCAGCGGCCGAGGGCCCGCTTGAGCTGCTGCTTGTTCATCGTCGAGCGACCGTCGATGTTCTTCTTCCGGGCCTCTTGGTAGAGCTGGTCCTTCGTCGGCCCCTGCGCACCCTGATGGCTGCGCTGTCCGCCGCGCTGGGAGGCCGACTTCGGGTCCTCGACCGAGGTCCGGGACGCGGTCCTCGACTCCCCGCTGCGGGCCCGCTCCTTGTTGACGGTGCGGGCCGCGATCTCCTTCGCCCGCTCGGTGGACTCTCCGCGCTTCTTCGCGCTGTCCTTGACGTGCTCGTACTGCCGTTCGCGCTTCGGGCTCGATCCTGCGGGCATCGTCCCGCCTCCCTCACTGATGTTCCGGCCGCCCCTCCGGCGGGCGCGGCCGCTCAGGTGCCAGTGGAACCCGTGGCCCGTCGGGCCGCCCGGTGGACGGGTCCGGGCGGAGTCCCCGGCCCTGCGCGCTCGGCCGGCGACGGCCTGCTTCCGGCGACGGTTCCGGCTCCGGACCGGCGCGGCCCGGTGCCACACCGCCGTGTTCCCCAGGCACCGGTGTCCATTCCCCGTCACACCGATCCGGCGTCCCGGGTGCGGTCGAGGCGGGCGATGACCGGGCCCGCGGTGATCCCGTGCAGGACCACCGAGGCCAGCACGGTGAAGGTGACCACTGCCCACAGTTCCCGTTCCGGGACAAAGAAGCCGTGCTGCCCCAAGGCGTAGGAGAGGTAGTACAGGGAGCCGATCCCCCGCACTCCGTAGGATGCGACGACCCAGCGCTCCCGGCTTCCCAGCGGGCTCCCCGGCATGGCGGCCCACCCCGACAGCGGCCGGATCACCAGCAGCAGCAGCGCGGCGACGGCCGCGCCCCGCCAGGTGAGGGCCGACAGTCCGCCGAGCGCGATGAAGGCCCCCAGCAGGAACAGCACTGCCGCGGTCAGCAAGCGCTCCACCTGCTCCGCGAAGTCGTGGAGCACGTTGTGGTAGCCGTGCGTCCGCTCGGACGACCGGACGGCGCACCCGGTGATGAAGACGGCCAGAAAGCCGTAGCCGCCGGCCACCTCCGTCACTCCGTAGGCCAGGAAGGTGGCGCCCAGTGCGACGAAACCCTCCCGGTGCCGCGACAGCCGCAGCACCGTCGATCGTGCCCGGAAGAACAGCCAGCCGAGCAGCCGTCCCGCCGCGAGCCCGCCCAGCACGCCGACAGCGCACTTGTACGCGACGTCCTGGGCGGCCCAGGGACCGATCCACCCGGCCGACCAGCCATTGCCCGCGGCGGCGGCCAGCCCCACGGCCGCGTACGTCAGCGGAAAGGCGAGTCCGTCGTTCAGGCCCGCCTCGCTGGTGAGAGCGAACCGCACCTCGTCCTCGTCGTGTTCGTCATCCGTGGGTTCGCCGACCCGTACCTCCGCGGCCAGCACGGGGTCGGTCGGCGCCAGGACCGCCCCCAGCAGCAGGGCGGCGGCCGGCGGCCAGTCGAGCAGCCACCAGGCCGCCAGTGCGGTGCCCAGAAACGTCAACGGCATGGTGGCGCCCAGCAACCGCCAGGTAGCACCCCACCGGCGCAGACCGACCGGCCGGTTGAGAGCCAGTCCCGCGCCCATCAGCGAGACGATCACCACGACTTCCGTGATGTGCTCGGCCGCGACGCGGTGCTGCACCGGGTCGATCGCGGGCAGTGGCAGCGGCAGCAGGTACACGCCGATGCCGCACAGGAGGAAGACGAGCGGCAACGACAGGGGCCGCCCGGACAGAGCGCGTGGCAGCACAGCCGCCAGCAGCGCACCGACGCCCATGCAAGCGAAGACCGCGTCCGAGCTCGTCACCGCCGATGTCCACCCCTCGCCGTCGTGTTCCGCCGGGCATGCCCATCGGGCATCCCCGCCTGGTACCCCGAATCGTGCAGGTCATGGACGGCGCGGGAGGGGAGCCGCACGGGCGGCTGCCCCGCGGATGCGGCTCCCCTGCGGATGCGGCAAGGCGGCGGAGGTGTCCTCGCCCGGTCGGTGGCCCCGGGCGGAGACATCCCGGCCGACCGCGGACAGCCGGGGACTCGCCCCGCAGGCGGGCGCACCGCCGGCCCGGCACCAGGGGAGGCTCCGCCGGGACTCCGGCCTACTGGATCAGGTCGGTGTGGGGATGGTCGGGTGAGGTCGGACAGACGTAGATCTGCAGGTTGTCGGTGCTGCCGACGGCGACCTTGGTCGGCTGAGAGGGCCGCTGCCCGCAGCAGTAGCCGACGGCAGCGGCGGCGACGGCGGCCTCCCGGTCCTCGTGAGGTGCCCAGCTGTGTCCCTCGCCGCCGTCCCACTCGAAGGAGGCGACGGTCAGCAGGGGGACCATCCGCGCATCGCAGACGGCGCAGTACCGGGGGCAGGGATCGGTGCGGCCCCAGGGCGGCCAGCCGCCGACCTTCCATCCGGGCGCCTCTGCCAGATGAATGTCGTAGAAGCCCCGCGGAGAGTCGGCGTGGGAGCTGTCCGGGTCGGCGCCTGCCGCCCGCCACCGGCTCCGGTCCTCCACCATCGACCGCTCCCGGGGGCTCAGATCGAGGCTGTTGGGATACTCCGTGATCGCTTCCGGTGCCAGCGTGCACGGCTCGGGGACGTAGCCGTCGTCGTTCACCTCGTACGGCTCCGGCGGGGTGGCGAGGATGTCGGCCACCTCGGCCGCGGACCGCCAGAACAGGGCGGTCGACGGCTTGCAGTCCGGCTCGTGGTCGTAGGGACACCACAGCACCTGGAGCACGTCGGCCCCGGCGGGAGGCCGCAGCAGGGGCACGTCCCTCAGATACAGCTGGGCCACAGGCAGCAGGGGAACGGGACAGTCAGCCGGCTCCGGGAGGTCGGCGCCGAAACGCTCTTCCATCATCGTGGCGCAGCGCTCCCTGAGGGTCTGCTCTTCGGGCGTCATCGCGGGGCCGCCGTGATCAGCGTGCCGCCGGGCCATGATGCGCCTGTCCAGTCGCACCTCGGCGGGCGGCCGGCGGAAGCCGCTGTCCAGGTGCAGGTGCGCGGCTTCGCAGTGCGGCCACGGCTCGTCGGCCGGCCACAGCAGGGGCCCTCCGACCGAGCTGTCCGCGGCCGACGGCGCCCCGGGACGGGGATGCAGCCGGACGGCGGGACGCGCCGACGGCGCGAGTTCGGGAAAGACCGCGGTGACGTCCACGGGCCGCGGCGGAGTAGTGCGTACGACAACCATGGCGGTGATCCTGCCAGCGGACACCGACACCCCCTGCCGGCGACGGGGCTGCCCTCCGGCACACGGCCTCGGCGCCGACGGCCTCGGTCGCCCCCCACCGCATCGGGTCGACGGCCGCTGTCAGTCCCGTACGGCAGCATCAGCGATGCGGACGCCATGAGGCGGCCCCAACTCAACCCTGCAGCAATGGAAATGGAGCGTTTCTTCTTGCGATCGCATCGCGTAGTCCCCGGCATCGCCGTCGGCATCCTCGCCCCGGCACTCCTGCTCGCCACCCCGTACGCCGCCGCCGCGGCGGCACCGCCCGCAGTGACGGTGCCGTCGGTGTCGTCGGCGTCCTCGACGGCGGAAGATCCTGACACCGACGACCTGAGGGTGGCCATAGCCAGGATCCTCGCCGACCCCGACAGCGGCCGGCGTGTGACCCGGGAAGCCAACGCCCTGCTGGACGCCGACGACCCCGCGGCGATGCGCGCCTGGCTGGAGACCGGGTACCGCATCGCCCAGGGCGAGGACGACCGCGTCGCCATCTCGGGCCTGCTCGCCGACCCCGACAGCGGCCGTCGCGTCATCGCCGAGGTCAACGCCCTCCTGGACGCCGACGACACCGACGCGATGCGCGCCTGGCTGGAGACCGGCTACCGCATCGCCCAGGCCGAGGACGACCGCGTCGCCATCGCGCGCCTCCTCGCCGACCCCACCATCAGCCCGGCCCTGCGTGCGGCGGCCAACGCCGCACTCGACGACAACACACCGGAGGCACTGCGCCACTTCCTGGAAGTCGGCAGGTACGAGCTCGTCTGACCGGCACACCACAGCGATGACACGAGGACCGACCGTGCGACCCTCATCGGGGGCTCGGCCGTAAGAGCTGTGGGCGAGCCTGCCGTTGCCCCTGTGCCGGCGGGCCGCCCACCGCTGCTGCACCGATGGCGTCTTCCGGGTCAGCCGGGCGCGGCCGCGTCGAGCGCCGGCTCCCGGGAGACCGCGGGGGTGCCGCTGCCCCGTCGGGGCCCACCGCCCTGCTCCGCCTTCAGCTCTGGTGATCTGTCGCGATCGGCCCGGACCAGAGCTGGGGTGGTGACGCATCCGGGTCGTCCGCCGCCTGATGCGTGTGCAGCAGCTTGCCGCGCGCGATGCGGTGCAGCAGGTCCCAACCGCGGTGGGTGATCACCGTGTCGGGCCAGTGCGACGGCCCCTGCGACAGACCGTGCTCCTTGTTGAAGCGGGCGACCGCCTGACTGGTGGCTGTGCCGTAGTGATCGCTGTCCACCACCCAGCCCGGCAGGTAGCCGGCCTGCTTGAGGACCGCTTGGAACTGTCGCACGCCGGGATGCGTGCGCCCGGGCAGCAGTCTGCGTGGGAAGGGCGGGGGGACGAACCGGTTTCCTTCGCTCTCGAAGGCGATGCGGAGCCGCTGGCCCGCCCGCAGGTCGAAAGGTACAGGCAGGTCGTTGGCTTCGACGATGCTTGCCCAGCGCACGCCGTAGCGCGTGGCGATGCTGTAGACGGTGTCGTCGTCCTTGACGACGTATACCGCGTGATCGTGGGACGAGGGCGCCCGGCGTCTCCTGTCGAGCCCTCCGTTACCGGGCCACCAGAATGTCAACGCCTGCCAGACGGTCTCCTGCTGTGCGCTGCGCAGGCTCTTCAGTGCCTCAGCGACTTCTCTGGGCCGGCGGGCGTCGTGCTCCAGCCGCTGGGCGCATCCGGTCAGCGAGCGTTCTTCGAGGGCGATCACCAGGCGGGCCTGACGGTAGGCGTCCCAGTCGCGGACCACTGCATCGAGGACTCGGTTGGTCCGGATTCCGGCTGACAGTGTCTCCAGTGAGGCGATGAGCGCTGTCACGTCGGCCACGGAGCGGTCGTCGACACTGCACACCAGGTCGGCCTTGACCGGCAGGATGGTGTCGAAGGCCCTCGCCAGGTGGGCGATGTCGAGCGGTGGATGGGTGCGCCACAGCATGGGCAGCGCCGTGTCGGCGGTGAACGGCGAGCGGCCTGCGTCCAGGTGGCTGAGCATGGTGCCGGTATGGCCGGGTGGGCGGTCGCGCACCGTGTTCCACAGGACGTGTGCGGCGTTGGTGATCTGACCCGCCTCGTCGAGCACCTGGACGAGGTGGGCGACGTCGTCGGGGGCAGAGGTACGGACGGCCTCGTCGAGGAGGGCGGGCATGCCCTGGCGGCCCGAGGAGGCGTCGAGTGTGCGGGTGATCTCGACGAACTCCGCACCGGTCCGCAGCCGGGCCGCTTCCAGGGCTGCGGCCAGTGCGTGCTGGTGCTGTCCCACGGCCAGCAGGTGGGTGATGAGCTGGCTGGTCTCGGTGACGGTGCTGTTCTGGACGGCCAGACGGCGTCCCAGTGCCGCTGCGTCGGTGAGGCGCACCAGTTGCAGGGCAGCGATGAGTTCGCCCGTGTGCTCGGGTCCGCGGTGCCTTATGCCGGTGTGGAAGATGTCCTCAGCGATGCGCCGGTGGCCGTCCCGGTAGAGCCAGGTGATCATCTCGGCGGTGTCGGTGGCGGTGCGGCTGCGGGCGGCCGAGGTGATCAGTTCCAGCGCGTGCCGGGTGTGCTGCTGTTCATGCATGCCCTCGAAGAGGTGGATGACATCGGCGATCAGCCGGTGTTGTGCCAGGGCACGCATGACGGGCTCGAGGAACGCGTCGAGTTCGCCCCGGCAGGCAAGATCTGCCAGGTCGAGGGTCTCGTCGAGACCGCGCGTGACGGCGAATGCCGACAGCAAGGCGGTGGCGTGTTCGCGCAGACCGGTGCGGATCAGGATGGTGGCCAGGCGCACGGTCTCCGCGGCGGACTTGAGTTCAGCTGTGAGCCGCAGCAGGGCCACCGCGCCCTCCTCGGCGGGCGTGACCAGGAGCTGCTCAAGGAGGTCGGCGCATTCCTGGACGGTGCGGGCGGCTACGAAGGCGGGGAGTGCGGCCTCGATGTGGCGCTGGCGACCGGCCTGGAAGAGGGCGACGAACAGCCGCACCAGGTCGGCGACCGGGCGGTGCTGCAGGGCAGTGTGGACCATCTCGGTCGCGGTGGCCGGACGGTGTTCGCTCAACGTGCCGATTTGCGCCACCAGCACCGGCACGGCCACGGTGCGGGATGCGTCCAGGGCACGGGCGACGTCCGGGATCGGGGTGTGGCCTTCAGGCGCAGGCTGGTACGCGTTGTTGCGGGCGAACGGCCAGGAGCCCAGGCTGTTGCGGCACAGGCTCTGCGGGCGGGGACGGCCCTTGCGCTGCAGCCGCCGGGCGAGCTGGTCGAAGACGGCGTCCAAATCGAGGAACTTGTTCGGCGAGGCGACGCCGCCGCGCAACACGTCGAGAAGCTCGCCGGTGAAGGCGGTGTGGGGCTCGCCGGGCGGGGACAGGGCCACTGCGGTCTCCGCAGCGGCCGCCATCAGATAGGTGCCGTCGATCTCGGCGAGTGCCGCGACCGACTCGGACTGCACACCGAAGGCACGGGCGCTGTAGCAGCAGTCGAGGATCACGATCCGGCGAGCGGCGCCGCTGGTCTCGATGGACCGCTTGATCCACTCGTAGGGCACAGCCGTGTCGAAGACGGAGTCCCGGTCGCTGTCGGGCACAGCCAGGTGCAGCAGGCCGGTACCCGGGTCGATGAGCCCGTGACCTGCGTAGTAGACCAGCAGGGTGTCCGTGGCCTCACGGGCGGCCGCCCGGACGGCAGCGGACACCACCCGTGGGGAGGCCGGATCCACCAGCGTCTGGCAGTGCTCCGCGGCCACATGCAGTACCGGGTCGCCGAACAGGCTCCGTAATGCGGGAACATTGGCCTGCACCGCCGGGAGGTCGTCCAGTGCGGCAAAGGTGCCGGCCCCTATCAGCACCGCCCTGGACGCGGGCGCCGGATCGTGCATGTCCGCTACGCCTGCTCCCGCTCCCATTCGGCAAGCAGGCGCCGGGCCTCCTCGTCCGCTGCTCCGGTCAGGACGATCCGGGTCCCGTCGGAGCGTTCGATGACGAGTGTCGGCGTCTGCGGCCGGCTGCGCCGCCATGCGGCGATCGCCACCCCGAGCGAAGCGGCGTTGAAGCCCGTCCCGAGCACCAGGCCGAGCACGTCGATGAGGCCGCCCTGCGCCCCGGGGACAGTCGTGGCGCCAGGCCTCAAGACGGGGCGAGCGTGTCGACGGCATGCCGAGTCGGCCAGCAGCCACTCGTACAGCGACCGCAGGTGCTTCTCCGCATCGGCAGTCTCTTCCCCGTCGACGCCGATCACGACGTCCACAACCACCAACTCCTCATATCGCGACCTGCGTTCACTCTTCCAGACGTTCCGTCACCTCCGGTGGTTCCCGGCCATATGTCCGCATGCGGGTCCATGACCGAGCGCGGCGGCACGGTGGGCCGGATACCGGGGCGAGCCCGCGAAGGGCCCGGCGCTTTCGCGCCGGGGCCCTGATGCGAGGGGTGCGCCGATCCGGTGCGGCGCACCGCCGGCCGGGTTCCGGCGGTGTGCCGTCGCTCTAGACGAGCGTCATCGCGTAGATCTCGACGCGGGAGTCGTCCGGCAGCGAGACCGAACGGACCGTCTTGCCCCCGTCGAGCTCGGCGGCCGTACCGAAGAGCCGGATGGACGGCCCGTCGACACCGCTGCCCCGCTTGATGCGGTGCGGCATGTCGAGGACGACCGTGCTGCCGGTCGGCGCGGAGCCCGCCCAGTCGCCGAACGTCACCGGCGCCTCCGTGCTGCTGCCGTCCGTGTAGTGCACGGTCAGTGTGGTGGTCACAGGACCGTTGTGCGCCGAGCCGACCAGCCGCAGCGCACTGTGCTGTCCGGCGGGCAGCAGGAGGGCCTGCCCGCTTGCTTCGAGGAAGTTGTCCGCCGTGCCGGTGGGATCCGGCGCGTCGTAGGTCACCCCGTCCCAGGTGACCGGCCCCGCCTTCGGCAGCAGGTCGCCGTCATAGCTCCAGCCGTGTCCGTCGAAGTCGCCCTCGCCGGAGTTCGCCACCGTGGCCGTGCCGTCGTGGCCGAGGTCCGCGCGCAGGTCCACTGCGCACTGCCCGTTCTCCTCGCTCGCGCAGGTCGTGGCGGCTCCCACCGTGACAGTGGCCTTGCGGGTGACCGAGTTGGCCCCGCGGCCCGCGACCTTCACCTCCACCGGGTAGGACCCGGCGGCGACGCCCGGCGGCACGGTGATCTCGAGTGACACCTTCTTCTGCACCGGAAGGTGTCCGGAATCGATCACCAGGGGTGAACGCGGTGCCGTCGTGGCCGTCCAGCCGCTGGGCGCCTTCGCCGTGACCGACACGCTCAGCGTGCCGGGTGCCTGCCCGAGGACGTCCAGCGTGAACTTCGCGGTCTGCGCGGTGTCGCCCGTGGGGACGACCGCCGACGCGGGCCGCAGCGACGCGTCGACGTGCTTGCGGCGGTCGGGGGACGCCTGGTTGACGGAGGGCGGCTGGGCGCGCTTGCCCGTACCCCAGGAGGAGGGGGAGGTTCCGAGCCGGTGGGCCAGCTTTCCGCCGTGCGCGAGCCTGTTCCAGCTCAGCCAGGTCTGGGGTACGTCCCTGCCGTTCAGGGCCACGCTCTGCACGTACCGCTTCGTGTCGCTCGCTCCGGGCGCCTCGATCCTCAGCGTGCCGCCCTGGCCCTTGGCGCCAGAGGCCTTGGGATAGCTGCCGATGCGGACGGTCGCCGACGCGAACTGCGGGCTGGACACGGCCAGGAAGTCCCCGCCGCTCATGGTCGGGTAGAGGCCGAGGGAGGAGAAGACGTACCAGGCCGACATGGTGCCCAGGTCGTCGTTCCCCGTCATCCCGTCCGGCCCGTCGGTGAACAGCGTCATCGCCGCCCGCACCACGGTCGCGGTCTTCGCCGGGGCGCCGACCCAGTTGTACATGTACGGGGCGTGCAGGTCCGGCTCGTTGTTCGGGTTGTACGTCGGCTTTCCGTAGTAGTCGTAGGGCTGGGAGATCCAGTCGTTCCGAGCGGTGCCCGCCGGGTCGGTGAGCAGCTTGTCGTGGACGAAGAAGGAGTCGAGCCGCTTCTCGGTGGCGCTCCGGCCGCCCATCAGGCCGACGAGACCGGCCGGGTCCTGCGGCACCAGCCACTGGTACTGGTACGCGCCGCCCTCGTGGAACTGGTGCGCCGCCTCGACCGGGTCGTACGGCGTGAGCCAGGTGCCGTCGGCCGTCCGCGGGCGGAACTGCTGGATCGAGGAGTCCCACAGGTTCCGGTACCACTGCCCGCGCGCCGCGAACATCCTGGCGTCCGCCTTGTGTCCGAGCCGGTCGGCCATCAGCGCGAGCGACGCGTCGGCGGCGGAGTACTCCATCGTCGCCGACGCCGGGTGCTTGCAGTCGTTGTCGCCGCCCTTGTCCGCGCAGTCCTTGCCGAGTTCGAGACCTGACGGGATGTAGCCGCGCTCGGTGTAGTGGTCCGATCCCGAGCGTCCGTTGTACGGCGAGTCGGCGGGCGGGGTGCTGGTGGCGTTCTTCCTCAGCAGCGCGTAGGTCTCCGCCTCGTGGCCGGCGAGCAGACCCTTCGACCACGCCTCGACGAGGAAGGGCGTGACCGGGTCACCGGTCATGATGTTGGTCTCGCTGTTGGCGAGCGCCCAGCGGGGCAGCCAGCCGCCGTCCCGGCCTGCCGCGACGACCGACAGCGCGACGTCCCGGGCGACCTTCGGCTCCAGCAGCTGCAGGAGCTGGTTCTGCGGCCGGTAGGTGTCCCAGAGCGAGAAGTTCTGATACGGCGTGTAGTCCTTCGCCGTGTGCGTCCTGTTGTCGAACCCCTGGTACCTGCCGTCCACGTCACCGGCGAGGTTCGGGTGCAACTGGCTGTGGTACAGCGCGGTGTAGAAGGCCTTCTGCCGGTCCGCCGTGCCTCCGCCGACCCGGATGGAGTCCAGCTGCTTCCTCCAGGTGTCCTGCAGCGCCGCGCGTGTGGCGTCGAAGTCGAAGGAATTCCCGGTCTCCGCGGCCAGGTTCTTGCGGGCGCCCTCCATGCCGGTGTAGGACAGCCCCACCTTCAGGACGGCGTCCCGGTCGGTGGTGGCGTCGAAGGTCACCCAGGCGCCCTTCTGGCCGTCTCCCCCGGCGTCGCGGGTGCCGGGCTCGGGGACGGCGCCGTCCCACGTTCCGTAGGCCTTGAACGGCCGGTCGAAGGTGGCGCTGAAGTACACCGTGTGCTCATCGTGTCCGGCGCAGAAGCCCCCGGCGTGCACCCGGCCCTCGATGGTGCGGTCACCGACGACGTGCACCTCGGAGTCCAGCACGGGCTGGTTGGCCTTGCCCGTGTTGAACAGGACGTTGGCCGAACCGGTGGAGGGGAAGGTGTAGCGCTGCCACCCGGTGCGCTCGGTGGCGGTGAGTTCCGCGTCGATGCCGTACTTCTTCAGCCCCACCCGGTAGTAGCCGGGAGCGGCCTGCTCGTCGTCGTGGCTGTACGGGGAGCGGTAGGCGTTCGGATCCACGGAGTCGACCGCGCCCGTGGTCGGCATGACGGGCAGCTCGCCCATGACGCCGCAGCCCACGCCGGACAGGTGGGTCTGGCTGAAGCCGTAGATCGAGTCCTGCTGGTAGTCGTAGCCGCCCTGGCCGCCGGTGTCCGGACTGACCTGGACCATGCCGAACGGCGCGCTCGCCCCGGGGAAGGTGTTGCCGAAGTTCTGGGTTCCGACGAACGGATTGACCAGTTCAATCGGTTCCGCGTCCGCGGCTGCGTCCGCGGCGGCGGGCTGGGCGATGCCGACCACTCCGCCACTCACGAGTACGGCGGCCATCAGACCTGCTGCTAGACCGGTAGCACGGGGACGGAACGGTCTGAAAGCAAACCGCATGGGGTACTTCCCTTCAACTCCTGGCACTTCTGACAACGTTGTCAACATGCTCGACGGCACCGTAACCCCCCACCGCCCCGGATGTCACTGGGTGAACGGGAGGCAGCTTCCGACGCGTTGCACCGATTCCGCCGAGCGGGGCGCCGCCAAGCCGCCTGCCTGCCCTGGTGCGCTGCCTGCGGGCGGGCGGGCGCCACCACCCCGTGAACCCACAGAGACCCCCGACGTCCGGGCCGTCCCGCCGACGGCGGCAACCCCTGCCCGGGCTACCCCAAGAAGCTCAGCCGCGCCGTCCGCCGGGGGTTGTCCTCTCGGCGTCCGCCAGACTCCATCGAGCCAACCATGACCCTGCCCGCCACAACACATGTGCACCACTCCGGACTTCGCCTGGAGCAGGACGAGCGTCCGCAGGCCGGGCCGGCACGGACAGGCTCCGGATCCCATGAGTGCGCTACGACCCCGGGTCCCGGCCAAGCTCGCGGGCGGGCCGGGGGCTGCGATCGTCGTTCTCGGTGACCTGCTCGTGTGTGCCGTGCTGCTCCTGGTGTCCATAGGAGCCATCGGTACGGAGCCGGCCACCCGGGCGGAGGAGACCGCTGCCTGGCAGTCCGCCGGGAAGCTGTACCTCGGCTGGCTTGCGACAGGTGCGGCAGCCTTCGCCGTGCTGCGCTCACCGAAGGCCCTGCTCGCTCACGTGTCCACGATGCTGCTCTCACCCGTCGCCCTGTTCGCACTGCTGGTCGCGTCCACTCTCGCCTGATCCCAAGCGTTCGAGGACAGCGACCCGGGGGTGGCCTGCCACCAGTCGAAGCTCGCGGGCGTGGAGCTCTACCGCAACCACCTGGTGGACGGCCCCGGGGAGCACGTAGTCGTCGACATGACGGCGGGCGCGGACGCCTTCGCGCCGGCGAGCACGCCACCGACCCTCGGCACGCCTTGCCGGTTCAGCAAATCTCCTTGCTTATTCAGCCGGGAGCTATAGCGTCGAATCCATGAGCGAGCACTCCACACACACCCGGCACACGGCCCGTTCCGAGCCGGCGGAACAGTCCACGAGCGCGTCGCACGCGCTGATGGAGCGGCACTGCGACGTCGCCGTGATCGGCGGCTCGGGCGCCGGCCTCGCCGCCGCCCTCCAGCTCTCGCGCCAGCGGCGCGGCGTCGTGGTGGTCGACGACGGGACTCCGCGCAACGCGCCGGCCGCGCACATGCACGGCTACCTCGGGCATGAGGGAGCCGCGCCCGGCGAGTTGACGGCGATCGGGCGCGCGGAGGTGCGCGCCTACGGCGGAGAGGTGCTTCCCGGCCGGGTCCTGGGTGTGCACCGCCGCGACGACGGCCGGTTCCGGCTCGACCTGACCGGCGGTCACACCCTGGTGGCCCGACGCGTCCTCGCCGCGACCGGCCTGACCGACGAACTCCCCGCGATCGAGGGCCTCGCCGAGCAGTGGGGGCGAGGCGTGGTCCACTGTCCTTTCTGCCACGGCTTCGAGGTACGCGACAAGCGCCTGGTGCAGATCGTCACGCACCCGCTGGGACTCCACCCGACCCCGCTGTTGCGGCATTTGAGCGACCGGCTGACCGTCGTGCTCCATGACCCGTCCGGGGTCGACGGCGGCACCGTCGAAGCCCTCGCCGCCTCCGGTGTCACCATTGAGCGCGGCGAGGCCGGCCGGATCCTCACCGGACCGGGCGGGGAGGTGTCCGGGGTCGAACTCGCCGACGGGCGGGTGCTCGAGGCCGACGCCGTCGTGGTCGGCGCGCGCTTCCGGGCACGTGCCGGCGTGCTGGCCGGCGTCGGTGTCACCACCACCGCGCACCCGAGCGGTGCCGGGGACGTCGTCACGGTCGACGCGCGCGGTGAGACCGGCGTACCCGGGATCTACGCGGCCGGCAACATCACCGACCCGAGCCTTCAGGTGCTGCCGGCGGCCGCCCAGGGCAGCCAGGTCGGCGCCATGATCGCCTTCAGCCTCGCCGAGGAGGATCTGCGCGCCTCTGTCCGGCACTCGGGCGAGGAGGCCGACTGGGACCACCGCTACGGGGGCCCCGACCGGGCATGGAGCGGCAACCCCAACGGCACGCTCGTCCACGAGGCCACCGCCCTGGCACCGGGCCGGGCGCTCGACGTCGGCACCGGCGAGGGCGCCGACGCCCTCTGGCTGGCCGAGCACGGCTGGAAGGTGACCGCCACCGACATCTCGGGCAACGCGCTGGCCCGGGTGCGCGCCGAGGCCGAACTCCGCGGCCTCGCCGTGGACCTCGTA
The DNA here is from genome assembly GCF_014489615.1 of Streptomyces genisteinicus. GTDB lineage: Bacteria > Actinomycetota > Actinomycetes > Streptomycetales > Streptomycetaceae > Streptomyces > Streptomyces genisteinicus. The sequence continues at coordinate 807,927 of NZ_CP060825.1, forward strand.
CGCCACGACGCGGGCGGTCGGGAGCCCTTCGGCACCGAGGCGTTCGACCTGGTGTCCCTCCAGTACGGCTCGTTCAAGCGCAGCCCCGACCAGCGCGGCGTGCGCAGCCTGCTCGCCGCCGTCGCCCCCGGGGGAACGCTGCTGGTCGTGCACCACGACCTCACGCCCCTGAGCGAGCCGGTGGACGTGGCGGCCCAGACCCGGATGTACGACCCGGAGGCGTTCGTCGGCGTCGAGGAGATCGCCGCCGCGCTCGCCGCCGACCCCGGGACCTGGCAGGTCGAGACCCACGAGACCCGGCCACGCCCCGCGGGCGCGGCCAGCACCCATCACATCAGCGACGTCGTCCTGCGCGCCAGGCGCCGCACGGGGTGACCGCGCTGCCCGGCGTCCGCCGGGGCAGCGGCGCCCGAGCGGATCGTGCGGCGGGACCTGCCCTCGCTCCGACGGGCGAGGAAGGACGCTCAAGTCGTCCCCTCCCTGCCCGGACACCTGTCGTGGCGCCCCCGCACCTGCGCGGATGCGTCACGACAGTACTGCGAGCAGGTCCTCCGGCGATCGCCAACGGACTCCCAGCCACACCTCGGCTCTCAGGCAGCCTGGAGCTGCTTCGAACGCGCCCTCGGGGCGGCCCGCCTTGGCCCTCGACCACGGGATCGGCGAGTGTGCAGGTGCTGGTCAGGGCAGGACGGTCCGACGGCACGCAGGAGCGCCGACAGCGAGCGTGAAACCGCTGCCCAGGCGGCGACGGCTGTCGCGCGGCTCGCGTTCGAACTCGTGCCGCAGGTATCCGGTCTCCCCTGCACCACGACTCCTTGCAGGGGAACCGCAGGACTTGTCCTGCAAGGTCAGGCCACGCCGAGTCACCCCAAGAAGCTCAGCCGCACCGTCCGCCGGGGGTTGTCCTTGTTCGTGTCCACCAGGCAGACCGACTGCCAGGTGCCGAGCTCCAGCCGGCCGCCGATCACGGGGAGCGTCGCGTGGGGCGGGACGAGGGCGGGGAGGACGTGGTCGCGGCCGTGGCCGGGGCTGCCGTGGCGGTGCTGCCAGCGGTCGTCGGCGGGGAGCAGCGTGTGGAGGGCGGACAGCAGGTCGTCGTCGCTGCCGGCGCCGGTCTCGATGACGGCGATCCCGGCGGTGGCGTGCGGGACGAAGACGTTGAGGAGTCCGTCGCCGCCCTCCGCGGTGCGGGCGAGGAAGTCCTCGCAGGCGCTGGTCAGATCGGTGATCCGCTCCGATGAGCCGGTGGTGAGGTCCAGCGTGGTGGTGGCGAAGTGTCCGGGCATGCTCCCCATCCTCCCGCGCCGGGCACCGCGGCGCCGCCCCCGCCGGCCGCGCGGGAAGATCCGGAGGCCCTCCGGAGTTGGTAGAAGCGTGAACGACTTCGGTGCGCGGAACGTGGACGTGGTGGTCGTGGGCGCGGGGCAGGCGGGTCTGTCCGCCGCGTACCACCTGCGACGCGCCGGGCTGGTGCCCGGACGGGACTTCGTCGTGCTCGACCACGCGCCGCGACCGGGCGGTGCCTGGCAGTTCCGGTGGCCCTCGCTGACCTACGGCAAGGTGCACGGGATGCACGCGCTGCCCGGCATGGAGCTGACGGGCGCGGACGGGGACCGGCCCTCGTCGGAGGTGATCGGCGAGTACTTCGCGGCCTACGAGGAGCGTTTCGGCCTCGGGGTGCGACGGCCCGTGGGCGTGCGGGCGGTACGGGAGGGCGACGGCGGGCGGCTGGCGGTCGAGACCTCGGACGGCGTCTGGTCGGCCCGCGCCCTGGTGAACGCGACCGGGACGTGGGACCGCCCCTTCTGGCCGCGCTACCCGGGGCAGGAGACCTTCCGGGGCCGCCAGCTGCACACGGCCGGCTACCCGGGTCCCGAGCCGTTCGCGGGGCAGCGGGTCGTGGTGGTCGGCGGCGGCGCGTCGGGGACCCAGCACCTGATGGAGATCGCGGAGGTGGCCGCCGCGACGACGTGGGTGACGCGCCGTCCGCCGGTGTTCCGGGAGGGCCCCTTCGACGAGGAGGCGGGCCGGGCGGCGGTCGCGCTGGTCGAGGAGCGCGTGCGGCGCGGTCTGCCCCCGCGCAGCGTGGTGTCGGTGACCGGCCTGCCGCTGAACGACGCGATCCGCGCGGCGCGCGAGAACGGTGTGCTGGACCGGCTGCCGATGTTCGACCGGATCACGCCGAGGGGCGTGGCCTGGGACGACGGCCGCACGGTGGAGGCCGACGTGATCCTGTGGGCCACCGGGTTCCGGGCCGCCGTCGACCATCTCTCACCGCTGCGGCTGCGGGAGCCGGGCGGCGGCATCCGGCTGGAGGGCACGCGGGCGGCCCGGGACGAGCGGGTGCACCTGGTCGGCTACGGGCCGTCGGCGTCGACGATCGGCGCCAACCGGGCGGGGCGGGCCGCGGTCCGGGAGATCGTGGCCCTGCTCCGGCGCGGCGCGGCGGACGGCGAGAGCGGCCGGGCGGCGGACGGGGAGAGCAGCCCCGGCAGCGAGAGCAGCCGCGCGCCGGACGGCGAGAGCAGCCGCGCGGCGGACGGGGAGAGCGGCCGGGCAACGAGCAGCGGCGCGGCGGACAGTCTCAGCGGCCGGCGCGTTCCCGCTCCCGTCGTTGGTTGAACTCGGCGACGTTGCTCCGGTGTTCGGCGTAGTCGGCGGTGAACCGGGTGTCGCCGGGGCCGACGGTGACGAAGTAGAGCCAGTCGCCCGGCGGCGGTGACACCACGGCCCGGAGGGCCTCCTCGCCCGGGTTGCCGATCGGCGTCGGGGGCAGTCCGCGGCGTTCGTAGGTGTTGTAGGGGCTGTCGAGGCGGGTGTCGGCCGTCGTGGTGTCCAGGGTGCTGCGGCCGAGCGCGTAGTTGAGCGTGGAGTCCATCTGGAGCGGCATGTCCGCCGCGATCCGGTTGCGGACCACGCGGGCCACCTTGCCCATGTCGGCGGCGGTGTCGGCCTCCGCCTGGACGATGCTGGCGATGTTCACCGCCTCGTAGGGCCCCAGCTCCGCGTCACGCATCCCGGAGGCGAACGGCTCCGCGCCGAAGCGCTGGTTGGCGGTGTTCACCATGAAGCTGAGCAGGCTCGCCGGCGTGGTGTCGGAGCCGACGGGATAGGTGGCGGGGAAGAGGTAGCCCTCCGGGTTGCCCCGGGCGCCGGCCGGCAGGGCGAGACGTGCGGTCGAGGCGGCCTCCCGGGTGGTGCCGGAGGCACGGGCGAGCGCTTTGTCGACGGCCGCGTAGACCTGCTCCGCGCGCCAGCCCTCGGGGACGACCAGGGTCGCCGTCGGCCGCTCCGGGCGGGCCCGCTCCGCCTCCTCCCCCGTTGTCAGCAGGACGGGCAGGAGGACGGCCGTCGCGGCGACGGCGAGGGCGGTCAGGACGAGGACCAGCCGGCCGCGCCGGGTGAGGCGCGGCCGTCGCCCGGGTCCGCCCGGCGAGGTCTGCTTCGGCATACGGGCACGCTATCCCGCCGGGCCTCTTCTCCCGCTATCACCCGGTTTGCGACACGTCGACAGGGAACAGGCGAACGCTCGCTCGGTTGTTCGCCGGAACAGGTGATCGCTGCGGAATTCGTTGCCCGAGGCCCCTGTTCCGTCGGATGCTTACGGTGCGCAAGCGACGGGCTGCAGACCGCGACGGCGCGTGTCCCACATCAGCACGTGTACAAGGAGAACGGACTTCATGAACCTCATCACCGACCTGCTCGCCGGCCTCATCCACTTCGTCGGCTGGCTCGTCTGACGGACGTTCACGAAAGGCGCCGCCGCTCCCCGTCCCACGGGAGCGGCGGCGCCGCCGTGTGCGGGGCCCGCCCGGGAGGTTCAGCCGGTGAACGGCGGGAGGGCGGCGAACTCGGGTGCCACCCGCACCTCGGCCGCGAGGGCGGCGAGGGTGCGCCGCACCCGGCTGAGCGGGTGGCCGGGGAAGCTCTCGTCCCACTGCGCGTGGTCGGCGGCGTGGAAGGGCAGGCCGCCCTTGAGGCCAGGAGCGTAGGGGTGAGACCGGAAGAAGTCCGCGGGGCCGACCTGGGCCATGACCATCGCCTCGCGCATCCCCGTCGTCCCGCGCTCCGGCGCCTGGATCTTCACCACGGCGCTGCACTCGGCACGCGGCAGTGTGTAGCTGCCGATGAAGGCCTGGCCGTGGGCCTGGCCCGGCAGCGGGAGCTTGAGTATCTGGCGCAGCGCCGGCATTCCTCCGAGCTGCTTGACCGAGGCCTCGATCAGGCCGCCGCCCGCTTCGGCGGTGTACGCGGCGAGTGAGGCCCGCAGCGTGGGGCCGTCGTCCAGGGCCGCCGGCAGGTCGGGCCTCAGGGAGAAGAAGTGGAGCGACAGGATGTCTCCGTCGTCGTCGGTCCACACGTCGTGGTCGACGGGCCGGAAGCCGGGCAGGTCGACGCCGTGAATTGCTCGCATGGGCGGCGATGATGCCCTGCGCGCCCGGACGGTGTCATCGCCCGGGTATCTCCGCGGCGACGAACTCCCCCGGCTCGCTGCCGCCCGCGGTCCCGGTCCGCGCGCCCGCGTCGCGGCGGACGAGGGCGGCGTAGCGGCCGTCCGCCGCCAGCAGTTCCGCGTGGGTGCCCCGCTCGGCGATGCGGCCGGCGTCGAGCACCACGATCTGGTCCGCGTCGCGCACGGTGGAGAGGCGGTGGGCGATGGTGATGGTCGTCCGGCCCTCGGAGAGCGCGTCGATGGCCTGCTGCACCGCGTGTTCGGTGGCGGTGTCCAGGGCGCTGGTCGCCTCGTCGAGGATGAGGACCGGCGGATCCCGCAGGATGGTGCGGGCGATGGCCAGGCGCTGCTTCTCACCACCGGAGAAGCGGTAGCCCCGCTCCCCCACCAGGGTGTCGTACCCCTCGGGGAGGGAGGCGATGTGGTCGTGGATGTGGGCGGCGCGGGCCGCGGCCTCGATCTCCTCGTCCGTGGCGTCCGGCTTGGCGAAACGCAGGTTGTCGGCGACGGAGGCGTGGAAGAGGTAGGTCTCCTGGGAGACGACGCCGACGGCCCGGGCCAGGGTCTCGAAGCCGAGGTCGCGCACGTCGACGCCGTCGAGGGTGACCCGGCCGCCGGTGACGTCGTAGAGCCGGGGCACCAGGTAGCCGAGCGTGGACTTGCCCGAGCCGGTGGGGCCGACGACCGCGAGGGAGCCGCCGGCGGGCACGGTGACGTCGACCCGGTCGAGGGTGGGCCGCAGTTGGGCGGCGTCGTACGCGAAGTCGACCGACTCCAGGCGCACCTCGCCGGCGATCTTGTCGAGGCGCACCGGGTGGGCGGGCTCGGTGATGTCGACGCGCAGGTCGAGGTATTCGAAGATGCGCTGGAAGAGGGCGAGGGACGTCTGCATCTGCACGCCGGTGGAGAGCAGGCTGACGGCCGGCCGGAACAGGCCCTGCTGGAGGGAGACGAAGGCGACCAGGGTGCCGATCGAGATGGCCGCGCCGCCGGCGCCCATGGCGAGTCCGGCGGCCCAGTAGAGGAAGGCGGGCATGGCGGCCATGACGATGCCGATGACGGCCATCCGCCAGCGGCCGGCCATGCTGGAGCGCACCTCGAGGTCGACCAGGCGGTCGGACTCGTCCTCGAACGCCCGGGTGAGGGAGTCGGCGCGGCCCATGGTGCGGCCGAGCAGGATGCCGCTGACCGAGAGGGACTCGGTGACGTTGGCCGCCATCGCCGCCATCTGCTTCTGCCGCTGGGTGGTGATCCTCTTGCGCTCGCGCCCCACGCGCCGGCTGATCCACACGAAGACCGGCAGCAGGAGCAGCGAGACGGCCGTGAGCCGCCAGTCCAGGGCGAGCATCGCGACGACGGTGGCGACGACCGCGGTGAGGTTGGAGACGAGGGAGGTGGCCGTGGAGGTGACCGTCGCCTGCATCCCGCCGATGTCGTTGGCGATGCGCGACTGGACCTCACCGGTGCGGGTCCTGGTGAAGAAGGCGAGGGGCATCCGCTGGAGCTGGGCGTAGACGGCGGTGCGCAGGTCGTGCATGACGCGCTGGCCCACCGTGGTGGAGATCAGCGTCTGGAGGACGCCGAAGACACCGGTCATGACGGCGGTGGCGATCATGCCGAGCGCCAGCAGGCTGAGCAGTCCGGTCCTGCCCTGGGGGATCGCGGTGTCGAGGATCTCCCGCAGCAGGAACGGCGAGGCCACCGCGACCAGCGAGGAGGCGCCGACGAGCAGGCCGACGACGGCGAGCCGCCCGCGGTAGGGGCGGAACAGGCGCAGGATGCGCCGGACGTCGGCCGGCGGCTGGTCGGGGCTCTTCGGCGGCGGTGTCCAGGTGGGGTGTTCGGGGCGCAATGGTCTCCCTCGGTCGGGGCTGGGGTCTCGTGGAGCCTAGCTCACTGTTACCTGTATTCACAATGAACGGGGTCCTGATATTGTTCCCGCATGAGCGACCCCGACGCCGACGGCCTGCTCGCCGAGCAGCTGCTGCGGCTCACCCGACGGCTCCACCGCAGCCAGAAGCGCCAGCTGGAGCAGGCGGAGATCCGGATCACACCGGCCCAGTCACGCCTGCTGCGCGCCCTCGCACACTACGACGCGCCGCCCAGGATGGCCGATCTCGCCGCACACCTGGAGGTGGTCCCGCGCGCCGTGACCAGCCTGGTGGACGGGCTGGAGACGGTCGGGTGCGTGCGCCGCGCGCCCGACCCGGCGAACCGCCGGGTCACGCGCATCGAGCTCACGGACGACGGCCGCGCCGCCCTGCGCACCCTGCGCGACGCGCGCCGGGCCGCGGCCGAGGACGTGCTGGCGCCCCTGACGGACGAGCAGCGCGACGTGCTCGGCGGGCTGCTGTCCGCCCTGGTCGACGGGCGCACCGAGGGCCGCCGCTGAGGCTCCGGCGCACGGACGGCGCACAGCGGGCGCCGGAGCGCGAGGCGGACGCGGGCGGGGCGGACGCGCGGGCGTGCCGGGCCGGCCACCCTGCTCCCGTGCGTCCGCGTGCGCGGAAAATCGATTGCCCGCGGCGGTCGTGAGCGGCGAACCTTGCACGGTTTGCTCCATTCGCCGACGAGCCGTGGGACCTCATGCAGATTCGCGACCTTCCGTATCCCGATCCAGGCGAACCGGACACCCGTTCGGGCACCCGCTATCTGCTGTGGCTCGGCCGGGGCCAGCTGCGCGGGCAGCTCGTCACCCTGGCCTGGGGCCTGCTGCACTTCGTCTCCGTGATGGCCCTTCCGTACGGCGTCGGCCTCGCCGTGCAGGCCGTCGTCGACGGATCGGGGGCCCGGCTCGCCGCGGCGGGCGGGGTGCTGGCGGTGTCCGCCGTCCTCATCGCGCTCGGCGACACGATGCTGCACCGCACCGCCGTCACCAACTGGATCACCGCGGCCGCCCGGACCCAGCAGCTGCTCGCCCGCAAGACCGCCTCGCTCGGCTCCGCGCTCACCCGCCGGGTGGCCGCGGGCGAGGTGGTCGCCGTCTCCACGGGCGACGTGGAGAAGATCGGCTGGTTCGTCGAAGGCGTCTCCCGCTTCCTGGCGGCGGCGATCACCGTCGTCCTGGTCTGCGTGGGCCTGTTCGTGTACGAACCGCATCTGGGTCTGCTGGTGGCCCTCGGCGTTCCGGTCCTCGCGCTCGGCGTCCTCCCGCTGCTCCCCCGCGCCACCCGGCTCGCCGACGTGCAGCGCGAGAAGGCGGGGCGGGCCACCGAACTGGCCTCCGACACCGTGGCCGGCCTGCGGGTGCTGCGCGGCATCGGCGGCGAGGAGCTCTTCCTCGACCGGTACCGGGCCGCCTCGCAGGAGGTCCGCGGCGCCGCCGTGCGCAGCGCCGGGATGTGGTCGCTGATCTCCGGCATCCAGGTGCTGCTGCCGGGCCTGCTGATGATCGGCGTCGTCTGGTACGGCGTCGGGCTGGTCGGCGACGGGCGGATCGCGGTCGGCGAACTCGTCACCGTCTACAGCGCGGTGATGCTCCTGGGGTATCCGCTCCGTCATTTCGAGGAGATCGCGATGGCCTATTCGTTCTCCCGCCCGTCGGCGCGCCGCGCCGCGCGGGTGCTGGCGCTGGAGCGCACCGCCACCACCGGCTCCACTGCCGCCGCTGCCGACACGGCCGACGCCCCGAACGCCCCCGGCGCCGGGCGTGCCGCCGCCTCCGGGGAGCTGTACGACCCCGCCAGCGGGCTGCTCGTCCCCGCCGGTTCGCTGACCGCGGTGGTCTGCGGCGACCCGGACGCGGCGGGCCGGCTCGCCGAGCGGCTCGGCGGGCACCCCGCCGACCCGGACGGCCTGCCCTCCGTCCTGCTCGGCGGGGTGCCCCTCGACGGTCTCTCCCTCGACGAGGCCCGGACCGCCGTGCTCGTCCAGGACAAGGACCCGGTGCTGCTCTCGGGCAGCCTGCGCGAGCTGCTCGCCGTCCCGGCGTCCGGCGCCGTCGCCCCGCGGGACGCGCTGGCGGCCGCGGAGTGCGGCGACGTCCTGGCGGCCCTGGCCCAGGCCGCCCTCGACGACGACCCGATGGAGGCGCCGGTCACCGAGCGGGGCCGTTCGCTGTCCGGCGGACAGCGGCAGCGCATCGCGCTCGCCCGCTCGCTGGTCACGGACCCCGCGGTGCTGGTGCTCGACGAGCCGACCTCGGCCGTCGACTCGCACACCGAGGCGCGGATCGCCGACGGTGTGCGGGCGCTGCGCACCGGTCGCACCACGGTCGTGCTCACCTCGTCACCGCTGCTGCTCGACCGGGCCGACCGGGTCGTCCTGCTGCACGAGGGCGAGGCCGTGGCGGCGGGCACCCACCGCGAGCTGCTGGACACCGAACCCCGCTACCGGGCCGTCGTCACCCGCGAGACCGACGAGGAACGGCTCTCGGCCGTGTCCGGCGCGGCCCGCGCGGCGGCACCGAAGGACTTCGACATCGAGGAGACGGCATGATCGGCGTGGCGCCGCCGGAGTACGACCCGGCGGCCCCCCGGACCGCGAACACCCTGCCCGTGGGCTCGCCGGCGACCGTACGGGCCTATGTGCGGGAGCTGGTACGGCGTCACCGTGCCGCGTTCGGCGTGCTCATCGGGGTCAACACGGTCGCGGTGGTGGCCTCGATGGCGGGCCCCTGGCTGCTCGGCTCGCTCGTCGAGCGCGCCGCGGACGGGGCACGCGACCTGCATCTGGAGCGCACCGCCGCGCTGTTCGCCGCGGCCCTCGTCGTCCAGGCCGTCTTCGTACGGCTGATGCGGCTGCGCGGGGCGATCCTGGGCGAACGGATGCTGGCCGACCTGCGCGAGGACTTCCTCGTCCGGTCCGTCGGTCTGCCGCCGGGGGTGCTGGAACGGGCCGGGACGGGCGACCTGCTGTCCCGGATCACGACCGACATCGACCGGCTCGCGAACGCGATGCGGGAGGCCGTGCCGCAGCTGACGATCGGCGTCTTCTGGATCCTGCTGCTGCTCGGCGGGCTCACCGTGACCGCACCGCCGCTGGCGCCCGCCGTGCTGCTCGCGGTGCCGCTGCTGGTGATCGGCTGCCGCTGGTACTTCCGGCGGGCTCCGTCGGCCTACCGGTCGGAGGCCGCGGGCTACGCGGCGGTCGCCGCCGTGCTCGCGGAGACGGTGGACGCGGGGCGCACCGTCGAGGCGCACCGGCTCGGCGGGCGCCGGGTGGCCCTGTCGGACCGGCGCATCAAGGAGTGGACGGCGTGGGAGCGGTACACGCTGTCACTGCGCTCGGTGCTCTTCCCCGTGATCAACCTGACGCACGCGACGGTGCTCACCTCGGTGCTGATGGTCGGCGGGGTGTTCGTCCTCCAGGGGTGGATCGGCATCGGCCAGCTGACCACGTCGGCGCTGATCGCCCAGATGATGGTCGACCCGGTGAACCTGATCCTGCGCTGGTACGACGAGCTCCAGGTGGCGCAGGTGTCGCTGGGGCGGCTGGTGGGCGTCCGGGAGATCTCGTCCGACGAGGGCGACGCCGCGGTGCGGCCGGACGGGCGCGACGTGCGCGCCGACGAGGTGCGCTTCGGGTACCTGGAGGGCGTCGACGTGCTGCACCGGGTGTCGATGGACATCGCCCCCGGGTCCCGTCTGGCCCTGGTGGGGCCCTCGGGTGCGGGCAAGTCGACGCTGGGCAGGCTGCTGGCCGGGATCTACGCGCCCCGCGCGGGCACGGTCACGCTCGGCGCGGCCGAGCTGTCCCGGATGCCCGCGGAGCGGGTGCGCGAGCACGTGGCCCTGGTCAACCAGGAGCACCACGTCTTCACGGGCTCGCTGCGGGACAACCTGCGGCTCGCCCGCGCGGGCGCCGGCGACGCGGAGCTGTGGGCCGCGCTCGGCGCGGTCGACGCGGACGGCTGGGCCCGCGGTCTCGACGGCGGGCTCGACACCGAGGTCGGCTCGGGCGGCACCGCGCTCACCCCCGCGCAGGCGCAGCAGGTCGCGCTCGCCCGGCTGGTGCTGGCCGATCCGCACACCCTGGTGCTCGACGAGGCGACGTCGCTGCTCGACCCGAGGGCCGCACGCCATCTGGAGCGCTCGCTGTCGCGGGTCCTGGAGGGCCGGACGGTGGTGGCCATCGCCCACCGGCTGCACACCGCGCACGACGCGGACGTGATCGCCGTGGTGGAGGCGGGCCGCATCACCGAGCTGGGCAGCCATGACGAACTGGTCGCCGCAGGCGGCCCGTACGCGGCGCTGTGGCGGTCCTGGCACGGGTGAGACGTGCCGCGGGCCCGGGCCCGTGCGGGGTCCGTCCGCACGGACCGGGGGGCGCCGCCGGGGCCGGGCTCGGGCAGCGGCGCCATCCCGGGGTCGGGGCTCGGGCAGCGGTGCCATCCCGGGGTCGGGGCTCGGGGCTCGGGCTCCCGCGAACGGTCGGACACCGCCCAGAGGGCGTGTCAGCCCCCGCACGTGGTCCCGCGACCGGGCCGGATCCGGTCCGCCCCGCCGCCCGTCCCGCCCGGCCCGCGGACGGCTCCGTCCCGCCGCGTGGGACGGCGAGGGCGGCGCGGCGTGCGCGGGCGCACGGGGCCCTCGCCGGTGGTTACGCGGGTGCCCGCCACAGTGGTGCGCGACGTGCGCGGGCGCGCAGGGCCCTCGCCGGCCAGGTACCGCCGAAGATGCCCAAGGCCGTGCGGTGCGCGGGCGCACAGGGCCCTCGCCGGCCGAGCCGGCCGTGCGCCCCGGCCAGACGTGACGCGCGGGCGCACGGCCCCCGGGGCAGCGTCACCGCGCCTGCTCAGTGGTGGGACATGACGCGCGCGGGCGCACGGGCCCCCGACCGGACACGCGCCGCCGGGCAGCGGGGCGCGCACAGGACCGCGCGCCCCGCTCAGATGACGTTCAGCGCCGCCGCGCCGCCGATGCCGCCCAGCAGCATGAAGGCGGGCATGAGCACCTTCAGCTCCACCCAGCTGCCGGCCCGGAAGCGGATGGCCTTCGGCGGGCCCACCGGGTACCAGCGCTTGCGTCCGATCGGGATGGGCCACAGGATCGGGCAGCCGGAGACGGTCAGGGCGTCGCCGATGTCGTGGACGAGAGCGCCGAGCACGATGGGCAGGCCCAGCCACAGGTACTCCTGGCCGGGCGCCTCGAAGAGCCAGTTCGCGCCGTTCCCGGACTGGTCGAGGACGCCCGCGAGGATCCACGCGCTGGTCGCCCCGAGCAGCCAGACGAGCACGTCGCTGGAGACCCGGGCGGCGCGCCACAGCAGACCCTCGACGGCGAGCACCATGTGCACGAAGAGCAGGCCGAGGACGGCCCACCGGCCGCCGAGGACCGCGAGCGCGGAGGCCCCGCCGCCGATGAGGACGGCCCAGAGCCAGGTGTGGGTGAGGGTGCGGTGGCCTCCGGTGCGCCGCGCGTCGCCGGGCTTGCGGGTCGCCTTGTAGACGGCGAAGGACAGCTTGTCGACGATCCCGCACAGCGCCCGGGATATCGGCCCGAAGGCGCGGGAGATCGTGGCGGCCTTGTGGTCGAGGTCCGGCGCCAGTGCCGCGCCCGCGCAGATGAGGGCGCCGACGACGAGTACCGGCCACGGCATCGGATGGCCGGCCGCGGCCGTCGCGGCGCCCACCCCCAGCCACGCTGCCGCGCCGGAGAGTGAGTGCGCCGGTCCCATCATCTGCCTGTCCCCGCCCCGTCATCCGTTGTACCGCTCGTGAGTTGACGGGTCAGCGTACCGTTCGTGATCTTCGCGGTGCCGGGCGGTTCCCTCATCCGGGGGGAAGGCAGGCAAGATGGGGGCGTGACCCTCATCGATCAGCTTCCGCCCGACGCCGACCCCGACGCCCTCTTCGAGTCCTTCTCCTCATGGGCCGAGGAGCAGGGCATCACGCTCTATCCGGCTCAGGAGGAGGCCCTGATCGAGGTGGTGTCGGGGGCGAACGTGATCCTGTCGACCCCCACGGGCTCGGGCAAGAGCCTGGTCGCGGCGGGCGCGCACTTCGCGGCGCTCGCCCGGGACGAGGTCACCTTCTACACCGCGCCGATCAAGGCGCTGGTGTCCGAGAAGTTCTTCGACCTGTGCAAGCTCTTCGGCACGGAGAACGTCGGCATGCTGACGGGCGACGCCTCGGTGAACGCGGACGCGCCGGTCATCTGCTGCACGGCCGAGGTCCTGGCGTCGATCGCGCTGCGGGACGGCCGGGACGCGGACGTCGGCCAGGTCGTGATGGACGAGTTCCACTTCTACGCGGAGCCCGACCGCGGCTGGGCCTGGCAGATCCCGCTGCTGGAGCTGCCGCAGGCGCAGTTCGTGCTGATGTCGGCGACGCTCGGCGACGTGTCGATGTTCGAGAAGGACCTGACGCGGCGGACGGGGCGCGAGACGACGGTGGTCCGCTCGGCGACCCGCCCGGTGCCGCTGTCGTACGAGTACGTGACGACGCCGATCACCGAGACGCTGACGGAGCTGCTGGAGACGAAGCAGGCGCCCGTCTACATCGTGCACTTCACCCAGGCCCAGGCGGTCGAGCGGGCGCAGTCGCTGATGAGCATCAACATGTGCACCCGCGAGGAGAAGGACCGGATCGCCGACCTGATCGGCAACTTCCGCTTCACCACCGCATTCGGGCGCAATCTCTCCCGCTACGTCCGGCACGGCATCGGTGTGCACCACGCCGGCATGCTGCCGAAGTACCGGCGGCTGGTGGAGAAGCTGGCGCAGGCCGGGCTGCTCAAGGTGATCTGCGGCACCGACACCCTCGGTGTCGGTGTCAACGTGCCCATCCGGACGGTGCTGTTCACCGCGCTGACCAAGTACGACGGCAACCGGGTGCGGGTGCTGCGGTCGCGGGAGTTCCACCAGATCGCGGGCCGGGCGGGCCGGGCCGGCTTCGACACCGCGGGCTTCGTGGTCGCGCAGGCGCCCGAGCACGTCATCGAGAACGAGAAGGCGCTGGCGAAGGCCGGCGACGACCCGAAGAAGAAGCGGAAGGTGGTCCGCAAGAAGGCGCCGGAGGGGTTCGTCGCCTGGTCGCAGAACTCGTTCGAGAAGCTGATCGCCTCCGACCCCGAGCCGCTGACCTCGCGGTTCAAGGTCACCCACGCCATGCTGCTGTCGGTGATCGCCCGGCCGGGCAACGCCTTCGACGCCATGCGCCGGCTGCTGGAGGACAACCACGAGCCGCGCAGGCAGCAGCTGCGGCACATCCGGCGGGCCATCGCGATCTACCGCTCCCTGCTGGACGGCGGGATCGTGGAGCGGCTGGACACCCCGGACGCGCAGGGCCGGATCGTGCGGCTGACGGTCGACTTCCAGCAGGACTTCGCGCTCAACCAGGCGCTGTCGACGTTCGCCCTGGCCGCCTTCGACCTGCTGGACCCCGAGTCCCCGTCGTACGCGCTGGACATGGTCTCGGTCGTCGAGTCGACGCTGGACGACCCGCGTCAGATCCTCGCCGCTCAGCAGAACAAGGCCCGGGGCGAGGCGGTCGGCGCGATGAAGGCCGACGGCGTCGAGTACGAGGAGCGGATGGAGCGGCTCCAGGAGATCTCGTACCCGAAGCCGCTGGAAGAGCTGCTGTGGCACGCGTACAACCTCTACCGGAAGTCGCACCCGTGGGTCGGCGACCACCCGGTGTCGCCGAAGTCGGTCATCCGGGACATGTACGAACGGGCGCTGTCCTTCACGGAGTTCACGTCCTTCTACGAGCTGGCCCGCACCGAGGGCATCGTGCTGCGCTATCTGGCGGGCGCGTACAAGGCGCTGGACCACACCGTCCCGGACGATCTGAAGTCGGAGGACCTCCAGGACCTCATCGCGTGGCTGGGCGAGATGGTGCGCCAGGTGGACTCCAGCCTGCTGGACGAGTGGGAGCAGCTGGCCAACCCCGAGGTGGAGACGGCGGAGCAGGCGCAGGAGAAGGCCGACCAGGTGAAGCCGGTGACGGCCAACGCCCGTGCCTTCCGGGTGCTGGTGCGCAACGCGATGTTCCGCCGGGTGGAGCTGGCGGCGCTCGACCAGGTCGGCGCGCTCGGCGAGCTGGACGCCGCGTCCGGCTGGGACGCGGACGCCTGGGGCGAGGCCATGGACGCGTACTGGGACGAGTACGAGGACCTCGGCACCGGCCCGGACGCCCGCGGCCCGAAGCTGCTGGCCATCGAGGAGGACCCGGCGCACGGCCTGTGGCGGGTGCGCCAGACGTTCGCCGACCCGGAGGGCGACCACGACTGGGGCATCAGCGCGGAGGTCGACCTGGCCGCCTCCGACGAGGAGGGCCGGGCGGTCGTGCGCGTCACGTCGGTGGGCCAGCTCTGACCGGCCGCCCGCCCGTGTCCGGTGCGACCGCCCTTCAGCAGGGACGCGACCGTCCTTCAGCAGTGAGAGGACTGCCATGACGAATCCGGCCGAACGGCTGGTGGATCTGCTCGACCTGGAGCAGATCGAGGTGAACATCTTCCGGGGCCACAGTCCCGACGAATCGCTCCAGCGCGTCTTCGGCGGGCAGGTCGCGGGACAGGCCCTGGTCGCGGCCGGGCGGACCACGGACGGCGGGCGGCCGGTGCACTCGCTGCACGCGTACTTCCTGCGCCCGGGGATTCCCGGGGTGCCGATCGTGTACCAGGTCGAGCGGGTGCGCGACGGACGGTCGTTCACGACCCGGCGGGTCACCGCCGTGCAGGCCGGGCGCACGATCTTCAACCTGACCGCGTCCTTCCACCTCCCCGAGCCGGAGAGCATCGAGCACCAGCTCCCGCCGCGGTTGGACTTCCCCGGTCCGGACGGGCTGCCGCCGGTGGCGCAGGAGATCAAGGAGCACCTGGGCGCGCTTCCGGAGTCGCTGGACCGGATGGCGCGGCGGATGGCGTTCGACATCCGCTACGTGGACCGGCTGCGGTGGACGCGCAAGGAGGTCGAGGACGCGGAGCCGCGCAGTGCGGTGTGGATGCGTGCCGTGGCCCCGCTCGGCGACGACCCGCTGGTGCACACCTGCGCGCTGACCTACGCGAGCGACATGACCCTGCTGGACGCGGTGCGCATCCCGGTGGAGCCGCTGTGGGGTCCGCGCGGTTTCGACATGGCGTCGCTGGACCACGCGATGTGGTTCCACCGGCCGTTCCGGGCCGACGAGTGGTTCCTGTACGACCAGGAGTCGCCGATCGCGACCGGCGGGCGGGGCCTGGCCCGGGGCCGCATCTACGACCGGGAGGGCAGGCTGCTGGTGTCGGTGGTCCAGGAGGGACTGTTCCGCAGGCTTCCCTGACGGCCGCCGCACCCGGAGCCCCGGCGCTCTCCGCACACCCGCGAAAAACGATCACACCGCACGACGATCACCCAGCCGGACGGTCATCCCATTCGACGATCATCCGGCACGACGACCGAGGAGTTCCGCATGTCCCTGTTCGACATCCCCCTGCGCACGCTGGACGGCACGCCCACGACGCTCGCCGAGCACCGGGGCAAGGCGGTCCTGGTGGTCAACGTGGCCTCCCGCTGCGGTCTGACGCCGCAGTACGAGGGCCTGGAGCGGCTCCAGAAGACCTACGGCGACAAGGGGTTCACCGTGGTCGGCGTGCCCTGCAACCAGTTCATGGGCCAGGAGCCCGGCACCTCGGAGGAGATCGCGGAGTTCTGCTCGGCGACGTACGGGGTGACGTTCCCGCTGCTGGAGAAGACCGACGTGAACGGCGCGGACCGGCACCCGCTGTACGCGGAGCTGACGCGGACGGCGGACGCCGGAGGCGAGGCTGGTGACGTGCAGTGGAACTTCGAGAAGTTCCTGATCTCGCCGCAGGGCGAGGTGACGCGGTTCCGTCCGCGCACCGAGCCGGAGGCCCCGGAGGTCGTCTCCGCGGTCGAGGCGCTGCTGGCCGCCTGAGCGCACGCACGCACCGGGCGCCGGACCCCCCGGGGGGTCCGGCGCCCGGTGCGTGCGGTGGGCGGTGCGTGCGGCGCCCGGTGCGTGCGGTGCGCGGGTCAGCGGATGGGCATGCCCGCCAGGGTGCGGGCGATGACCAGGCGCTGGATCTCGCTCGTGCCCTCGAAGATCGTGTAGATCGCCGCGTCGCGGTGCATCCGCTCGACCGGGTACTCCCGGGTGTAGCCGTTGCCGCCGAGGATCTGGATGGCCTGCGCGGTGACCTTCTTGGCCGTCTCGCTGGCGAAGAGCTTGGACATGGAGCCCTCGGCCGAGGTGAACGGCTTGCCGGCGGTGGCCATCCAGGAGGCGCGCCAGACCAGCAGCCGGGCCGCGTCGATCTGGGTGCGCATGTCGGCGAGCTGGAAGGCGACGCCCTGGTTGTCGATGATCGGGCGGCCGAACTGCTCGCGGGTCTTCGCGTACTCCAGGGCCTCCTCGTAGGCGGCGCGGGCCGTGCCGACGGCCATGGCGCCGACGGCGGGGCGGGAGGCCTCGAAGGTGGCCATGGCGGCGTTCTTGACCCGCTCGCCGCCGGACCTGGCGCGCTCCCGGGCGCGGGCGAGGCGCTCGTCGAGCTTCTCCTTGCCGCCGAGGAGGCAGTGGCCGGGCACCCGGACGTTCTCCAGGACGACCTCTGCGGTGTGCGAGGCGCGGATGCCGTGCTTCTTGAACTTCTGCCCCTGGGAGAGTCCGGGGGTGGCGGGCGGCACGATGAAGGAGGCGTGCCCCTTCGAGCCGAGCTCCGGGTCGACGCAGGCGACGACGACGTGGACGTTGGCGATGCCGCCGTTGGTCGCCCAGGTCTTGGTGCCGTTGATCACCCACTCGTCCTTCGCCTCGTCGTAGACCGCGCGGGTGCGCATGGCCGCGACGTCGCTGCCCGCGTCGGGCTCGGAGGAGCAGAAGGCGGCGACCTTGACGTCGTCGGCGTCGCCGTACATCTGCGGGATCCAGGTGCCGACCTGCTCGTCGGTGCCGTTGGCGATGACGCCGACGGCCGCGAGGCCGGTGCCGACGATCGACAGGCCGATGCCGGCGTCGCCCCAGAAGAGCTCCTCCATCACCATCGGGATGCCGAGTCCGGTGGGGTCGAAGAACTGCTGGGCGTAGAAGTCCAGCGAGTAGATGCCGAGCTTCGCCGCCTCCTGGATCACCGGCCAGGGCGTCTCCTCGCGCTCGTCCCACTCGGCGGCGGCGGGGCGCATGACGTCCTTGGCGAAGCCGTTCAGCCAATCGCGGACCTGCTTCTGGTCCTCGTTGAGATCGAGCGTGAACTCGGCCATGTCCCCTCCAGCACTATGGCGCCGACCAGCGCGTTACTTGCGGTAACGAGGAGTCTGTTACCGATGAGTAGCACCTGTCAACCGAGGCGGCCGGACGACCGGTCGCCGCAGGTGGGTGTTACCTTGCGCGTCACGCATTCGCAAGGGCGGGGAGAGACGGACATGGAGACCACGCAGCAGCAGCGGTCGGCGGACGACCGGCGCCGGGAGCTGCTCGAAGCTGCGGACCGGGTCGTGCTCCGCGACGGACCGCAGGCGTCCATGAACGCGATCGCCGCCGAGGCGGGCATCACCAAGCCGATCCTCTACCGCCACTTCGGCGACAAGGGCGGACTGTACCGCGCGCTCGCCAAGCGCCACACCGACGCGCTGCTGCGGGCCCTGAAGGTGGCCGTCGACGCCCCGGCCGACCGCCGCGAACGGGTCGCCGGCACGCTCGACACCTACCTCGCGGCGATCGAGGCCAGGCCGCAGGTCTACCGCTTCCTGATGCACCCGGCCGAGGGCCCCCCGAACGCCTCGGAGCAGGGCTTCGACGTCGGCCTCCACTCCGCTCCCCTGCTGCGCCGCCTGGGCGAGGAGCTCGGCAAGGTCATCGCCGACCGCGTGGACCTCGGCCCCTCCGGCGACATGGTGGCCCGGATGTGGGGCCACGGGATCGTCGGCATGATGCACGCGGCGGGCGACTGGTGGCTCGGCGAACGCCCCTGCCCGAGGGCCGAGCTGGTGGAGAACCTGACCGATCTGCTCTGCGGGCGCCTCTTCGACGCGCCCGACCGGCTGGGCGGCCCCGGCTTCTGACCCTCCGGCACACCCCTGGGCCCGCCGACACGCCACGGCCCCGCGACGCGCACCGTCTCCCGGTCCACGCCCGCCCCGCCGGGCAGCGCCCGACCCGCCGGTCAGCGCTCCCGGAGCCGTTCCACCCGCTCGGCCGTGGACCAGGACGCCTTGCGTGCCGCGCGGGCCAGACGCGAACGGCGCCACGGGGAGAGCCGGTCCGCGTACACCAGCCCGTCCAGATGGTCGCACTCGTGCTGGAGGCAGCGGGCGAAGAACCCGGTGCCCTCGATCCTGACGGGACTGCCGTCGCCGCGGACGCCCTCCACCACCGCGCGGTCGTACCGGTCGGTGGGCGCCTGGAGACCCGGGAGGGAGAGGCAGCCCTCGGTGCCGCGCACCACGACCCCGTCGGCCTCGACGAGGCGCGGGTTGACGACGTGGCCGACGTGGCGGACCTCCTCGTCGTCCGGGCAGTCGTACACGAACACCCGCAGCCCCACGCCCACCTGGTTCGCCGCGAGCCCGACCCCCTGGGCCGCGTACATCGTGGCGAACATGTCCTCCACGAGGCGCGACAGCTCCGCGCCGAACTCGGTGACGGGCCCGCAGGGGGCGTGCAGCACGGGATCGGCGAGCAGGCTCATGGGCCTGACCAGTCCGGAACTGCCGGGGATCGGCCGGTTTCGCATGGCGCACAGCCTACGGTCCGGGTGACCTCCGCCTTCCGGGACGGTGCCGCGGTACGGCGGCCGGAGAAGACATCGATAGGCTGAGTGCGGACCGATGCAAGGAGGATCAAGGACGATGTCAGGCAACTCGGAGCTGACGCCGCGAGCCAAGCTGGCCGTGACGGCGGGCAAGGCCGCGGCCGCGGTGTCCCGTGCCGCCGGACGCGGCAGCGGATCGGTGATCGGCGGCCGGGTCGCGCTGAAGCTCGACCCCGACCTGCTGGGGCGGCTGGCGCAGCACCTGGACGTGGTCCTCGTGTCGGCGACCAACGGCAAGACGACCACCACCCGGCTGAT
The DNA here is from genome assembly GCF_014489615.1 of Streptomyces genisteinicus. Lineage (GTDB taxonomy): Bacteria > Actinomycetota > Actinomycetes > Streptomycetales > Streptomycetaceae > Streptomyces > Streptomyces genisteinicus. Next base: position 827,331 of record NZ_CP060825.1, read on the forward strand.
CGCCGAGGCGCTGCGCGCGGCCGGCCCGGTCGTCTCCAACGCCCTGGGCGCCAACATGCCCGCGGGCATCACCTCGGCGCTGGCCGGCGGCTCGGAGTCCCGGTTCGGCGTCATCGAGGTCGACGAGAAGTACCTCGCCGGAGTCGCGCGCGACGTGACCCCGAAGGCCATCGCGCTGCTCAACCTCTCCCGCGACCAGCTCGACCGCGCGGCCGAGACCCGGATGCTGGCCGAGAAGTGGCGCGAGGGGCTCGCCGGCTCGAAGGCGACCGTCATCGCCAACGCCGACGACCCGCTGGTGGTCTGGGCCGCCTCCTCGTCGCCCAACGTCGTGTGGGTGGCCGCCGGGCAGGAGTGGAAGGACGACGCCTGGTCCTGCCCGTCCTGCGGCGGTGTGATGCAGCGCCCCGGGGACGACTGGTTCTGCGGCGAGTGCGGCTTCCGCCGCCCCGCGCCGAGCTGGGTGCTCAGCGGGGACCACGTCATCGACCCGCACGGCAGCGCCTGGCCGATCCACCTCCAGCTCCCCGGCCGCGCCAACCGGGCCAACGCCGCCACCTCGGCCGCCGTCGCCGCCTGCTTCGGCGTGCCGCCGCAGGTCGCGCTGGAGCGGATGTACCAGGTGCAGGCGGTGGCCGGCCGGTACGACGTGGTCTCGTTCCTCGGCCGCGACGTACGCCTGCTGCTCGCCAAGAACCCGGCCGGCTGGCTGGAGACCTTCTCGCTGATCGACCCGCCCCCGACGCCGGTGATCCTCTCGGTCAACGCCCGGGGCGCGGACGGCACCGACACCTCCTGGCTGTGGGACGTGGACTACACCCGTCTCGCCGGCCACCCGATCTACGTGATCGGCGACCGCAGGCTGGACCTCGCGGTCCGCCTGGAGGTCGCGGGCCTCGACTTCCGGGTGTGCGAGAGCGTCGACGAGGCCGTCCAGTCGGCGCCGGGCGGGCGGATCGAGCTCATCGCGAACTACACCGCCTTCCAGGACGTGCGCCGCCGGGTCGGCAACTGAGCAGCGGACGGACGAAAAGGACCATGGGAATGAGTGACAGCAGCCTCCGTCTGGTGTGGGTCTACCCCGACCTGCTCAGCACCTACGGCGACCAGGGCAACGCCCTCGTCGTGGAGCGCCGCGCGCGGCAGCGCGGGCTCGACGTGATGCGGATCGACGTGCGCAGCGACCAGCCGGTGCCGACCTCCGGCGACATCTACCTGATCGGCGGCGGCGAGGACCGGCCGCAGCGGCTCGCGGCGGAGCGGCTGCGCCGCGACGGCGGGCTGAGCCGTGCGGCGTCGAACGGCGCGATCATCTTCTCGGTGTGCGCCGGGTACCAGATCCTCGGCCACGAGTTCATCAACGACCTCGGCGAGCGGGAGCCGGGCCTCGGGCTGATCGACGTGATCTCCACCCGCGGCGAGGGCGAGCGCTGCGTGGGCGACGTGCTCGCGGACATCGACCCGCAGTTCGGCCTGCCGCAGCTCACCGGCTTCGAGAACCACCAGGGCATCACCCACCTCGGCCCGACCGCGCGCCCGTTCGCGCGGACGGTGATCGGGCGGGGCAACGGGACCGGCGACGGCACCGAAGGCGCCTACAACGACACGGTGTTCGGGACGTACATGCACGGTCCCGTGATGGCCCGCAACCCGCAGATCGCGGACCTGCTGCTGAAGCTGGCCCTCGACGTGAACGCCCTGCCGCCGACCGACGACCGCTGGTACGAGGCGCTGCGCGCGGAGCGGATCGCCTCGGCGACCCAGCCGGTCTGACCCGTCCGGCCCTCCCCCGGGCCGCCTCGGCACCCTCCTCGGACACCGCCCACGGGCGGTGTCCGAGGTGCGTCCGGGGCTTGTTCCGGAGCCCAGACGAGAGGCCTCCCCGCTCAGCCGAGCACCCATATCCGCGGCCCCTCGCTCACCTGAGCGAGGGGCCGTTTCGCCGGTCCCACCAGGCGGACGCCGGTTTAGGAACGGGCCCCGAGCGCCGGTAGGGTGACAGGGATCCAACCGGACGACGTGGTCCGGGAGTCGGCCCACGTAGTAAAGGTTTCCGGGCTATGCGCATTGGTGTGCTCACCTCCGGCGGCGACTGCCCCGGTCTGAACGCCGTCATCCGTTCCGTCGTGCACCGTGCCGTCGTCGACCACGGCGACGAGGTCATCGGGTTCCACGACGGCTGGAAGGGCCTCCTGGAGTGCGACTACCGCAAGCTCGACCTCGACGCGGTGTCCGGCATCCTGGCGCGCGGCGGCACGATCCTCGGATCCTCGCGGGTGCAGCCCGCCCACCTGGTCGACGGCGTCGAGCGGGCCAGGGGGCACGTGGCCGACCTCGGCCTCGACGCGATCATCCCGATCGGCGGCGAGGGCACCCTCAAGGCCGCGACCCTGCTGTCCGACGCGGGCCTGCCCATCGTCGGCGTGCCGAAGACGATCGACAACGACATCGCGTCGACGGACGTCACCTTCGGCTTCGACACGGCCGTCGGTGTCGCCACCGAGGCGCTCGACCGCCTGAAGACCACCGCCGAGTCCCACCAGCGGGTGCTGATCGTCGAGGTCATGGGCCGTCACACCGGCTGGATCGCGCTGCACTCGGGCATGGCCGCGGGCGCCCACGCGATCGTCGTGCCGGAGCGGCCGTTCGACATAGAGGAACTGACCGCCCGGGTCGGCGAGCGCTTCTCCAAGGGGAAGAAGTTCGCCATCGTGGTCGTCGCCGAGGGCGCCAAGCCCCGTGAGGGCTCGATGCAGTGGGACGAGGGCGGCAAGGACATCTACGGCCACGAGCGCTTCGCCGGCGTGGCCCGGCAGCTGTCCATCGAGCTGGAGCACCGGCTCGGCAAGGAGGCCCGCCCGGTCATCCTCGGCCATGTGCAGCGCGGCGGTACGCCGACCGCCTACGACCGGGTGCTGGCGACCCGCTTCGGCTGGCACGCCGTCGAGGCCGTGCACCGGGGCGAGTTCGGCATGCTCACCGCGCTGCGGGGCACCGACATCACCATGGTGCCGCTGGCCGAGGCCACCCAGACGCTGAAGACGGTCCCGGCCGACCGCTACGCCGAGGCGGAGTGCGTGCTCTGACCCGGGCAGCCGTCCGACGATGTGCCCCCGGCCGCGAGAGCGGCCGGGGGCACATCTAGTCTGGTCCGGACAACAGGCACGAATCGGGTTCCCCGGGAGTACGCAGATGGACCACAGCGGGCACGGCATGACCATGGATCTGCCGCCGTTCACGCTGGGACGGGGGCTGGCCTTCTCGCCCGACCCCTACTTCCTCGCCGGCTGCCTGCTGGCGCTCGGGCTGTACGCGTGGGGTGTCGTGCGGCTCCGCCGGCGCGGCGACGCCTGGCCGGTGAGCCGGACCGTGCTGTTCACCGCCGGTGTGCTGAGCGTGGCGCTGGTGACCTGCACCGGGCTGAACGACTACGGCATGGTCATGTTCAGCGTGCACATGGTCCAGCACATGGTGATCAGCATGCTCTCCCCGATCGTGCTGCTGCTGGGCGCCCCGATCACCCTCGCGCTGCGGGCTCTGCCGGTCGCGGGCCGCGGCCGCACCGGGCCGCGCGAGCTGCTCCTGAAGCTGCTGCACAGCCGCTACATGCGCGTCGTCACGCACCCCGTGTTCACCATCCCGCTCTTCATCGCGAGCCTGTACGGGCTGTACTTCACGCCGCTGTTCGACTTCCTGATGGGCTCGAAGCCGGGGCACGTCGCGATGATGCTCCACTTCCTCGCCGTCGGCCTGGTCTTCTTCTGGCCGATCATGGGCGTGGACCCGGGACCGCACCGGCCCGGGTACGTGATGCGGATGCTGGAGCTCTTCGCCGGCATGCCGTTCCACGCCTTCTTCGGCATCGCGCTGATGATGGCGAGCGAGCCGATGGTGCAGTCCTACGCGAACCCGCCCGCGTCGCTGGGCATCGACGCCCTCTCCGACCAGAACGCGGCCGGCGGCATCGCCTGGGCGTTCAGCGAGATCCCCTCGGTGCTGGTGCTCATCGCGCTCGTCTTCCAGTGGTACCGCTCCGAGCAGCGGGTCGCCAAGCGCCGCGACCGCGCCGCCGACCGGGACGGGGACAAGGAGCTGGAGGCGTACAACGCGTACCTCGCCTCGCTCCAGGCGCGCGGCGGCCGCTGACGCCGGCGGCCCGGGAAGCGCCGGGGACGCCCGGGGAGCAGCGCCGGGGACCTCCGGGGAGTAGCGCCGGGGACCTTCGGGGGGCGACCATGGTTCCGACGGTTCCCGCCGTCGGAGGAGGGCGCAGATGTCCAGTTCCACGAAGACGATGGGAGTGCTGACCGTCGGGGCCCTGGTGCTCGTGACGGCCTACACCGCGGCACTCGGCAGCAACGGATGGCTGTGGTTCGGCTGGGTCGTGCTCGGCCTGGCGACGATCGGCGTGGTGTCCTCGCGCCGCACGTGAGCGCGGCGGTCCCGCCCGCCCGCGGCGGGACCACAAACGCGGCGCGCGGTCAGAAGCGGAACAGCGCGCCGGTGGCCGTCGACAGCTCGCAGGCGTTGGCGAAGGTCTTGTGCCAGGCGGTCGGCCTGCCGCGCCACGCGCCGGTGGCACTCACCGTCACCGGGTCGTACTGCTTCGTGCACGGATGCGGGTCGCCCGGCAGCCGGTCCAGGTCGCCACGGGCCTCGTCGAGGGCCCCGCAGGCGCCGGCGGCGTCCGGGTGCGGGCCGCTGGGCTGCGGGCTGCAGTGCAGCAGGACCCCGCGGATCCAGGAGTTCTCCGCACCGGACACCGTCAGGAACAGGCCCCGGGGCGGGGCCGGCTTGTCGGCCGCGGAGACGGCGGATGCGGCGGCGGTGTCCGGTGCGGGCGACGCCGCGGCCGCCGGGACGGCGGCGGCGACGGCGAGGAGTGCCACTGCGGCGAGGGCTGCGGTGCGGTGCATCCGGTGCTCCTGGCAGGGAAGCCGGCTCACGGCCGGGACGAGGGGGCGGATCTGATCCGTGGGCGGGGCCCGGCGGACAAGGAACCGCCACCGCCCGGCGCGGCGCAACACGCCGCGCCGGGCGGTGGTGCGGACGGGTGCGCGGGATGGCCCGTACGGCCGCCCGTCTCCCTCCCCCGCGGCTCAGACGCCCGCGGCCGCCCGCCGGACCGGCTGCGGGTGGACGCAGTGCCAGCGGTGCTCCTCCTCCCCCGCCGTCGCCGCGGGAAAGGCCGTGCCGCAGGCGTCGTCGGCCTTCCAGCAGCGGGTGCGGAACGGGCACCCGGCGGGCGGCTCGGTCGCCGACGGGACGGGGCCGTGGAGCACGATGCGCTCCGACGCGTGGAGCAGGCTCGGCGTCGCCGACAGCAGCGCCTCGGTGTACGGGTGCCGGGGGCTGTCCGCCACCCGGTCCGCCGGGCCCTCCTCCACGACGCGCCCCAGGTAGAGGACGGCGAGCCGGTCGGCGAGATGGCGCACGGTCTGGATGTCGTGCGAGATGAAGACCATGCCGAGGCCGAGCCGCTCCCTGAGGTCGACCAGGAGGTTGAGCACCTGCGCCCGGACGGACACGTCGAGGGCGCTGGTGGGCTCGTCGGCGACGATCAGCTCCGGTTCGAGGGCGAGGGCACGGGCGATGGCGACGCGCTGGCGCTGGCCGCCGGAGAGACCGCCCGGCAGGGCGCCGAGGGTGTGGTCGGGCAGCCCGACCAGGTCGAGCAGTTCCTCGACCCGTGCCTCCCGCTCCCGCCCGGTGCCGCGCCCGTGCACGTCGAGCGGGTCGCGCAGGATGCGGCGGACGGTGAGGCGGGGGTTGAGGGCGGTGGACGGGTCCTGGAAGACGACGCCGACCGAGGAGCCGAAGTCGCGGCGGCGTTCGGCGCCCGGCATGTCCCACAGGTCGCGGCCGCGGAAGCGGACGCTGCCCTCGGTGGGCCGCTGGAGACCGGTGAGCACCCGGGCGAGCGTGGACTTGCCGCAGCCCGACTCGCCGACCAGGCCGACGATCTCGCCCTTGCGGACCTCCAGGGAGGCGTCGGTGAGGGCGTGGACGCTGTCCCGGCGGAACAGGCCGCCGCTGCGGGCCTTGTGGCGGACGTGGACGTGGTCGAGCGTGATCACAGGGCGCTCCTTTCCATCAGGGCCGCCTGCGCCGGGTGGTGGCAGGCGAAGCCGTGGTCGTCCGTGCCGTCGTGCGCGGCGAGCACGGGGGCGGTCTCCCGGCAGAGGCCGGTGGCCGCGGCGCACCGCGAGGCGAACCGGCAGCCGTCGCCGAAGTTCCGGGGAGCCGGGACGACGCCGCGGATCTGGTGCAGTCGCGCCGCGCCGGCCTCCAGCGAGACGACGGAGCCGAGCAGACCCCGGCTGTAGTGGTGGGCGGGGCCGGTGAGCAGGGACCGGGTGGCGCCGACCTCGGCGACCTGGCCCGCGTACATGACGGCCACCCGGTGGGCCAGGTCGCCGACGAGCGCGAGGTCGTGGGAGACGAGCACCATCGCGAAGCCGAGTTCGTCGCGCAGCCGCACCAGCAGTTCCACGACCTGCGCCTGGACGGTGACGTCGAGGGCGGTGGTCGGCTCGTCGGCGATCAGCAGACGGGGGCTGCGGGAGAGCGCCATGGCGATGAGGACGCGCTGGCGCTGGCCGCCGGAGAGTTCGTGCGGGTAGCTGCGGAGCGTGCGCTGCGGCGACAGGCCGACCAGTTCCAGGAGTTCGGCGGGCGTGCGGGTGCCGCCGCGGGCGGTCAGCTGCTTCAGCTGGGTGCCGATGAGGACGGACGGGTTCAGCGAGGACATGGCGTCCTGGTAGACCATGGCGATCTCGGGGCCCATCAGCGCCCGGCGTTCCCGCTCCGGCAGGTCGAGCAGGTTCCTGCCGCGGTACAGGATCTCGCCGCTCACCTCCGCGTTGCGGGCGAGCAGGCCCATCACGGCGAGACTGGTGATCGACTTTCCGCAGCCCGACTCGCCGACCAGGCCCAGGGTCTCGCCCTCGTGGACGGTGAAGGAGATGCCGTCGACGACGCGGACGTCGCCGTAGCGGTCGGGGAAGCGGATGGCGAGGTCGCGGACGGTGAGGAGTTCGGCGGCGCCGGGGGCGAGGGGGCGGACCGGCGGCTCGGTGGCGTGGACGCGTCCGGCCAGGACGGCGAGCGCGGCGTCGATGCCGTCCGGACCGGGGGTCGCGCTGGAGGCGGGGGGCTGCTCGGAGCCGGCGGACCCGGCGGCCTCGGCGGAGTCGGCGGAGTCGGCGGAGTCGGCGGAGTCGGCGGAGTCGGCGGCCTCCCGGGCGCCGGACCCGGCGGGGGCGGGGACGACGGCCGCAGCGGGGGCGGCCGCGAGGGCGCCGGCGCCGGGCGCCGCCGCCGGGCCCCGGTCGGGCGCCGCGGACGCGTCGGTCATGCCCTCGGAGAGGATGTTCAGCGCCAGCACGGTGACGAGCAGGCACAGTCCGGGGAAGAAGGTGGCCCACCAGCCGCCGGCGAGCAGGATCTGCCGGCCGTAGGCGAGCACGCTGCCCCAGCTGGGGTCGGGGTCCTGGACGCCCGCTCCGATGAACGACAGGCTCGCCTCGAAGATGATCGCGTCCGCGACCATCACGGTGGCGAACACCATGACCGGCGCGGCGCAGTTGACGGCGACGTGGCGGACGACGATGTGGGCGCGGCGGGCGCCGACGACCTTCTCGGCCGCCACGTAGTCCTCGCCGTACTGGGCCATGACGTTGGCACGGACGACGCGGGCGAGCGACGGTGTGTAGACGAAGGCGATGGTGAAGATGATGACCGGGACGCTGGTGCCGAACACGGCGACCAGGACGGCGGCGAGCGCGATCGGCGGGAACGACATGACGACGTCGAGGGTCCTCATCACCGACTCGTCGGCGAACCTGCGCGAGGTGGCGGCGATCGAGCCGAGCACCGCGCCGACGAGGAGGGCCAGGCCGGTGGCGCCGAGGCCGATGACGAGGGAGTAGCGCGCGCCGTGGACCACGCGGGCGAAGACGTCGCGGCCGGCCCGGTCGGTGCCGAACCAGTGCTCGGCGCCGGGTGGTTGGACGGGGGTGCCGGTGGCGAGCGGGTCCTGGGTGAGGAGCGGGGCGAACACGGCGCCGAGGACGACCGCCGCCAGGATCGCGGCGGCGACCCGTGAGGTGAGCGGCAGCTTCCGGAAGACGGTTCCGGGGCGGGAGAGGGTGCTGGCGAGCCTGCCGGGAGTGAACATCTCACACCGTCCTGATGCGCGGGTTGACCAGCAGGTAGAGCAGGTCGACGATGACGTTGACGACGAGGAACGCGACGGCGATGAAGAGCACCGTGCCCTGGACCAGGGCGACGTCCCCGCCGGTGACGCCTTCGAGGATCAGCTTGCCCATGCCGGGCAGGTCGAAGATGGCCTCGATGACGACGGCGCCGCTGAGCATGTAGCCGACCTTGATGCCGAGTACGGTCAGCGGGGTGACCAGGGCGTTGCGCAGCACGGAGCGGATCACCAGGGAGGGCGGCAGGCCGTTGCCGCGGGCGGTCCGGACGTAGTCCCGGTCGAGTTCGGCCACCATCGAGGTGCGTACGAGGCGGGCGAGGGACGCGGCCACGGGGACGGCGAGGGACACGGCCGGCAGGGTCATGGTCTTCAGGAAGCCGGTGAGGGACTCGGCCGGGTTCACGTAGCCGCCGGTCGGGAAGAGCGGGGTGTTGAGCGCGAACTGCTGGATGAGCAGCACTCCGAGCCAGAAGGACGGGATCGCCACACCGGCCATCGACAGCACGCGGAACACCTGGTCCGGCCAGCGGTCGCGGTACACGGCGCCGGTGACGCCGAGGACCACGGCCAGGACCACGGCGAGGGCGAGGCCCATCAGGGTCAGCTGGAGCGTCAGCGGGAAGGCGGCCGCGATGCGGTCGGCGACGGGCTGGCTGGGCGGCACGGTGACGCCGAGGTCGCCGCGCAGGAGTTGGCCGATGAAGTCGACGTAGCGCAGGGGCAGCGGGTCGTCGAGCCCGTGCTCAGCGGCGAAGGCGGCACGCGCCTCGGGGGTCGCGCTCTCGCCGAGCGCGTTGTAGGCCGGGTCCACCGGCGAGAACTGGAGCACCACGAAGACCAGCAGCGCGATGCCGAGGATCATCACCGGCATCATCGCGATACGGCGCAGCGCGAGCCGGAGGAAAGCAACCATCGTCGGGTTCCTAGGAGTCGAGGGGTCCGGCCGGCCCCCGCGCGGGGAAGCGCACGCCCGTCCGGGCGGGGCGGGGCGGGCCGGGGCCGGGGGCCCGCCTCGTCGGGAGGGGGCCGGTCCGGGGGCGGACGCGGTCGTGCGGGACCGGTGAGGGCGCGGTCCGGGCACGGCCGGACCGCGCCCGGTCAGGCGCGGCCGACGTCGACGAAGGACAGGCCGGTCGTCGGCAGGGGCTTGAAGCCCGTGAGCGCCGAACCGTCCCACGCCGTGGGCAGCTTGCGGTGCAGGATCGGGTAGAGGGGGGCCTCGTCGGCGAGCAGGTCGCCGGCCTGCGCCCAGATCTCCTTGCGGCCGGCCTCGTCGGCGGTGCCCGCGGCCCTGTCGAGCAGCGACTTGACCTGCTTGTACCCGTCGGATGCGCTCCAGGCGTAGCGCTTCTCGGCCCAGAAGCCGTAGTAGAACCAGCGCATCAGCAGGTCGGCGTCGTTGCCGAAGACGGACGGGTCGCCGGGGGCGACGAGGACCTCGAAGTCGCCGGCGTCCACCTTGGCGTACTGGGCGGGTGACTGGGCGATGTTCAGCTTGACGTCGATGCCCGCGGCCGCCCAGCTCTCCTGGAGCAGCGGGGCGATGTCCTTGACCCAGCCGGTGTCCGTGGTGAGGACGGTGAACGAGAGCTTGCCGACACCGGCCTCGGCGAGCAGCGCCTTGGCCTTGGCGACGTCGTGGGTGTAGGCCGTGGCGGCCTGGTGGTAGTCCGGGTGGGTGCGGGGGAAGTAGCCGGTGGCGGCCTCGGCGTTGCCCACCAGCGCGGTCTCGATGATCTTCTCGGTGTCGAGCGCGTAGTGCAGGGCCTGGCGGACGCGCTTGTCGGCGAAACGCTCGTCCTTGCAGTTGAACATCAGGAAGAGCAGTCCGAAGGACTGGACGGACTCGACCTTCTTGTCCCCGGTGAAGCCCTTGATGTCGATGTAGGGCACGTCCTCGATGGCCTGGACGCGGCCGGACTGCATGGCGCTGACGCGGGCGGAGGGGTCGGACATCAGGCGCCAGACCATCTTCTTCGCCTTGGCGGGGCGGGGTCCGTTGTAGGCGTCGAAGGCCTCGAAGACGATCTTGTCCTCGCGGGTGGCCTCGACGAAGCGCCAGGGGCCGGAGCCGACCGGCTTGGCGTCGAAGGCCTTCGCGTCGGCGCCGGCGATCTTCTTCGGGACGATGCGGACGACGGATATGCGCGAGGGGAAGAGCGCGAAGGGGTAGGTGAGCTTGAACTCGACCGTGCTCGCGTCGACCGCGGTGACCTTGTCGACGAACGGCACGAACTGGGCCATCAGCGAGGCGTTCTCCGGGTCGAGGACGCGCTCGAAGCTGAAGACGACGTCCTCCGCGGTGACCGGCGAACCGTCGTGGAAGGTGGCGCCCTTGCGCAGGGTGGCGCGGTAGGTGGTGGCGTTGATCTTCTGCGGCATCGCGGTGGCCAGCGCGGGGCGGGCGACCAGGGTGGCCGGGTCGAGGTCGACGAGGCCCTCGAAGATGTGCATGTTGGCGGCGTAGGGGGTGGCGCCCGAGGTGATCATCGGGTCGAAGCCCGTGGAGAGGGCGTAGGAGAGGCCCGCTTCGATGGTGCCGGACGAACCGCCCGATGCGGCGCCGCCGCCACCGGTCGAGGCCGGTCCGCCGCAGGCCGACAGGCCCGCGGTGATCGCCGTCGCCACACCGATGGCACTGGTGTATCGCAGAAAGGTGCGGCGCTCGACGCCGGCTGGTCTCCGGTCGGACACGGGTCCTCCAGGCTGGGTGGTGAGTATCGGGAGAGGCTGGTGCAGGATCGGGCAGGTCGGCGTCCGTGCCCGGCGGTCACATCCGACCGCATCATCAGACGTCAGATGTCCGATGCCTTGATAGCGTTGGAACGTAGCTTGACAAGCGAGAGGGGTCAAGAGGTGGGGAGTCCAGTCATGTCGGGATCGCGCCCGGGACGGCAGCTGCTGCGGCAGGAGGTCGTCGACGGCATCAAGCGGTACATCCTGGAGAACAAGCTGCGCCCGGGAGACCCGCTGCCCACCGAGCCCGCCCTCTGCGAGGCCCTCGGCGCCAGCCGCTCCAGCGTCCGCGAGGCGGTCAAGATCCTCAACGCCCTGGACATCGTGGAGGTGCGCCACGGCCACGGCACCTACGTGGGACGGCTGAGCCTCTCCGCGCTGGTCGAGAGCCTGACCTTCCGCGGACTGCTCAGCCCGGACGACGACTTCCAGGTCCTCTCCGACCTCGTCGACCTGCGCGAGCTCTTCGAGTGCGGCATGGCCGAGAGCATCGTCGGCTCACTGACCGCCGAGCAGCTCGACGGCCTCGACGCGGCGGTCCGGCGGATGGGGGAGATCGGCGCCGGCGACGGCAAGGGCTTCGTCGAGAGCGACCGGGCCTTCCACGCCCTGCTGGTCGCGCCCCTGGGCAACGCGCTCATCGGGCAGCTCTCCGTCGCGTTCTGGGACGTCTACACGATCGTCGCACCCCATCTCGACGGCTTCACCCACGCCGACGAGGCCGCGACCGTCGAGGCGCACCGGCGCATCGCCGAGGCGGCGAGGGCCGGCGACACGGCCGCCTTCACCGCCGCGCTCCGTGAGCACTACGCCCCCGTCAGGCGGCGCCTGACGGAGGCGCGTTCCCGCCCCGCCTGAACCGCGCGACCGGGCCGAAGACGGCGCGGGCACCCTTGACGGCCGCCGCGGGCGGTCTCTAGGGTCCCGTGCAGCGACAGGACATCTGACGTCTGTCGTCTCATGACATGACTTCCTCGTCGCCCCGGGGGCACCTCCATGCCGTTGACGGACCTGTCTCTCGCCGAATGCCTGGCCCTGAGCCCTGCCCTGCCGGAACCAGCGGACCTCGACGCCTTCTGGGCGAAGACCCTGGCGGCGAGCCCCCCGGCGGAGCCCGATTTCCGGCTCGTGGACACCGGGCTGCCGCAGGTGACGACCTATGACGTCACCTTCGCCGGTCACGGCGGAGATCCTGTGCGCGGCTGGCTGCGGCTGCCGGCCGGTGCCCGGCAACCGCTCGGCTGCGTCGTCGAGTTCCTCGGCTACGGCCGGGGACGCGGCCTCGCGCACGAGCAGTTGCTGTGGTCCGCCGCCGGGTACGCCCATCTGCTCATGGACACCCGGGGCCAGGGCTGGTCGGCCGCGCCGGGCGACACACCGGACGCGGGAGCGGTGGGCGGCTCCGTCCCCGGCTTCCTGACCCGCGGCGCCGGCGGGCCCGCGGAGCACTACTACGTGCGGCTGATCACGGACGCCGTCCGCGCCGTCGACGCCGCCCGGGCCCACCCCGCCGTCGACCCGGGGCGGGTCGTCGTCACCGGGATCAGCCAGGGCGGCGGGCTGGCCCTCGCCGTCGCCGCCCTCGTCCCGGGGCTCGCGGGCGCCATGCCCGACGTCCCGTTCCTCTGCGACATCCGCCGCGGCTCCGTGATCGCGGCCCGGCCGCCCTACACCGAGGTGGCGGAGTACCTGCGCCTCCACCGGGACGACGCGGGAGCCCTGCTGGACACCCTCTCCTACGTGGACGCCGCCGTGCTCGCCCCGCGCGCCACCGCCCCCTCGCTCTTCTCGATCGCCATGATGGACGACATCTGCCCGCCGTCCACGTGCTTCGCCGCCTACCACCGCTACGGCGGCCCCAAGGACGTACGCGTCTACGAGTACAACGGCCACGAGGGCGGCGGAGCCCACCACCAGCGGGTGCAACTCGACTGGCTGCGCTCCCTCCTGGCCTCCTGAGCCACCCCTTCCGCCGGGCCGCGGGCTCCCGCCGTCGCCCCGCGCACCCCGGCTCTCCCCCGACCACCCGCATGCCGTTCCCCTCCCCTACCCCCGGAAAGAGGACTTGCCCATGCAGCGCAGAGTGTGTCTGGCCCTGTTGTCCGCCACGATGGTGGCCCTGAGCACGACCGGCGTCGCCCACGGCGCCGCGCAGCCCGCCGCAGGTCAGCTGTACTCCCAGGACCTCGCCACCCAGGGCGCGGGCTCGCCGTACTACCGCATCCCGGCCCTCACCAAGACCGGCGCGGGCACCCTGCTGGCCGCCTACGACGCCCGCCCCACCCTCGGCGACCTGCCCGGCAACCTCTCCGTCGTGGTGCGCCGCAGCACCGACGACGGCGTCACCTGGCAGGAGCAGCAGGTGATCCGCAAGGAGGCGGCGCCCAAGGGCTTCGGCGACCCGAGCCTGCTCGTCGACCGGGAGACGGGGCGGGTCTTCGTCTTCTACGCCGCCTCCGTCAACCAGGGGTTCTTCGGGTCGGCGACAGGCAACGACGAGTCCGATCCGAACGTCCTCCAGGCCGACTACAGCTACTCGGACGACGACGGCCTCACCTGGAAGCACGAGCGCATCACCGCGGAGATCAAGAACCCCGCCTGGGCCGGTATGTTCGCCGCATCGGGCGAGGGCATCCAGCTCCGGCACGGCACCTACAAGGGCCGGCTCATCCAGCAGTACGCGATCCGGAACAACGGCGCCAACTACGCGGTGAGCGCCTACAGCGACGACCACGGGGCGACCTGGCGGATGGGCACCCCGGTGGGTCCGGGCGGCGACGAGAACAAGACCGTCGAGCTGTCCGACGGCCGGATCATGCTCAACAACCGCTCGGCGCCGTACCGCACGGTGGCCTACTCCTCCGACGGCGGCGTCACGTACACCCCGTTCCAGCAGGACACCGAGCTCCCCGACCCGGCGAACAACGGCTCCGTGACGCGCTTCGCCCCGGGCGTCGCGGCGACCCACCCGCGGGCGAAGTGGCTGATGTTCTCCAACACCGCCACCACGAACAGCCGCAGCAACCTGACGGTGCGGCTCTCCTGCGACAACGGCGCCAACTGGCCGGTGCGCAAGACGGTCGCCGCCGGCTCCTCGGCGTACTCGACCCTGACGCCCCTCACCGACGGGACCCCCGCCAACCCGCGCGTCGGGCTGCTGTGGGAGCGGGACGACTACCGGCACATCACCTACTCGTCGTTCGACCTCCAGTGGCTCGGTGGCGTGTGCGCGCCCGTCACGGTGACCCCGCCCGCGGGGCTGAAGCCGGGCACGACGACGGAGGTGACGGTGCGCGTGGTGAGCCAGAACGACGTGCTGCTGCCGTCCGGATCGGTGTCGCTGAACCTGCCGGCGGGGTGGAGCGCGCCGCAGGTGACGGTGCCCGCACTCAACCCGGGGCAGGGCGCCAACATGAGGATCCCGGTGACCGTGCCGGCGAACGCCGCAGCGGGCAAGGTCGCGACAACGGCGACCTACCTGGTGCGCGGCTGGCAGCGCTCCTACGGCGAGGGCGGCCTGACGGTCACCGCCCCGTAGGCACGGCGGCCCCGGGACCGCGGCCCGGCCGGTGGACACGACGTCCCGGCCGGGCCGCGCCCGTGCCCGCGGGTGTCAGCGGCCGGACGGGGCCAGCCGGGCGCGCAGGTCGTCGAAGTGGGTGCTCATGGCGAGGACCGCCCGGGCGCCGTCCCGGGCCGCGATCGCCTCGACGATCTCGCGGTGGTGGGCGCAGGTCTCCCCCGGGTCGGCGTGGCCGTCGCCGAGGTCGCCGCGGACCTGCTCCATGGCGGCCCAGAAGGCGTCGAGCACTTCGCTCAGCAGGTGGTTCTCCAGCGAGCGGTAGAGCGCGAGATGGAAGGCCCGGTCCGTGCCGCGGTCGATGCCGCCCGTCTTCGCCTCCCGGTCCATGGTGTCGACGATGGCGCGGAGCACGTCCAGGTCCTCCTGCGGGGCGCAGGCGACCACGCTGTCGATCAGCCCGGTCTCCAGCGCCTCGCGCACCCGCATCAGTTCGTAGAGCCCGGGCTCGCCGTTCGAGTGCCGGACGGCGGCGCGGAAGGCCAGTCCGCCGACGAACGGCGCGAGCGAGAGCGAGCCGACGAAGGTGCCCGATCCCCGCCGGATCTCCACGACGTGCAGCGCCTGGAGGGCCTTCAGCGCCTCGCGCACCGTCACCCGGCTGACGTCGAACAGCTCCATCAGCTCCGATTCGGTGGGCAGGGGGCTGCCCGGCCCGAGGCGGCGGTCGACGATCAGGGCCCTGATCCGGGCCTGGACGTCCTCGGTCACCGTGCTGCGCGCCACTGACGGGCTCCTCTCGCCGACGGGGTCGGGTACCGATGCGCCACGCCCCCTTGACCGCGGACGCGGGTGTCGGCCTACAGTGACAGCCGACGTAGGACATCTTACGTCTCACCTCAGGTATGGCGTCCATACCCGGATCCACTGGAGATACGTCCCATGGCACTGACCGCACCCCTCCGCGGTGTCGTCCCGCCCGTCTGCACCCCCCTGACCCCGGCCGGCGAGGTGGACACCGCCTCCCTGACGGCTCTGGTGCGCCATCTCCTCGACGGCGGCGTGCACGGACTCTTCGCCCTCGGTTCGAGCAGCGAGGTCGTCTACCTCACCGACGAACAGCGCGCCACGGCGCTGGAGGTCGTGGTGAACGCGGCCGACGGCAGGGTCCCGGTCCTCGCCGGCGTCATCGACACCACCACCCCCCGCGTCCTGGAGCACACCCGCACCGCCCGCTCGATCGGCGCCGACGCGGTGGTGGCGACCGCCCCCTTCTACACCCGCACCCACGAGAAGGAGATCGCCCGCCACTTCCGGACCGTCCGCGCCGAGGGCGGGCTGCCGCTCTTCGCCTACGACCTGCCGGTCTCGGTGCACTCCAAGCTCTCCGGCGCGCTCGTGCGGGAGCTGGCCGTGGACGGCACGCTCGCCGGCCTGAAGGACAGCAGCGGCGACGAGGGCGGGCTGCGCCGGCTGATCGTGGCGCTCGGCGGCGCGGCGGGCCGCGCGTCGGGACCGGCCCCCGGGTTCTCCGTGCTCACCGGGTCGGAGCTGACCGTGGACGCGGCGCTGCTGGCGGGCGCCGACGGCGTGGTCCCCGGACTCGGCAACGTGGACCCGGCGGGGTACGTCCGCCTCTACGACGCCGCCGTGGCCGGCGACTGGAAGGCGGCGACCGCGGAACAGGAGCGCCTGGTCGAGCTGTTCGGCCTGGTCGACGCGGGCCCCGCCGACGAGATGAGCCGCAACGCCTCCGCCATCGGCGCCTTCAAGCACGCCCTGCGCCTGCTCGGCGTCGTCGAGCACGGTACGACCGGCATGCCGCAGATCCAGCTGGGCGCGGAGGCGATCGCCGTGGTCTCGCAGCGCCTGCGCGCCGCCGGTCTCACCCCGGTCCGATGACCGGCCGCGGACACCCGCCGGGCGCCGCGCCGGGCGGCGGACTCCCGGCGGGGGCGGTCACCGGCCCCGGACTCCCGGCAGCCGTCCCGGGCCCGGCAGCAGCCCACGGCCCCGCAGGCACCGTCACCGGCCGCGGACACCCGTCGGCCACCGTCACCGACCGCGGGCACCCCGCAGGCGCGGCGCCGGGCGGCGGACTCCCGGCGGGCCCCGTCGTCGCCCTCGACCTCGGCGGGACCAAGATCGCCGCCGCGCTGGTCGCCGCGGACGGGCGGATCGCCGCACGCCTCACCCGGCCGACACCGGCACGTTCCGGCGCCGACGCCGTGCTCGACGCCCTCGCCGACGCGGCCCGCGCGGTCTCCGCCGGCGCGAAGCCCGTCGCGGTGGGCGTCGCGTCCGCCGGTGTCATCGACCCGTGGACCGGCACGGTGACCAGCGCCACGGACTCGCTCACGGGGTGGGCCGGCACGGCCCTCGGACCGGGGCTCGCGAACCGGACCGGCCTGCCGGTGGCGTGCGACAACGACGTGCGGGCCGCGGCCGGACCCGAGCTGGCCTCGATGGGCCCCGGCGCGTCGCTGCTGTTCGCGGCGATCGGGACCGGGGTCGGGGGCGCCGTCGCCGCGGGCGGGCGGATGCTCCACGGCGCGGCCGGCATCGCCGGACATCTCGGACACCTGCCGAGCCCCGAGGCCGGGGACCTGCCCTGCACCTGCGGCGGGACGGGCCACCTGGAGGTCATCGCCTCCGGCCCGGCCGTCACCGCGCTGTACGAGCGGCTGTCCGGACGCCGGGCCGAGCGCCTGGAGTCCGTCGCCGCGCTCGCCGCCGGAGGCGACGCCCACGCCGTCCGCGCGATCACCACGGGCGCGGCCGCGGCGGGCCGGGTGCTCGGCGGCCTCGCCAACGCCATCGGCCCCGACCGGGTCGTGGTCGGCGGCGGGGTCCCCGGCATCGGCCCCCTCTACCGGGACGCCCTGGACGCGGCGTTCGCCGCGGAACTGATGCCGCCGCTGCTCGGGCTGCGCCCCGCACCGCCGGCCTTCGGCCACGACGCGGCCGTGACCGGCGCCGCCGCGCTGCCCCGCACCCTGCCCCTCCACCACCCCGGAGCACTCCGATGACCTCGCCGTCCCACCGGTTCAACGACGCCGTCGCGGGCCGTCTGATCGTGTCCTGCCAGGCACCCGAAGGCGACCCGATGCGCCACACCGGGACCCTGGTGCGCCTGGCCCTCGCCGCCGAGGCGGGCGGCGCGGCCGCCGTCCGCGCCAACGCGCCGGAGGTCGTCGCGGCCGTCGCCGCGGCCACGCCGCTGCCGGTCGTCGGCCTGTGGAAGGACGGCGACACCGGCGTCTACATCACGCCGACCGTCCGCCACGCCCTCGCCGTCGCCGGGGCCGGCGCGGCAGTGGTGGCGGCCGACGCCACCGACCGCCCCCGCCCCGACGGCAGCGTCTTCGCCGACCTGGTGCGGGCCGTGCACGAGGCGGGGGCCCTCGTCATGGCCGACGTCTCCACCCTCGAGGAAGGAGTGCGGGCGGCCCGGGAGGGCGCCGACCTGGTCTCCACCACCCTGTCCGGCTACGTGCCCGGCTCCCCCGCCCAGGACGGCCCCGACCTCGGCCTCGTCGAACGCCTGGCCGCCGCGATCGGCGTCCCCGTCGTCGCCGAGGGCCGCATCGCCACCCCGGCCGACGCCGCCGCGGCCCTCGCCCGGGGCGCCCACAGCGTGGTCGTGGGCACCGCCATCACCGCTCCCACGGCGCTGACCAGGGCCTTCAGCAGGGCCCTGGTCACGCCGTAACGTACTGCCCGCGATCCGGCCCACGGTTAGCCGGTCCCGCACACTGGAGTCACCGTGCACAAGAATGCTCACCCCGCCGGCCGCGCTCTGCCGTGGTACCGCGAGATCACCCCCACCCAATGGAAGTCGTTCACCGCCGCGTGGATCGGCTACGTCCTCGACGGCTTCGACTTCGTGCTCATCACCCTCGTGCTGACCGAGATCAGCGACGAGTTCGGCCTGAGCACGGTGCAGGCGGCATGCCTGGTGTCCGGCGCGTTCATCACCCGATGGCTCGGCGGCGCCGTGCTCGGCGCGATCGGCGACCGCTACGGCCGCAAGCTGTCGATGGTGCTCAGCATCCTCCTCTACTCGCTGGGCACCTTCGCCTGCGGTTTCGCCTGGGACTACACCAGCCTCTTCGTCGCCCGGCTCGCCATCGGCATGGGCATGGCCGGGGAGTACAGCGCCAGCGCCACCTATGTGATGGAGAGCTGGCCCGCGAGGGTGCGCAGCCGTGCCAGCGGCTTCCTGATCTCCGGCTTCTCCATCGGCTCGGTGCTCGCGGCCCAGGTCTACAACTGGGTGGTCCCGGCGCTCGGCTGGCGCTGGATGTTCTACATCGGCCTCGTGCCGATCGCCATCGCCCTGTGGATGCGGCGCGCGCTGCCCGAGGCCGCCGAGTGGAGCGAGGCCGTCGAGGAGAAGGGCGCCCGCCCCAACCCGTTCCGTCCGCTGTTCCTGACCCCCGTGCGGTCGGCGGTCAACGTCGGCCTCGCCGCGGTGGCGTCCGTCGCCCTGTTCGCCGTGTTCACCCCGCTCGGCGCCGGCGCGGTCCCGTTGCTGTCGGTGCTGGCCGGTCTCTGCCTCGCCGCCTTCGCGGTGCAGCTCGGCGGCCGGCGCAGCTGGGTGCTCTACCTGGCGATGATCGTGACCATCTTCTTCGCCTTCCTCTACTCGTGGCCGATCCAGGCCCTGCTGCCGACGTACCTGAAGACGGAGCTCGGCTACACGACGGACCAGGTCACCGACGTCCTGTACTTCGCCGGCTTCGGCACCATGGTGGGCTGCTGGGCGGCGGGCTTCCTCGGCGACCGGATCGGCGCGCGGAAGGCGTACGCCGTGACCCTGCTCGCCTCCCTCGCGTTCGTCTTCCCGGTCTTCGCCGTCCGGGACAACCTGCTCCTCCTCGGGGCGCTGCTCTTCGTGCTCCAGGCCACCAGCTTCGGCATCTCGGGGCTGCTCCCCCGCTGGATCGGCGGCCACTTCCCGACCGAGAGCCGCGGCGCCGCACTGGGCTTCACCTACAACGTGGGCGCGCTGGGCGGGGCGGTCGCCCCGGTGCTCGGAGCGCATCTCGCGGCGGGCATGGATCTCGGCCGGGCGCTCGCGGTGCTCACCTTCGCGGGCACGGTGATCGTGGTCGTCCTCGTCGGCTTCGACGTGCCGGGCCGGCTCAACCGGCTGACCGACCCGGACGGCCCGTCGGACCACCTGGCGGGGACGGCGCCCGCCACCACGGCACCGGCGGTTCCGGCGCCCCGTGCCTGACCCCGGCGCCCGGCGGCAGGACGGCGGCCACCCCTCGGGGGGTGGCCGCCGTCTGCTGCACGGGGCGGGGCGGGATCAGTGGGTGTGCCCGTCGCCCTCGGTCTCCGGGTGGCCGCCGTCCTGCTGCGGGGCGGTGGGCGCGGGGGCGCCGTCCGTGGTGACGGTGAAGGCGGCCGTGCGGACCGTGTCCCCGTGGCGGAAGTCGAGGAACAGCCGGTACGAGCCCTGGGAGGGGGCGGTCGCCGAGAACGAGACCTCCGGCCCCGGCCGGGTAGTGCCGTCCCCGGGCTCACCGTTCGGGTGGACGTGCAGATGGGCGAGGTCGCCCGCGCGCAGTGCGACCAGGTGCCCGTAGGCGCCGAGGTACGGCTGGAGATCGGTGACCGGCCTGCCGTCCTTGCTGACGCTCAGGGTGAGCTCCCGGGAGGCGCCCGGCTTCAGCGACCCCTCGAGCGTGACCTCGTACCCGTCGACGCGCGCGGTGGCCGAGGCCGGGGGCAGCGGAGCGGGGTCGGCAGCGCCGGAGACGGCGAGGTCGGCTCCGAGGGTGAGCCCGTCGGGAGCGCCCGAGCGCGGCACGAAGTCGGCGAACACCCGGTAGCCGCCGGCCTCCGGCAGGTTCACCGGAGTGGACCAGGTGCCGTCGGCGGCGCGCTGCGGGTGGAGGTGGCGGTACGTGGACAGGTCGCGCGAGGCGACGACGAGATGGAGCTCCTTGCCGTGTTCGCGGCGGTATTCGGTGACCTTCCGCCCCGTCCGGTCGTCGGTCACCGTGAAGCGCAGTTCGGCGGGACGGTCCGCCGCGATGCGCTGGGTGCGCAGGTCGAGGGTGAAGCCCCGGTCGGAGACCTGGAGGCCGCCGGGCTCCTGCGCCACCGCGCCGTGGTCCCCGGTGTGCCCGTCGCCGGTCTCCCGGCCGGCGTCCGGGCTGTGGACGGTGTGCCGCGCCGGCTCGGGCCCGGCGACGACGGGGCCGACGCCCTGGCCGACTCCGTACGCCGTCCCGAAGGCCGCCGCGAGCGCGGCCGCGAACGCCGTGATCCTGGCACCGGTCCTCATGACCCACTCCTCGCTCGGGGCCGCTCCGGTCGCGACCCATGACGCAACCATACCCCCTAGGGGTATCAACCACAACGGAAACCAGCACGTGGACATACACCTGAGGGGTATGCGAGCGGGTATGCGAGCGCCACGGAGTCGGCGACCTGCGGCTACGGCTGCTTCACCGAGTCGAGATGCGCGAAGACCACCACGTTCTCCTTGTAGTCCTTCGCCTTGCGGTCGTACTCGCCGCCACAGGTGATCAGCCGCAACTGGGCGTCGGGGGTGTCCGCGTAGACCCGGTCGTTCGGGAAGGACGCCTTGCTGAAGTTCTCCACCGAGTCGACGACGAAGGTCGCCGTGGAGCCGTCCCGGCGGACGATGTCCACGGTGTCGCCGGCCTTGAGCGTGGGGAGCAGCAGGAAGACCGCCGGGCCCGTCCTGGTGTCCACGTGCCCGGCCACGATCGAGGTGCCCAGTTCGCCCGGTGTGACGCCTTCCTGCCACCAGCCGACGAGGTTGCGGTCATCGGGCGGCGGGGCGTCGAGCATGCCGGACGGCCCGACGGACAGGCCCATGAAAGGCGCGTCGACCGCGATTCTCGGAATCCTGATCCGCTGGGGCTCGGACCGCTCCAGGGAGATCGGCTCGACGACGGGGGTGGCCCGCCCCTCGTCGGCCGGATCCCCCGCGGCCGGATCCGAGGGAGCGGCGGCCGCGGGAGCGGAGGCGGCCGGACCGGCGGAGGGCTTGGCATCGGTGGTGGCGCCGACGGAGTTGTAGATCAGCAGGAAGCCGAGGAGCGCCGCGACGGCGGGCCAGAGCAGCGCCCTGGCGAGCGAGCGGGAGGTGACCGGGGGCTGCGGGGAGGTGTGATGCGGGGCCATGCGGACGTCGTACCTTTCGCTGCCGGGGCGGGCTGCCGGAGGGGTGGACAGAGGCGTGGAACGGACGTCGCGGCCGCCGTCCGGAAGGACGACGACCGCGACAAGGGCGTCCTCGGGGAGGGATCAGGCGGCGGTGCCGCCCAGGCCGCGGCGGCGCATCACCATCGCGCCGGCGCCGACGCCGCCGAGGAGCAGGACGGCGCCCGCGGCCAGGCCGCCGCCGGACAGGGCCGTGCCGCCGCCGCCGGTGTGCACGCCGCCCTTCGGCTTGTCGTGCTTCCACGACTTCTTCTCGTCGTCCTTCTTCTCCGCGTCGTCCTTGCTCCAGTCGTCAGCCGTCACACCGGCCAGCGCACCACCACCGGCGTGGACACCGCCGTGCGGCTTGTCGTGCTTCCACGACTTCTTCTCGCCGTCCTTCTTCTCCGCGTCGTCCTTGCTCCAGTCGTCAGCCGTCACACCGGCCAGCGCACCACCACCGGTGTGCACACCGCCGTGCGGCTTGTCGTGCTTCCACGACTTCTTCTCGCCGTCCTTCTTCTCCGCGTCGTCCTTGCTCCAGTCGTCAGCCGTCACACCGGCCAGCGCACCACCACCGGCGTGGACACCGCCGTGCGGCTTGTCGTGCTTCCACGACTTCTTCTCGTCATCCTTCTTCTCCGCGTCGTCCTTGCTCCAGTCGTCAGCCGTCACACCGGCCAGCGCACCACCACCGGTGTGCACACCGCCGTGCGGCTTGTCGTGCTTCCACGACTTCTTCTCGTCATCCTTCTTCTCCGCGTCGTCCTTCGCGTACTTGCCGCTGCTGGACGAGGTGTCGTGGGCGGTGTCGTCCGCGAGGGCCATGGCGTACGCGGCGGGTCCCGAGACCGTGAGGGCGGCCGTGGCGACGGCCGAGGCAAGCAGAATGCGGGCAGAGCGCATGGTGGTGCCTTTCCTTTCGTCGCCGCTGCGCGAGCCGGCATGCCGTCGGCTCATCGGATCGCAGGGGGCGACGTGAATCACCGTCAGCCCGGAGCCGGGAGCGCACCACCGGAGCGTGCGGCATCCGGGTCACGTCCTGGGCCCCACGGAGTGACACGGCGTCATTTGTCACCCGGGCGACCCCACGACACGCCGTGGCCATGTTTGACGCCGGGCCCCGCCGGTCCGCACGGTCCCGGCCGGGGCGCGGCGAGGCGGCCGGGGCGCGTCGCGCGCCGGCCGGGGCCGGGGCTTATGGACCGGTGATCACGCCGCTCTTTGGCTCTGTGGACGAGGCCATGAAGCGGCCAGGGTGGAGGAAACCCGAAACATCGCGGAGGTTCCTCGTGAGTGTCGCGTTCCTGCTCACCACCCTGCTCGTGGTGGTGACCCCCGGCACGGGCGTGGTGTACACGCTCGCCGCCGGTCTGTCCCACGGCCGCCGGGCGGGCGTCGTCGCCGCGTTCGCCTGCACGGTCGGGACCGTGCCCCATCTCGTCGCGACCGTCACCGGACTCGCGGCCCTGCTGCACACCAGCACCGTCGCCTACGAGACGGTGAAGTACCTGGGCGTCGTCTACCTCCTCCACATGGCCTGGTCGACGCTGCGCGCCGGGGACTCACTCGTGGCGGACCGGGAGGCCCCGCCCCGTCCGGTGGGCCGGGTCATCGTCTCGGGGCTGTGGCTGAACCTGCTCAACCCGAAGGTCACCATGTTCTTCGTCGCGTTCCTGCCGCAGTTCGTCCCCGGCGGCGGGCAGGGCTCGGCACGGGACCTGCTCGCCCTCGGCGCGGTGTTCACCGGCATGACCTTCGTCGTCTTCGCCGCCTACGGCCTGTGCGCCGCAGCGGTGCGGGAGCGTCTGCTGGCGCGGCCGCGGGTGATGACGGGGCTGAACCGGGTGGTCGCCGCCTGCTTCGTGGGCCTGGGCCTCCGGCTGGCGGTGGCGTGACCATGCTCTTCCGGCACGCCGACACCGTCTGGGCCGGCCATCCCGGCCTCACCGCGGGCGCGCTCAGCGCCCGGGGAGTCGACCCGGCAGCAGCCACCGGCGACCTCGTCGACGCCTACACGGCCCGCGCCCTGGCGCGCCTGGCGGACTCCGCCGAGAGCGCGTTCCCCGAAGTGCTCGCCTGGCGGCGGACGTTCGCGGGCATGGGGCTGCGGCCCACGCAGTACCGCTGCGCGTCGGAGTCGCTGCTGAGGCGGCTGCGCAGGACGGGCGCCCTCCCCCGCATCCACCCGGTCGTCGACCTCTGCAACGCGATCTCGGCCGCGTACGCCGTCCCCGTCGCGGTCCTCGACGCGGACCGGATCACCGGCCCGCTGCTCGAGGTGCGCCCCGCCGCGGGGGACGAGACGTACGAGGACTTCGGGGGCGCCGTGGAGCATCCGGCGGCGGGCGAGGTGACGTTCGCCGACTCCGCGGGACGCGCGCACGCCCGGCGGTGGACCCACCGGCAGAGCGGCCATTCCGCGGTCGGCCCGCACACCCGCCGGATCCTCGTGGTCACCGAGGCGATGCACGACGGCGGCGCCCGGACCGTGCCGCTCGTCCTGGACGCCGTCGCCGCCGGCCTCGGCGCGCACCGGGCCGCCTCGGACCCTGTCGCGGCCCTCCTGACCCCGTCCGCGCCCGAGTTCGCCTTCGGCGGATGAGCGCACCGGGACGGGAACGTCCCCGGCGGCCCGCACGGGGGGCGGGCCGCCGGGCCGGCGGTGCGTGACACCATGGGGCCGGTGGACTCCGGGGAGCGGGCGGCGGCGCAGGGCTCCGACTTCCTGCAACTCGACGCCGGCCAGGCCCCCGCCGGAGGCAAGGCCGACTGGCTGGCCGCACGGCTGCGGCAGGCGATGGCGGACGGCCGGCTGGCCGTGGGCACACGTCTGCCGCCCACCCGGGTGCTCGCCGACGACCTGAGCGTCTCGCGCGGCGTCGTCACCGAGGCGTACCGGCGGCTCACCGAGGACGGGCACGTCGAAGGGCGCCGGCGCGGGGGCACCGTGGTGGTGGCCGTCCCGCCGCGCGGCGCACGGGACGGCCCCGCACCCGGCGCGCCCAGGAGCGCCGGCTCGCTGTTCTCCGGCGAGCCGGGCGCCGACGTCTTCGACGCACTGCGCGCCGCACCCGCACGGGTCGACCTCACCCCCGGCCGTCCCGACCTCGCGGCCTTTCCCCGAGCGGCCTGGCTGCGCGCCGAACGTGCGGTGCTCTCCGGGCTGTCCGCGGGCGATCTGGGCTACGGGGACCCCCGCGGGGCCGCGCCGCTGCGGCGCGCCGTGGCGGCGTGGCTGGCCCGCAGCCGGGGCATCCGCGCCGACGCGGACGACATCCTCGTCGTCGCCGGCACGGCGCAGGCCCTCACCCTGCTGCACCCGGTGCTGAGAGCGGACGGCGTCGACGCTGTGGCCATGGAGGATCCCGGGTCGCTGGGGGCACGTCAGCATCTGCTGCACGGCGGCATGCACGTCCTGCCGGTGCCGGTCGACGGCGACGGCGTCCGGGTCGACGCGCTGCGCGCCTCCGGCGCCCGTGCGGTGCTGCTCACGCCCGCCCACCAGTTCCCGACGGGCGTGGTGACGAGCGGTGAGCGGCGCCGGGAGCTGCTGCGCTGGGCGGCGGACGGCGGCCTGATCCTGGAGGACGACTACGACGCCGAGCACCGCTACGACCGGCCGCCGGTACCCGCGCTGCGCGCCCTGCTCGCCGACCGGGTCTGCTACATGGGCAGCGTGTCCAAGCTGCTGGCCCCGGCGCTGCGCATCGGCTGGATGGTGCCGCCGCCGCGGCACCGGGCGGCCCTGACCGACGCCAAGCGCTTCGACGACCTGGGCAACGCGGTGCTGCCCCAGCTGGTGCTCGCCCGGCTGATGGAGTCCGGCGACCTGGAGCGGCAGCTGCGGCTGCTGCGGGGGCGCCACCGGCGGCGGCGCGACGCGATGATCGCGGCCATCGCCGCGCATCTGCCGGGGGCCGTGGTGCACGGCGCCGCGGCCGGGCTGCATCTGACGGTCACCTACCCGGCCGACGTGCCCGACACCGAACTCGCCGCCGCAGCCCTCCGCCTGGGGGTGAAGTGCCAGCCCCTGTCGTGGCACCGTCGCCTGCCGGGCCCGCCGGGGCTGGTCCTCGGATACGCGGCGGGCCCGCCGGGCGCGCTCACGGACGGAATCGCCACCGTCGGCCGCGCGCTGCGCGAGCTGGCCTGAGCGCCCGGTCCCGCTGCACCGGGGCGGTCACCGTCCCGGCACCCGGCCGCGGGACCGCCGCCGCCTCCCGCGGGGCAGGGCGGCTACGCCCGTTCCCAGGTGCAGCGGCCCGGGTGCCCGGCCGGGCCGGAGCAGTGCCCGGTCCCGCGTGCGGCGCCGGGCGGTGTGCCGCACGCCGGTCCCGCGACGAGGGCCGCCGCTCCCGTCCTGTCGTTCCAGACGACCCAGAGGTCGATGCCGTCGCCGACGCCGACGACGTGGTCCCCGTGCTCGCCCTCGTCGAGGACGCACCGTGCCAGGCGCCCGTCGGGCGTCCGCGTCATCACCCCGCACCCCATGGGGCCGACCCTACCGATCCCCGGCGGGGCGGACTCCGTGACCGGTCCCCCGGCGGGCCCGCGCCCCGGACCGGGCCGGGTCCGCTGCCGCCTCCCGCGGGGCGAGCCGCCCCGCGGGAGGCCCCCGGACCCGGGATGAAAGCGCTTGCTACGCTGCGGAGGCCCCACCGGGCCGCACAGTCGCACCCGCGTCCCCGACCGGCCCCTGTCGAACGGAGCACATGTGAACACCGTCAGCGGCGACCGCTTCTGGTTCGGCGGCGACTACAACCCCGAGCAGTGGCCGCGGGACGTCTGGGACGAGGACGTGCGGCTCATGGGACGCGCGGGCGTCACCGTCGCCACGGTCGGCGTCTTCTCGTGGTCGCGGCTCCAGCCCGCCCCCGGCGCCTGGGACTTCACCTGGCTCGACGACGTGCTGGGGCGCCTGGCCGAGGCGGGCATCGGCATCGATCTCGCCACCGCGACCGCGTCCCCGCCGCCGTGGCTCGTGGCCGCCCACCCCGGCATGGCCCCCGTGACGGCCGACGGCGTCGTGCTCGCCAACACCAGCCGCCAGCACTACAGTCCGCACTCGCCGGTCTACCGGGAGCACGCCCTCGCCCTGGTGCGCGCGCTGGCCGAGCGCTACGGACGGCATCCCGGCCTCGTCGCGTGGCACGTCAACAACGAGTACGCCTGCCACGTCCCCCGCTGCTACGGTCCGGACGCCGACGTCGCCTTCCGCGCCTGGCTGCGGGCCCGGTACTCCACCATCGGGGAGCTCAACGCGGCCTGGGGCACGGACTTCTGG
This sequence comes from Streptomyces genisteinicus, assembly GCF_014489615.1. Lineage (GTDB taxonomy): Bacteria > Actinomycetota > Actinomycetes > Streptomycetales > Streptomycetaceae > Streptomyces > Streptomyces genisteinicus. The sequence goes on from NZ_CP060825.1 coordinate 854,280, forward strand.
TCGCAGCGCTACAGCGGCTTCGAGGAGATCACGTCGCCGCGCACCTCTCCGACGGCCGGCAACCCGACGCAGCTCATCGACTTCGACCGGTTCACGTCCGACGCGTTCCTCGACCTCTTCCGCGCCGAGGCGGAGATCGTGCGCGAGGCGTCCCCCGGCATTCCGGTGACGACCAACTTCATGGGCGCGTTCCGTCCGCTGGACTACTGGAAGTGGGCGCGGGAGGTCGACTTCGTCTCCGACGACTCGTATCCGGACCCCGTCGACCCGCAGGCCCCGGTGGCCGCCGCCCTCACCCGCGACCTGATGCGCTCGCTGGGCCGCGGGAAGCCCTGGGTGCTGATGGAGCAGGCGACGAGCGCCGTGAACTGGCGGCCCGCCAACGCCCCGAAGGCGCCCGGCCAGAACCGGGCGTACTCGCTGCAGGCGGTGGCGCGCGGGGCCGACGGGATCATGTACTTCCAGTGGCGCCAGTCGGCCGCGGGCGCCGAGAAGTTCCACTCCGCGATGCTGCCGCACGCGGGCCCCGACTCCCGCGTCTTCCGCGAGGTGTGCGCGCTCGGGGCGGAACTGGCGGAGCTCTCCCGGCTCCGCGGAGCGGCCGTGCCGGCGCGTGTCGCGATCGTCTTCGACTGGGACTCCTGGTGGGCGCTGGAGCAGGAGTCCACCCCCACCCGGCTGGACTACCCGGCCCTGGTCCAGGAGTGGTACCGGGCGTTCTGGGCGCGGGACGCGGTGGTCGACTTCGTCCCGGCGGACGGCCCGTTCGACGCGTACGACCTGGTCGTGGTACCCGCCCTGCACGTCGCCGACGACGCGGCGCTCACCGCGCTGGCGGCCGTGCCGGAGCGCGGCGGCCGGCTGGTGGTGGGGTTCATGACCGGCATCCTCGACCGGAACCTGCGGGTGCGCGCCGAGGGCTGTCTCGGGTCGCTCGCCGGTGTCCTCGGGGTGCGGATCGAGGAGTTCGCCCCCGCGGCGCCGGCCCCCGGAGCGGCGGCCCCCGTCCTGCGGCTGACGGGCACGCTCGGCGAACTGTCGGCAAGCACCTGGGCCGAGTTCACCCACGCCGTCGACACGGAGGTGTGCGCCTCCTTCGAGGACGGCGTGGTCCGCTCCTGGCCCGCCGTGACCCGGCGGCGCACGGGCGCGGGCGAGGCCTGGTACGTCGCCACCAGGCTGGACCCGCCGTCGACGGACCGGCTGGTGGGCGAACTCCTCGACGGGGCCGGCATCGAGCTGCCCACGACCGGGCCCAGCGAACACGTGGAGGTGGTGCGCAGGGGCGACGCGGTGTTCGTCGTCAACCACTCCCCGCAGGAGCAGACCGTCGCGGTGCGCGGCCACGGCCCGAGGACCCTGGGCCCCCACGGAGCCGAGGTGCTGTTCGGCTGACCGCGAGCGCACGCCCCCGCCGGCGGCCGTGCCCGGCCCGCGTGCCCCCTGCCCGGTACGCGGGCCGGGGCGCGTGTGCCGCTCCGGGCCGCCGGGGTCCGGCCGCCGTCCTGCGATGCGAGCCGGACCCGGGAGGGACGGTCCGATTCGGGGACCGTGCGGGCGGCGGGGTGTTCGCCGGACCGCCCGGCCGGGCATCAGCAGAGACGGACCGGCCGTACAGGCGCCGGTCCCCGTTCGTGACGAAGAGGGGAAGCATGCCACTGCCGCCGATCACCGTCGGGCCGAGGGCCCGCATCGTGTTCCAGGGGGACAGCATCACCGAGGCGGGACGGCGCCCCGGCGACGGGACCTCCCTGGGCAGCGGATACGTGCGCCTGGTCGCGGACGAGCTCGGGGCGGCCCATCCGGGGCTGCGCTTCGTGAACCGCGGCGTCGGCGGCGACCGTGCCGCGGACCTGAGGTCGCGCTGGCAGCGGGACACCACGGCGCACGAACCCGCGCTGGTGTCGGTCATGGTCGGGGTCAACGACACCTGGCGGAGGTACGACTCCGGCGACCCCACCTCCCTCACGGCCTACGAACGGGACTACCGCGCCGTGCTGGAGGAGTCCCGCGCCGCCGGGGCACGGCTGCTGCTGATCGAGCCGTTCCTGGTCCCCGTCGACGAGGGTCAGTGGACCTGGCGGGAGGACCTGGACGGACGCATCCACGTCGTCCGGCGGCTGGCGGCGGAGTTCGGCGCCGGGCTGCTCTGTGCCGACGGTCTGCTCAACCAGGCGGCCGCGCGGCACGGCGGGGCGGACCGGATCGCCGGCGACGGTGTGCATCTCACGCCGCTGGGGCACTCGTTGCTCGCCGAAGCCTGGCTCGGCCTGGTGTCGGTGGGGTGAGCGGGCGTGCAGCCTCCTCGCGCACCACCCGGTGCCCGCACCACCGCTCCCGGCACCGCCCGGTGCCGGCTCCGCCGCCCCGCCCGCGCCCGCCACTCCCCCACCCCGGAGACGCCGTGCCCCACGACCACCGTCCCGCCCGCCCGCGTCTCGCCGTGGTGCTCCCGCCCGGGGCGCGCGAGCAGCTCTTCGGCCCGAAGGAGTGGGAGAGCCTGACCCGGACCGGAGAGGTCGTGGCCGACTGCCCGGACGCGGGCGCGCTCCTCGGGCATCCCGGTGCCGCCGGGGCGGAGGTGCTGGTGACCTCCTGGGGCGCGCCCCGGCTGACCGCCGGGGTCCTCGCGCGGCTGCCCGCCCTGCACACCGTGCTGTACGGGGCCGGGTCCATCCGCGACCTGGTGACCGACGCCTGCTGGGAGCGGGGTCTGACGGTCGTCTCGGCCGCCGACGCCAACAACGGCCCGGTCGCCGAGTACGTCTACGCGCAGACGGTGCTCGCCCTGAAGGACGTCCACCGGCGGTCCCGCAGGATCGCGTCCGAGCGGGCCCTGCCGCCGCTGGACGACGTGCCGGGCATCCACGGCCAGAGCGTCGGCCTGGTGTCGTTCGGATCCGTCGCGCGCAAGGTCGCCGCCCACCTGGGCCGGCTCGGCACCCGGGTGCTGGCCTGGGACCCGTTCCTCGACGAGGCCGTCTTCCGGGCCGCCGGGGCGGAGCGGGTCGCCGAACTGCCCGACCTGGTGGCGCGGTCGTCGGTGCTGAGCGTCCACACCCCGCTCGTCCCCGGCCGCACCGAGGGACTGATCACGGGCGGGCTGCTGCGGCTCCTGCCCCGCGGGGCCACCCTCATCAACACCGCGCGCGGCGCGGTGGTCGACGAGGAGGCGATGATCCGCACGCTCACCGAACGGCCCGATCTCCAGGCCGTGCTCGACGTCACGGCCGAGGAGCCGCCCGCTCCGGGTTCCGCGCTGTACACCCTGGAGAACGTCCTGCTCACCGGGCACGTGGCCGGCACGGTCGGCTCGGAGCGGCGGGCGCTCGGTGCGCTGCTCGTCGAGGAACTGGCCCGGGTGGCGGCGGGCGAGCGCCCGCTCCACGCGGTGTCCCCGGAAGAGAGCCTGCTCAGAGCCTGACACCGGGCGGGCCGCGAGCCCGGCCGGTGGTGTCCGCACAGACGCCCGAGGGCCCGCCGAGGCGGGCTACGATCGATCACCGGACGGATGGCACTCCTGGGTACGCGTCCACACCGCCGATCCGTGAGAGTTGGGGAGAGACCGTGTTCTACTACGTGCTCAAGTACGTCCTCCTGGGGCCGCTGCTGAGGCTGCTGTTCCGTCCGCGGATCGAGGGACTCGAGCACGTGCCCGACGACGGGGCCGCGATCGTCGCCGGGAACCACCTGTCGTTCTCCGACCACTTCCTGATGCCCGCCATCCTGAAGCGCCGCATCACCTTCCTCGCCAAGGCCGAGTACTTCACCGGGCCGGGCGTCAAGGGCCGCCTGACGGCGGCCTTCTTCCACAGCGCGGGGCAGATCCCGGTCGACCGCTCCGGGAAGGACGCCGGACAGGCGGCCATCCGCGAGGGCCTCGGCGTGCTGGACAAGGGCGAGTTGCTGGGGATCTACCCGGAGGGCACCCGGTCGCACGACGGCCGCCTCTACAAGGGCAAGGTCGGCGTCGCGGTGATGGCGCTGAAGGCGGGCGTGCCGGTGGTGCCCTGCGCGATGGTGGGCACGTTCGAGATCCAGCCCCCCGGCCAGAAGCTTCCGAAGATCAAGCAGGTCACCGTCCGGTTCGGTGAGCCGCTGGACTTCTCCCGCTACGCCGGGATGGAGAACGAGAAGGCCGCCATCCGGGCGGTCACCGACGAGATCATGTACGCCATCCTGGGTCTTTCCGGGCAGGAGTACGTCGACCGGTACGCGGCGGAGGTCAAGGCGGAACAGCAGGCCGAGGCCCAGGACCGCGGCCCGAAGCGCTTCCCGCCCCGGCGCGGCCGGCAGCGGTGACGCGGCCCCGGGCGGGCGCGGTGCGACGCGGCGGCCCGGGCCGCGCGGTCACACGGCCGCGGCCGCACGACGGGGCTCCCGTTCCCGGCCGTCCGTCGCCCGCCGGGCCCGCGCCACGGGTTCGGGGCGGCGTGCGGCGGGGCCCGGCCCGCGCCGGGACGTCGCCGACGGGGCGGACGGCCTCGTTCCGGGCCGACGCCGCCCTCCCGCCCTCCCGCGCTCCGGGCGCTTGCGGCACTTCCGGCGCCTCCGCGGGGCGGCGTCCTGTCCGGGGCCGGCCCGACACCGGGTCCTGATCCACGCCTCACGACGCGCCCGCCCCTGCCGTGTCCCGCTCCCGCAGCCGGCTTCCGTGGCCGGCGCGGCCGGGGGAACGTTCCGGGCAGCCTCCGTGACCGGACCGCGCCCCGGCGGACCGCCCGGACGGTCCCCGCGAGTCCGTGCCGGTGGCCGGTGCCTCGCCGCGCGGTGCGGTCCCGCCGGGGGCTCAGCCGCCGCGGGCGAAGGGCGCCAGCTCGCCGAGGGCGTCGTCGAGGACCGCGCGCAGCTCCCGCGCGTCCGCGGCGACCGCCGTGACGAGGGCCGCGGGCCCCGCCAGAGGCGTGACGGCCGTGCGCGGTCCCCGCACTCCGGCCGGGGGCGGGCTCTCCGCGAAGTCCGGGTCGACGACGAGCAGCTGCCCCACCGCCCGGTGGCCGCCGAGCACGGCGGGCCCGTCCCAGCCGCCGTGCGCGCCCGGGCCGAAGGCGAGTTCGCCGTCGAGCAGCGGCCGGCCGTCGCGGTGCACGGTGAGCCGGGTGACCAGGGTGCCGGTGTCCTCGCCGTGCCGGCCGAGGATCTGCTCCTCGCGCAGCACCAGACGGGCGGTGGCGGCCAGGTCGACGCGGGTGCTCATCCGCAGGGTGCTGCCCTGGGCGGCGACGAGCTGTTCGGGCAGCCAGTGCAGCACGGCGTCGTCTCCGACACGGAGGGCGACGTCGTAGTGGGCGGTGGCGCCGCCGCGTCCCGGGAGGGAGATCGTCGCGGCGGCGGAGTCGACGATGAGCCGGGTGCCCGGGCGCACCTCGGCGTCGATCCGCAGCCGGTCGCCGCCGAGCGGCGCGCTCATCGCGCCGACGACGGTGACGCGCAGACCGGGCTCCCGGGTCCGGGTGCGGCGCAGCGCGAGCGGGCCGTCGCCGGTCAGGACGGGCAGCGCGGTGCCGTCGGCGACGATGCGGGCGGCGGCCTGGACGCTCACGGTGGCTCAGGCGTTCCAGGCGGCGAGCTGCGCCCGCACCCAGGAGGCCACCGGGCCGACGCCCTCCTCCCCGCGCAACGAGGTGAAGACGACGGGGAGTTCGCCGCGCTGCTCGCGGGCGTCGCGGGCCATCCGGTCGAGGTCGGAGCCCACGTACGGTGCGAGGTCCGTCTTGTTGACGACGAGGAGGTCGGCGGTGGTGACACCGGGGCCGCCCTTGCGCGGGATGTCGTCGCCGCCGGCCACGTCGATGACGAAGATCTGGGCATCGACGAGGCCCTTGGAGAAGGTGGCGGTGAGGTTGTCGCCGCCGGACTCCACCAGGATCAGGTCGAGCGGTCCGACCCCGTCCTCCAGGTCCTCCACGGCCTCCAGGTTGGCGGAGATGTCGTCCCTGATGGCGGTGTGCGGGCAGGCGCCGGTCTCGACGGCCTGGATGCGCTCCGGCGGCAGGACGGCGTGGCGCAGCAGGAACTCCGCGTCCTCACGGGTGTAGATGTCGTTGGTGACCACGGCGATCGACAGCGTGTCGCGCAGGGCGGCGCAGAGCGCGGCGACGGTGGCGGTCTTGCCGGACCCGACGGGCCCGCCGAGTCCGATCCGCAGGGCGCGCCGCCGCCCGTCGGGGCGCAGCGCGTCGGCGCTGACGGCGGGCGCGGTGTCGTGGGCGTGGTCGAGGTGCATGGGCGGTCTCCCTGTGGAGGCGGTCGGTGCGGTGGGGGCCCGGCGGTCGTGGAGCGGTCCCGCCGGGGCTCCGGTGGCGGGGTGCGGGGGCGGGCTCAGGAGGCGAAGAGGCGTACGGGCCACGCCGCGTGGTCCTCGGCGGTGATGTCGAGCAGCGGTGCGGACCGGGCGGGCAGCGCGTCCGGTCCGCGGGCGGCCGCGTCCACGGCCGCTGCCGCGACCGCGTCCATCTCGGGTGCGAGGCGGGCGAGGACGGCGGTCGCCTGGAAGGGGTCGAGGCTCAGCAGGCGGACGGCGGCCGTGGCGGCGCCGCCGACCGACTCGTAGACCGCGCAGTGGGCCGCGTCGTCCGCGCCCAGCGCGGCGGCGCGGGCCGCCGTGCCGAGGACCAGGGGCTGGTGCGCGCCGCGGGGGAACGCGGCGGCGAGCGCGTCGAGTCCGGGGTCCGGCCAGACCGTGCGGGCGGCCCGCATCAGCTGACGGCCGAGGCGGCGGGAGGCGGCACGCAGCGCCGGTGAGGGCGTCCGGGCGTCGGCCGCGGCGTCCAGGGCGGACGGGTCGTGGCCGAGCGCGGCCGATGCGGCGAGCGCGGCGGAGGTCAGGCCGGCGGTGTGGAGCCGTCCGCGGCAGAAGGCCGCGAGGTCGGCCGGGCCGGTGACGCGTCCGGCGCGGACGGCCGCCTCGACGCCGCCGGAGTGCGCGTGGCCTCCGGCGGGGAAGCGGCCGTCCGCGAGGACGAGCAGGGCGGAACGGCTCACCGGGCGGCCTCCCGCGGGCCGCGCGCCCGGTCCGTGTGTTGCGGGGGCGGGATCGGGGGCAGAGCCGGGGTCGGGGTCGGGGTGCGCATCAGAAGAGGAAGTACCTCTGCGCCATGGGGAGTTCCGCGGCGGGCGCGGGCTCGACCGGGTCTCCGTCGATGGTCACGGTGAACGTGTCGGCGTCGACCTCGACCCGGGGCATGGCGTCGTTCTCCCGCATGTCCGCCTTGGTGACCCGCCGGGTGCTGCGGATCGGGGAGAACCGCTTCGCGACCCCGAGCCGCTCCGGCAGGTCGTCCTCGATCGCCGCACCGGAGACGAAGTTGAACGACCCGTGCGCCGCCGCACGTCCGAGGGCTCCGAACATCGGGCGGGGCATGACGGGCTGCGGGGTGGGGATGGAGGCGTTGGCGTCGCCCATCTGCGCGTAGGCGATCTGGCCGCCCTTGATCACCAGGTGGGGCTTGACCCCGAAGAAGGCCGGTTCCCACAGCACGAGATCGGCGAGCTTGCCGGTCTCGACGGAGCCGATCTCGTGGTCCAGGCCCTGGGCGACGGCCGGGTTGATGGTGTATTTGGCGACATAGCGACGTGCCCGGAGGTTGTCGGCCCGCCCGTCGCCGGGCAGGGCGCCGCGCCGCTTCTTCATCACGTGCGCGGTCTGCCAGGTCCGCATGATCACCTCGCCGACCCGGCCCATGGCCTGCGAGTCGGAGGAGATGATCGAGATGGCGCCGAGGTCGTGCAGGACGTCCTCGGCCGCGATGGTGGACGGCCGGATCCGGGACTCGGCGAAGGCGAGGTCCTCGGGGACGGCCGGGTTGAGGTGGTGGCAGACCATCAGCATGTCGAGGTGCTCCTCGACCGTGTTGACGGTGTGCGGCCGGGTCGGGTTGGTCGAGCTCGGGAGCACGTACGGCTCGGAGACGACGGTGATGATGTCGGGCGCGTGCCCGCCGCCCGCGCCCTCGGTGTGGTAGGCGTGGACGGTGCGCCCGGCGATGGCGGCCAGGGTGTCGCCGACGAACCCCGCCTCGTTCAGCGTGTCGGTGTGGATGGCGAGCTGCGCACCGGTCTCCTCGCAGACGCCGAGGCAGGCGTCGATCACGGCGGGGGTGGCGCCCCAGTCCTCGTGGATCTTGAACCCCAGGGCGCCGCCGCGCAGTTGGGCGTGCATGGCCTCCCGGGACATCGTGTTGCCCTTGCCGAGCAGTCCGATGTTCACCGGGTAGGTGTCCAGGGCCTCGAACATCCGGGCGAGGTGCCAGGATCCGGGGGTCACCGTGGTGGCCTTGGTGCCCTCGGCCGGTCCGGTGCCGCCGCCGACGAGGGTGGTGACACCGGTGGCGAGCGCCTGGTCGACGATCGTCGGCGAGATGAAGTGGATGTGCGCGTCGACGGCCCCGGCGGTCACGATCCGCCCGTTGCCGGCGATGACCTCGGTCTCCGGCCCGATGACGAGGTCGGGGTGGACGCCGTCCATGGTGTCCGGGTTCCCGGCCTTGCCGATGCCGGTGATCCGCCCGTCGAGGATGCCGATGTCGGCCTTGACGACGCCCCAGTGGTCCAGGACCACCGCACCGGTGATGACGGTGTCCGGCGCGCCGTCGGCCCGGGTCGCCCGGGACTGGCCCATCGACTCGCGGATGACCTTGCCGCCGCCGAACACGGCCTCGTCGCCCGCCCGTCCGGGGCCGCCGGAGCGGTCCTCCTCGATCTCGACGAGCAGATCGGTGTCGGCGAGCCGGATCCGGTCGCCCGTGGTGGGCCCGAAGAGGTCCGCGTACGCGGCGCGGGAGATCTCAGCCATCGAGGGGGCCTCCGGTCTCGCCGCGCAGGCCGGGGACGATCCGGCGGCCGGCCAGGGGGACGAGTTCGACGTCGACGGGGACGCCGGGCTCGAAGCGGACCGCGGTGCCGGCGGCGACGGCGAGCCGCTTCCCGCGGGCGGCCGCACGGTCGAAGTCGAGACCGGGGTTGGCCTCGGCGAAGTGGTAGTGGGAGCCGACCTGGACGGGGCGGTCGGCGGTGTTCACGACGGTGATCCGGGTGTGCGGGCGGCCCTCGTTGAGGGTGACGGGTGCGGTGTCGAGGAGGATCTCTCCGGGAATCATGGCGCCGCCCTCAGACGATGGGGTCGTGGACGGTGACGAGCTTGGTGCCGTCCGGGAAGGTGGCCTCGACCTGGACGTCGTGGATCATCTCCGGCACGCCCTCCATCACGTCGGCCCGGCCGAGCACCGCCCGGCCGGACACCATGAGTTCGGCGACGGTGCGTCCGTCGCGGGCGCCCTCCAGGATGTGCGAGGTGATCAGCGCGACGGACTCGGGGTGGTTGAGCCTCACCCCGCGCGCTCTGCGCTTCTCGGCCACGTCCGCGGCCACATGGATGAGCAGGCGTTCCTGCTCGTGCGGGGAGAGTTGCACGCGTCCACCTCATCGTCGTCCGGCCCTGGGGCGTCTGGAGCATCTGGACCCTAGCCCGGTGCAACAGTCTGTTGACCCGGACACGGTGATCTCTCGACCAGGGGTTGAACGTTAGGACGCAAGTTTTTCCAGCGCGTTAACTGATCTTGGAATTCCCCATCGACATCAGGGCGCGCAGGCCGTCCTCCAGGATCTCCACCCGGACGTCGCCGAAGAGGGCCTGCTGGGCGATGAAGCCCTGGGCGGTGGCGATGAGGGTGCGGGCGACATGGTCGGCGTCGACCCCGGGCTCCATCAGCCCGGCCTCCCGGTACGCGTCCACGAGAAGGGCCCAGGCCTCGCGCATGGTGCGGTAGCCCTCGTCCAGCGCCGCGGCGAGGCGCTCGTTGCGCAAGGTCTCCGTCCAGACCTGGACGACCAGCCGGGCGAACGCCTGCCGGTCGCCGCCGGGGGCCGCGTCCACCAGCACGCGGCGCAGGACCCGGCCGATCAGGACGTCCGGAGTGGGTGGCGGCGTGGTGCGCGCCGCCTCCTCGAACGCGGCCCGGATTCCGGCGAACGCCTCGCCGGCGATGGCCTCGACCAGCTCCTCCTTGCTGGGGAAGTAGCGGTAGACCGCGCCCGCGGACAGCTCCGACTCGCGCAGGATGTCCTGCATCGACGTGGCGTGGAAGCCGTTGCGGGCGAAGCACCGGGCGGCCGCTTCGACGATCTGCCGACGCCGGGCGTCGAGGTGTGCCTGGGATACACGAGCCATGATCCCACGGTAAAACGAACGTTCATTCTTGACAAGGAACGCACCCCGGAGGAAAGTGGCGACGAGATAAAACGAACGATCCTTCTCTTTACCGCGGCTTGCCGCTCCCCCTCCCGCCCTGCCGCCCGCCCCGCCTCGCCCGACCGTGCGCCGGCCCCCTGAACTGGAGTTCCTCATGTCCCCTGCACCGGCACGCCGCATGATCGCGGTGATGGTCCTGATACCGGTGGTGGTGGCCCTGGCCCTGTGGGCGTTCGCCTGGCCGGCGGCGCGCACCGCGCCCCGCGATCTGCCGGTCGGCGTCGCCGGCCCGGCCACCGCGGCCGCCGCCGTCGAGGACGGGCTCACCCGTCACGCGGGCGCCTTCGACGTGCACCGCTTCGACGACGCGGCCGCCGCCCGGGACGCGATCGAGGACCGGGTCGTATACGGAGCCGTGGTCGCCGGTGCGCAGGGCACCGAACTGCTCGTCGCCCCCGCCGCGAGCCCGGTGGTCGCCCAGCTCCTCAGGGAGGCGGTCGCCGCCGGCGCCCCGGCGGGCGCCCCGGTGAAGGTCACGGAGGTCGTGTCGCTGCCGGAGGGCGACCCCCGTGGCAGCGCCCTGGCCGCGAGCGTCCTGCCGATCGGCCTGGCCGGGGTCGCCGCGGGCGCCCTGGTCACCCTGACCGGGCTGCGCGGGGCGAGGGCGGCCGCCACCCTGCTGGGCGCCGCGACGCTGGTCGGGCTCACCGCGGCCGCGCTCGCGCACAGCTGGCTCGGGGTGCTCGACGGGAACTGGTGGGCGGAGGCGGGCGCGCTCGGCCTGACCGTGCTCGCCGTGGGCGCGGCCGTGGCGGGTCTCGCCGCACTCCTCGGGACACCGGGCGTGGGGCTCGGCGCGCTGCTGATGGTGCTGATCGGCAACCCGTTCGCGGGCGCGGCGAGCGCACCGGAGCTGCTCCCCGAACCGGCGGGCACGCTCGGCCAGTGGCTGCCGCCGGGCGCGGGGACCTCGCTGCTGCGGTCGGTCTCCTACTTCGACGGGCGCGCGGCGGGCGGCGCCGTGCTGACGCTGACGCTGTGGGCGGCCCTCGGTCTCACCGCGGTCCTGGTGGGCAGCCGCCTCCGCGCCCGCTCCGCGTCGGCGCCGCCGGCGGCGGAGCACCCGGAACCGGCCCCCGCGCCGGCGGCGTAGGGCGCCGGTCCGGCTCGCGACCGGCCCGGGCCTCCCGGTCGCGGACGGAGCGGCGGAGCCCTTCAGGCCACGGCACCCATGACGGCCGCGTACCCCCCTGTAGCGGAGGGGGTACGCGGCCTTTCGCCGTGCGGGGAGGGTCAGGGGCGGCGGTCCTCCGGCGGGCGGTGTTCGGCGGCCAGACCGAAGCGGCCCTGTTCGCCTCCGGCGGACGCGGCGGAGCCGTAGGAGGAGACCGAGCTGATCACCGGCTCCTCGTCCGCCTGCCGCAGCCCTTCGAGTCGTTCCAGGTCAGCGGCGGACACCAGCGCCACGAGGGGCTTGCCGTGGCGGGTGACGACGACGCGCTCCCCGCCGTAGACGACGCGGTTGATCAATTCGGCGAGCTCTGCGCGGGCTTGCGTCACCGGAATCTCGTAGGCCATGCTCCCCATCATAACGGCCTGTACGTCCTGTACATTTTTTACAGAAGGCTGCTCTCACGGCCCACGGAAGAGGTCTGCCATGCACCGCTCAGCCGCCCGCTACGTCCTGCCGGAGTTCACCGAGCGCACCGGCGCCGGGACGCGCACCCTCGACCCCTGGTCCAGGCTGCTCGACGAGCGGATCGTCATGCTGGGCACCCCCGTCGACGACACGGCCGCGAACGACGTCGTCGCCCAGCTCCTGCACCTCGAATACGCCGCCCCCGACCAGGACGTCTGCCTGTACATCAACTCCCCCGGCGGTCCCGTCGGGGCCATGACCGCCATCTACGACACCCTCCAGGTCATCACCTGCGACGTCGCGACCACCTGCATCGGCCAGGCGGCCTCCACCGCCGCCGTCCTGCTCGCCGCCGGCGCGCCCGGCAAGCGGTCGGCCCTGCCCGGCGCCAGGATCACCGTCCGGCAGCCCGCCTCCGACGAGCCGCTGCGGGGCCGTCCGTCCGACCTGGAGATCCACGCCGCGGAACTGGTGCGCCTGCGCGAGCAGATGACCTCGATGCTCGTCCGGCACACCGGCCGGGACGCCGCACGCGTCGCCACGGACCTGGAGCGGGACACGATCTTCGACGCGGCAGGCGCCAGGGAGTACGGGCTGGTCGACCATGTCATCGGCAGCCGCGGGACGGCCGCCCCCACCCGGACCCGGTGACCGGCGGTGCTTCCGCCGGAGCTCCCGCCCCTGCCCGCGCTGACCCGCGCCGAGGCGGAGTTCGTCGACGTCTACCTCGAAGTGGTCGACCTGCTGGGCCGGATCAACCCCGCCCGGGCCACCCACACCTACGGGGCCCTGCGTGCCGCGCAGGCGCTGGCCGGGCGGGCGGCGGCGCTGCGGGACGCGCTGACGCTGATGCACCTGCACGGCGAGAGCGAGGTGCACGCGGGCACACTCGCCCGCGCCCTGCGGGTCCTGGACGGCGAACGCCGCGCGAACCGCGTGACGCTGCCGCCCCTTTCGCCGAACTGACGGTCAATCGGCTGCCGAAACCCGCCGAAGGGGTAACGCCGCGACTACCCCGTTCGGTGGAGCGGGGAGCAGATTGTGGCGTGCCGCAGGACTTGCGTCGCGGGACCACCGATTCGGACGAACCGCCTCGCTCCGCCGCTGGTACGGCCATGATTCCGCGGCCGCCGGACGGGGGCCGCGCGCTCCCGGCCACTCGAACAGATCAGTCGTGATCGGCTTCACAAAAGCCGTTTCAGCTCGGAAATCAGACACACGTGGGCAAGGATCCGTGGCACGACAAGCCCCCGCCACCGCGGCGGGGCGGTCCGGGCGGACGCCGAGTCCTGCCGCCGTACCGGATGTCTGGTCGACAGAAGTGCATCGGCAGGAGTGGAGGGCCCAGCAGTACGGGCCGATCCGGAGATCCCGGACCGGCCCTTGGGGTGAAGCCGCTTCGGCGGCCGGGCGTCTTCGCCGGTCCGAACCCGACAGGTCACCCTTCACAGGCGGTATGACGAAGGGTTGCGCATGTCCGCGCAGTTGCACACGCCGTTCCTCCTGTCCCGTACCGGCCTCGTGTCCGCGCTCACCGTCGCGGCGGTCGGCGGGACTCTCCTCGCCCCCGGCACGGCCCCCGAGGCCCACGCGGTCACCAGTCACGCGAGCAAGGCACTCGAGGTGGCCCAGTCGAAGAAGGGCTCGCCGTACCGCTTCGGCGCCACCGGCCCCCACCGCTTCGACTGCTCCGGTCTCACGCTCTACTCGTACAAGCGCGCGGGCAAGAAGCTGCCGCGCACCGCGCAGCAGCAGTACAACCGCACCCGGCATGTGGGGGCCTCCCAGAGGCAACGCGGAGACCTGGTGTTCTTCCATTCGGGCGGGTCGGTCTACCACGTGGGCATCTACGCCGGCAGCGGCCGGATCTGGCACTCCCCCAAGACCGGCGACGTGGTGCGGCTGGCCAGGATCTGGACGAAGAGCGTCTCCTACGGGCGCGTGCGCTGACGCCGGCGCCCCGGACACGGTTCACGCGCCGTCACAGGGCGACGCGCTCCACGGACGACCAGGGCAGGGCGATCCACACCGTCTTGCCGCCCTCCTCGGTGGGCGTGACGCTGAACCGGCCCCCGTGCCGGGCCGTGAGGAGGCGGACGATGTCCATGCCCCGGCCGTTGTCCTGACGGACCGCGGCCGGCAGGCGGCGCGGCCAGCGCGGGTGGCTGTCGGTGACGCCGACGCGCAGGACCTCGTCGCGTTCCAGGACGAGGTCGAGCCGGAAGAACGGTGACAGGCCGAAGGTGTGCTGCACGGCGTTGGTGGCGAGTTCGGAGACGATCAGCCGCACGGTGTCCGTGGTGTCGGAGTCGTCGGGGAGCCCCCAGGAGACCACGGCGTCGGTGGCGAACCTGCGCGCCGACGACACGGACGCCGGGTCGCTCGGCAGCGTGACGGATGCTTCCTGACGGTCTGCCATGGTGACGCTGTCCTTTCCCACCGGGCCGTGCCGCGGCCTACGGCGGATGAACGCGATCACGCATCAGGTCGGCCCCGCGCTGTGCTTCGCCGCCAGCCTGCCACCTGCGACGGGGCTGGGGAACCGTTCCGCCGAGATATCTGCCGATCTGTCGCCCAAAACGGTGAACTCTGCTACGAGGGAGCGTATTTGGGTCCACATCGGGCCGCGCGGCCCCGGCACGGGCGGCCCGGCCGGGACCCCGGCGGCTCCCCCGGGGCAGCGGGGCTCATCCCGGAGGGCCGGTCCCGCGGCAGCGGCGGCTCGCACGGGAGCGGCGTCCTAAGGCGTCGACGGCTCACACGCGACCGGCCCGTCACGCGGCAGCGGCAGCTCACACGCGACCGGTCCGTCCCGCGGCAGCGGCAGCGGCAGCTCACACGCGACCGGCCCGCCCCGCCGTCGGGCGGCTCACCCCGGAGGGGCCGGCGCGGTCCGAAGGATCGTCGCGACGGCCGTGTCGATCTGCGCGCCGGTCAGATCGGCGCGCGCCGTCAGCCGGATCCGCGAGATCCCGTCCGGCACCGAGGGCGGACGGAAGCAGCCGACGACCAGGCCCGCCGCGCGGCAGTCGGCGGCCCAGCGCAGCGCCGCCTCCGGGGAAGGAGCCCGGACGGAGACGACGGCCGCGTCGGGGCGCGCGGAGACGAGGCCCTCCCGGGTCAGCCGCCGGTGCAGTTCGGCGGCGACCGCGCGGGCGCGCGCCGCGAGCTCGGGCTCGCGCCCGAGGACCCGCAGCGCGGCGAGCGCCCCGCCTGCCGCGGCCGGGGCGAGCCCGGTGTCGAAGATGAACGTCCGGGCCGTGTTGACCAGATGCGCGATCACCCGGGCGGGCCCGAGCACCGCGCCGCCCTGGCTGCCCAGCGACTTGGAGAGGGTGACCGTGGCCACCACGCCGGGATCGCCCGCGAGTCCCGCGGCGGCGGGGGCGCCGCGGCCTCCGTCCCCGAGCACCCCGAGACCGTGGGCGTCGTCGACGAGCAGCGCGGCACCCGCGTCACGGCAGACGCCGGCGAGCGCGCCCAGCGGAGCGGCGTCGCCGTCCACGGAGAACACCGAATCGGTGACGACCAGCGCCCGGCGCCCGGGATGGGCGGCGAGCGTCTTGCGCACCGCCTCCGGCGCCGCGTGCGGGACGACCGCCGTCTCGGCGCGCGCCAGGCGGCAGCCGTCGACGATCGACGCGTGGTTGGCCGCGTCCGAGACCACCAGCGCGCCGTGCGCGCCGAGCGCGGTGACGGCGGCGAGGTTGGCCGCGTAGCCGGAGGAGAGGACGAGGGCCGCCTCGAAGCCGCAGAACGCGGCGAGTTCGCGCTCCAGTTCGGCATGGAGCTCGGTGGTTCCCGTGACGAGCCGGGAGCCGGTCGCTCCCGCGCCCCAGCGGTGCACGGCCCCGGCGGCGCCCGCGACGACCTCGGGGCGGCGGGTCAGGCCGAGGTAGTCGTTGCCCGCCAGGTCCAGCGCCGTCGATCCGGCGCTGCGGGGACGCAGGGTGCGGACCAGTCCGAGACGCTCACGCCGGCGCGCCTCCTCGTCGATCCAGTCGAAGGGATCTCCCTGGGCGGCGTGCGGCATCCGTGGTCCGGTCCTTTTGTAGGCAGCGGACAGACCCTAGCCCGGGACGGACCGGATGGGGATGTGGTCATCCACACACCTGTTTCGGGCGCCGTTGTCGAGTTCCTCCTTGGCCGCGGCCAGTGCCGTACGTCAGGATCAGCGCCATGGACCTGCTGAACACGCTGGTGGACAAGGGGCTGCGGCGCGAGCTGCCGACCCGTGAAGAAGCGCTCGCCGTGCTGGCGACCTCCGACGACGACCTGCTCGATGTGGTGGCCGCGGCCGGCAAGGTGCGCCGCCAGTGGTTCGGCCGCAGAGTCAAGCTCAACTACCTGGTCAACCTGAAGTCCGGCCTCTGCCCGGAGGACTGCTCCTACTGCTCGCAGCGACTCGGGTCGAAGGCGGAGATCCTCAAGTACACCTGGCTGAAGCCGGACGAGGCGTCCCAGGCGGCCGCCGCCGGTGTCGCGGGCGGCGCGAAGCGGGTGTGCCTGGTGGCGAGCGGCCGCGGGCCGACCGACCGGGACGTGGACCGCGTGTCGAAGACCATCGAGGCGATCAAGGAGCAGAACGAGGGCGTCGAGGTGTGCGCCTGCCTCGGACTGCTCTCGGACGGCCAGGCGGAACGGCTGCGCGACGCCGGCGCGGACGCGTACAACCACAACCTGAACACCTCGGAGTCCACCTACGGGGAGATCACCACCACCCACACCTACGCCGACCGCGTGGACACGGTGAACAAGGCGCACGCGGCCGGTCTGTCGGCCTGCTCGGGGCTGATCGCCGGAATGGGCGAGAGCGACGAGGACCTGGTGGACGTGGTCTTCTCGCTGCGCGAGCTGGACCCGGACTCGGTGCCGGTCAACTTCCTGATCCCGTTCGAGGGCACGCCGCTCGCCAAGGAGTGGAACCTCACCCCGCAGCGCGCGCTGCGCATCCTCGCGATGGTCCGCTTCGTCTGCCCGGACGTCGAGGTGCGTCTGGCCGGCGGCCGCGAGGTGCACCTGCGCTCGCTGCAGCCGCTCGCCCTGCACCTGGCGAACTCGATCTTCCTCGGCGACTACCTGACCAGCGAGGGCCAGGCGGGCAGGGCCGACCTGGAGATGATCGCGGACGCCGGGTTCGAGGTCGAGGGCAGCGACACGACGACCCTGCCCGAGCACCGTGCGGCGGCCGGAGGCGGCTGCGGTTCGGTCTGCGGGGACGGCGGGGGCGGCTGCGGCGACGAGCCGGCCGCCGAAGCGGCGGAGCCCGCGGCGGCTCCGGCGACCGGCGCCCGGACGGACCTGGTCGCGGTGCGCCGCCGCGGCGCGGGCACGGACCTCGCGCCCAATGCCTGAGCACTCGGACCGCCCTGCCGGGCCGGCCGGCCCGGGTCAGCCGGCTCGCGCCGTGTACTCCGCGGGCGAGCTGCTGGCCCTGGACCGGGCGCACGTCTGGCACCCGTACGGCCCGATGCCGGGCCGTACGGACCCGCTGGTCGTGCGGTCCGCCTCCGGGGTCCGGCTGCGGCTGGCCGAGGAGACCGAGGGCAGGACCGAGCTGATCGACGGCATGTCGTCCTGGTGGTCGGCGGTGCACGGCTACAACCACCCGGTGCTCAACGCGGCGGCGACCGCGCAGCTGGGGCGGATGAGCCATGTGATGTTCGGCGGGCTCACCCACGAGCCGGCGGTCCGGCTGGCGGCACGGCTCGTGGAGATCACCCCGGAGCCGCTGCGCCACGTCTTCCTGTGCGACTCCGGCTCCGTCTCCGTCGAGGTCGCCGTCAAGATGTGCCTCCAGTACTGGCGTTCGCTCGGCCGCCCGGCCAAGCGGCGGATGCTCACCTGGCGCGGCGGGTACCACGGCGACACCTGGCAGCCGATGTCGGTGTGCGACCCGGAGGGCGGGATGCACGGCCTGTGGCAGGGCGTGCTGCCCGAGCAGGTCTTCGCCCCCGCGCCGCCCGCGGACTTCGAGGAGTCGTACGCCGACGGGCTGCGGGAGCTGATCGCGCGGCACGCGGACGAGCTGGCCGCCGTGATCGTGGAGCCCGTGGTGCAGGGCGCGGGCGGGATGCGCTTCCACTCGCCCGCGTACCTGCGGGTGCTGCGCGAGGCGTGCGACGAGCACGACGTGCTGCTGGTCTTCGACGAGATCGCCACGGGCTTCGGCCGGACCGGTGAGCTGTTCGCCGCGGACCACGCCGGTGTCGCGCCGGACGTGATGTGCCTGGGCAAGGCGCTGACCGGCGGCTATCTGACGATGGCGGCGACGCTGTGCACCCCGCGGGTGGCCGACGGCATCTCCCGGGGCGAGGTCCCCGTGCTGGCGCACGGGCCGACCTTCATGGGCAACCCGCTGGCCGCGGCAGTGGCCTGCGCCTCCGTGGACCTTCTGCTGGAGCGGGACTGGCGGCAGGAGGTCAAGCGGATGGAGACGGGTCTGCGCGAGGGCCTCGCCCCGGCCTCGGAGTTGCCCGGGGTGCGGGAGGTCCGCGTGCTCGGCGGCATCGGCGTCGTCCAGCTCGACCATCAGGCCGACATGGCGGCGGCGACCCGCGCGGCCGTCCGCGAGGGCGTCTGGCTGCGGCCGTTCCGCGATCTCGTGTACGTGATGCCGCCGTACGTCACCGGGGAGGACGACCTGGCGGCCGTGTGCCGGGGCGTGGTCGCGGCGGCGGCCGCGGGCTGAGGCCGCGCGTCAGGAGGGCCGGGGGCAGCACGACCCGGCGGATCGGTCCGGGGCGGGTCGGTCCGGGGGGAACGGTCCGGGCCAGAAAGCAACGACAGGGAAGTGCAGCATGTCAGTGATCGTCGTGACGGGTACGGGGACCGAGATCGGCAAGACCGTCGTGACGGCGGCCGTCGCCGCGGTGGCCGCCGCCCAGGGGCGCTCGGTCGCCGTGCTCAAGCCGGCGCAGACCGGTGTCGCACCGGGCGAGCCGGGCGACGCCGCCGAGGTGGCACGGCTCGCGGGCCGGATCACGGCCGTCGAACTGGCGCGCTTCCCGGAGCCGTTGGCCCCCGCCACGGCCGCGCGGCGTGCGGGGCTCGCCCCGGTGGGGCCCGAGCGGATCGCCGAGGCGGCCGGGAAGCTGGCGGCCGAGCACGACCTGGTGCTGGTCGAGGGCGCGGGCGGGCTGCTGGTGCGGTTCGACGACACCGGTTCCACCCTCGCCGACGCCGCCGCCCTGCTCGGTGCGCCGGTGCTGGTCGTCGCCCCGGCCGGGCTGGGCACCCTGAACGCGACCGCGCTGACGGCCGAGGCGCTGCGGGCACGCGGGCTCACCCAGCTGGGCGTCGTGATCGGCAGCTGGCCGGCCGAGCCGGACCTCGCCGCGCTGTGCAACCGGGCCGACCTTCCGGTCGCCGCGGGCGTCCCGCTGCTCGGCGCCGTCCCCGGGGGCGCGGGGTCGCTCGGGCCGGAGGCGTTCCGCGCGGCGGCGCCGGACTGGCTCGCCCCCGCGCTCGGCGGCCGCCTGGACACGGCCGCCTGGGCCGCCGCGGGCGCCTGAACACCGCCGGGGCGCGTCCGGTGCCCCGGGGGCCCCGCCCCGGCGGGCGTCCCGACGCCCCGCCGTGGCGGGTGCTCGCACCGCGCACCGTGCACGGCGGGCCGGGAGCCGAACGGCTCGAAGGCGTCGGGGCCCTCCCGTAGGCTGACCCCATGCGTGCACGCATCGAGGAGATCGTCTTCGACTGCCACGACCCGGGCCTGCTCGTCCGTTTCTGGGCGGCGCTGCTCGGCGGTGAGGCGGTGGACCGCGGCGCGGACTGGTCGTACGTGGATCCGCCGGACTCCGTGCGGGTCGCCTTCCAGAAGGTGCCCGAGAAGAAGGCGGCCAAGAACCGGCTCCATCTCGACGTGCACGCGGGGGACGTGGACACGGCGTCCGACGAGGCCGTGCGGCTCGGCGCCTCCCGCGTCGGGGGGCCCGTCACCGACGCCCACGGCACGTTCCAGGTGCTCGCCGATCCCGAGGGCAACGAGTTCTGCTTCGTGGCGGGCACGTCCGCCGCCTGAGCCGCGGTCACCCTGGTGGCCCGGCGTCTTCGAGGAGGTCCGGGGGCATGGAGCGTGCGTCGAAGGCGGCCGGGGACACCGTCCACCATCCTCTCTTCGCGCGCTTCTGGGCGCGGATGAGCGTCGCGGCCGATCACCGCGCCGGGGTCGCGGCGCACCGCGAGGAGCTGCTGGCGGGGCTGCGCGGCGAGGTCGTCGAGATCGGGGCGGGCAACGGGCTGAACTTCGCCCGCTATCCGGCCGGTGTGGCGCGGGTGCTGGCCGTCGAGCCGGAACGCACGCTGCGGGACGCCGCACTCACGGCGGCCGCGCGGGCGCAGGTGCCGGTCCGCGTGGTGCCGGGGACGGCGGAGGCGCTGCCCGCAGGCGACGGGGAGTTCGACGCGGCGGTGGCCTCGCTGGTGCTGTGCACCGTACGGGACCTGCCGAGGTCCCTCGCGGAGCTCCACCGGGTGCTGCGTCCCGGCGGTGAGCTGCGGTTCTTCGAGCACGGGCTGGCGCCCACACCCGGCGCGGCACGGGTCCAGCGGGTGGTGGACGCCACGGTGTGGCCCCGGCTGTTCGGCGGGTGCCACACGGCGCGGGACACGCTCGCCGCGATCGGGGCGGCCGGGTTCGAGCTCGGGGCGTACCGGCGGCTCCAGGTGCCCGCGGGGGGCGTGCCGCTCCCGAGTTCGCCGTGCGTCATCGGCGTGGCGCGGCGGCGGGCGGACGGCTGAACGTGCCCGGACGGGAAGCGGCTGTACGAGCCCGGGCGGTCAGCGGACCCGGGTGGGCGGGCTCAGCGGCACCACTGCCGCAGTTCGCCGGCGACGGCGTGGACGTCGGCCTTGCCCTCCTTGACCAGACGGGCGAGGTCGCGCACCTGTTCCGGAGAGGTGTCGACCTTCAGGCCGGAGGCCACGAGATAGCCGTAGGCGACGGCGGAGGCGAACATCGCGTTCGAGTGCTCCAGCGCCGGCACGTGCAGGAGGAGTTGGAGCAGGGCGGCGGCCCTGGTGTGCGGGTCCTGGTAGACGGGCGTGCCGAAGATCTCGGCGTCGTGGCGGCCGACGGCGGCGACGAGCGCGCCCCAGTCCGTCACCTGCGGGTCGCCGGGCGTGCGGTGCTCGGCGACCATGAGCAGCCAGGCGAGGTCGATGGAGAGGCTCAACGCCGTTCGCCGAACTCCTCGGCGAAGACCGCCTCGTACTCCTTCATGAAGTCGGCCGCCGCGTCCACGAAGGTGCGGCCCGCCTCGCCGGCGTCCTGCTTGACGAGTTCCTCGATGTAGCGGTTGACGCTCATGCCGCGGGCCAGCGCCCGCTGCCGGGCGGCTTCCGCGGTGGTCTCGTCGACCCGTACGTTCAGCTGTGTCTTGGCCACCCCTCAACGCTAGCGCTGGTGCGCTAGCACCCGCAAGGTGCGGGGCGGCGTCCCGCAGGACGAAACCCGGTGGCGGGCGGTTCCGGGCGCGTGCTTGGCTCGCGATCATGAACGATCTGCGCATACGTCCCGCCACCCCCGCCGACGCGGAGTCCGTGCTGGCCTTCTGGACCGTCGCGGCGGAGGGGACGAGCATCACGGACGACGTCGACGGCGTGACCCGGCTCGTCGGCCGGGACCCCGAGGCGCTGATCCTCGCCGAGCTGGACGGACTGCTGGTCGGGTCGGTGATCGCCGGGTACGACGGGTGGCGGTGCTCCCTCTACCGGCTCGCCGTCCTGCCCTCGCACCGGCGGCGGGGCATCTCCGCCGCCCTGCTGGAGGCCGCCGAGCGGCGCTTCGCCGCGGTGGGCGGGCGGCGCGCCGACGCGATGGTGCTGGAGGCCAACGAACGGGCGCATCACGCCTGGTCGGCGGCCGGGTACGGCCGTCAGGACCAGTGGCGGCGCTGGGTGAAGCCGTTCGCCTGACCGTCGCGCGTCCCTGATTTGCGGCTCCTTTACGATGGGGGGATTGCCGACCCCCCGTACGAAAGGTGTGAGCGTCCGCCCATGGGCGAGCCTCCCAGTAGCAGACATCGCGCGACCAGCCTCCCCCCGTCCGATCACGGGACGCCCGCTCACGGGACGGAGGTGAACCGATGACCGAAGTGCTCCTGCTCGCCGTGGCGGTGCTGCTCTCACTGGCCTGCGGTGTCTTCGTCGCGGCGGAGTTCTCGCTCACCACCGTCGAACGCGGCGAGCTCGAACGCGCCGCCGAGCGGGGCGAGCGGGGCGCGGCCGGCGCCCTGAAGGCCGTCCGCAGCCTCACGTTCCAGCTCTCCGGCGCCCAGCTCGGCATCACCGTGACCAACCTCGTCGTGGGCATGCTCTCCGAGCCGTCCATCGCCGCGCTCATCCGCGGGCCGGTGGAGGACCTGGGCCTGTCCCCCTCCGTCGCCTCGTCGGTGGCGCTGGTCATCGGCACCGCCCTGTCCACGGTCGTGCTGATGGTGGTGGGCGAGCTGGTGCCCAAGAACTGGGCCATCTCCTCGCCGCTGGCCGTGGCGAAGGTGGTCGCGCCGCCGCAGCGGTTCTTCACCGCCGCCTTCCGCCCGCTGATCGGGCACCTCAACAGCACCGCCAACCGGATCGTGACACGGCTCGGGATGGAGCCCACCGAGGAGCTGGCGTCCGCGCGCAGCCCCAAGGAGCTGGTGGCGCTCGCCCGGCACTCGGCGAAGGCCGGGGCGCTGGAGGCGGACACGGCCGAGCTCTTCGTCCGGACGCTGAACCTCGCGGATCTCACGGCCGAGAACGTGATGACGCCGCGGGTCCAGGTGATGGCCCTGGACGCGTCGGCGACCGCCGAGGACGTCGCGAACGCGACCCGGGCGACCGGCCTCTCCCGCTTCCCCGTGTACCGGGGCAGCCTGGACACGGTCGTGGGCATCGCGCACATCAAGGACGTGTTGGCCCTGCCCGCCGGCGAACGGCCGCGCCGGCGGGTGTCGGACCTGCTGCGCGAGCCGGTGCTCGTGCCGGAGACGCTCACCGTCGACCGGCTGCTCGACCGCCTCTCGGGCCGTTCGGCGATGGCCGTGGTGATCGACGAGTACGGCGGGACCGCGGGCGTCGTCACGCTGGAGGACATCGTCGAGGAGGTCGTCGGCGAGGTGCGGGACGAGCACGACCCGCACGAGACGCCCGACCTGGCGCGGGCGGGCGAGGACGCCGACGGCCGCCTGCTCTGGTCCGCCGACGGCGCCGCCCGCACGGACCAGCTCGCGACGATCGGCCTGGACGTCCCGGACGGGCCCTACGAGACGCTCGCCGGGGTCGTCGC
The DNA here is from genome assembly GCF_014489615.1 of Streptomyces genisteinicus. Lineage (GTDB taxonomy): Bacteria > Actinomycetota > Actinomycetes > Streptomycetales > Streptomycetaceae > Streptomyces > Streptomyces genisteinicus. The sequence continues at coordinate 877,380 of NZ_CP060825.1, forward strand.
CACCGAACTGGGCCGCATCCCGGCCGAGGGCGACCGCATCGACCTCGCGGGCTGGCGCCTCGACGTGGTCGACGCCGCCGGGCGGCGGGCCGCCCGGGTCCTGATGCACGCGCCGCTCGCCGGTGACGGCGCCGAGGACGGCGGACTCACCGAGGAGGCCGGACGATGACCGGGATCCAGTTGTTCATCGGCCTGCTCACCCTGGTCGTCAACGCCTTCTTCGTCGGCGCCGAGTTCGCGCTGATCTCCGTGCGCCGCAGCCAGGTCGAGCCGGAGGCGCAGGCGGGCAACCGTCGCGCGCGCAGCGTGCTGTGGGCCCTGGAGCACGTGTCGGCGCTGCTGGCGGCGGCCCAACTGGGCATCACGCTGTGCACCCTGGTGCTCGGCATCGTGGCCGAACCGGCCATCGCCCACCTGCTGGAACCGGTCTTCGACGCGATCGGCGTGCCGCACGGCGCGGTGCACCCGATCTCGTTCGTCATCGCCCTGGCGCTCGCCACCTACCTGCACATGCTGCTCGGCGAGATGGTGCCGAAGAACATCGCGCTCGCGGAGCCGGTGCGCTCGGCACTGCTGCTCGGTCCGCCGCTGGTGGCGCTGGCCCGGGCGCTGCGTCCGGTGATCTTCACCATCAACGCGCTGGCCAACGGTCTGCTGAAGCTGCTGCGGGTGGAGCCGAAGGACGAGGTGTCGGCCACGTTCTCGGACGACGAGCTCGCCTCGCTCGTCCAGGACTCAGGCGAGGCCGGGCTCCTCGACGACCGTGCCGCGGAACGTCTGCGCGACGCCCTGGAGCTGGGCCGCCGTCCGGTGCGCGACGTGGTGATGCCGGTCGAGCAGGTCGTCTACGCGAAGGCCGGGACCACACCGGAGCAGCTGGAGCGGCTGTCGGTCGAGTCGGGGTTCTCGCGGTTCCCGGTGATCGACACCGGGCGGCGCATCCTCGGCTACCTGCACGTGAAGGACGCCCTGGACGCCACTCCCCGGGATCTTCCGTTCCCCGTGACGGCGATGCGCCCGATCGCCCGGGTGCGGGCGACGACGCCGCTGGACGACGTGCTCACGGCGATGCGGCGCAGCCGGACGCACCTGGCCGCCGTGCTCGACGAGGACGGCCGGCCGGAGGGTCTGGTGACCATGGAGGACATCCTCCGCGAGCTGGTCGGCCGCCCGTCGCGCTGAGCCCCGCCCTCCGGGCCCGGTCCGGTGCGCCGCCGTCGTGGCGGTGTGCCGGGCCGGGCCCGGCCCGGTGGGCGGGGCCGGAAAGCGGTCGCCGCGCGCCGGCTCCCCACCGCGTCAGAACACGGTCGCCGCGCGCCAGCTCTCCACCACGGCCGGATCGCCGGCCACCGTCAGGCGCCGGTCCCCGGGCGCACGGCGCCCGTGGACGAAGAGCAGCAGGTCGGCGGCGGTGCCGGTCACCTCCGCCGAGGGTGCGGGCCCCGCGGTCCGGGTCCAGGAGAAGCCGTCGGGCCCGAAGGCGACGGTCCAGGCCGCGCCGGTGTCGGCGGCGGTCAGGCGTACGGTGCCCGCCGGGAGCGCGGCCACCAGCCGGGCGAGGCGCGGCAGGTGCGGCAGGTTCTCCAGGAACTCCTCGACCCCGTCGGCCGCCGTGCCCGCCGCGATGTCCGGTTCCCTGCCGAGGGAGAGCTCCGCGTCGGCGAGGTGCACGACCGCCTCGAAGAGCAGGCGGCGGGCGTAGGCGGCGACGTGCTGGTCGGCTCCGCACGACCAGATCGGCGCCTCCGGGTCGACCTTGCGCAGGACGGCGAGCGAGAGTCCGGCGGACTCGGCCGTCCACGCCGGGAGGCCGGACGGGTCGGCGGGGAGGGCGAGGGGCACGTCACGGGCCGAGACCGGCTCACAGGCCCGCACGCCCACCACGTGGGCCGCCCAGCGGTGGGTGGCGCCGTGGTGCCGGACGAGGTCGGCGAAGGTCCAGCCGGGGCAGGTCGTGACCGGGGTGGCCGGGTCCACGTCGCGGACCACCGCGGTGAACCGCCGTACCGTGTGCTCGATCGCCTCGCAGTAGAGCTCGTGCTGGTCGTCGTCGAGGCCGAAGCTCTCCGGCAGCCGCAGCAGCGTCTCGCGCCAGGGGCCGGCGGGGCTGCGGCCGGCCGCCCGGCGCAGGAGGCGTCCGAGACTCCTGCGGTCCGACGGGGGGAGTCTGTCCAGCAGGGAGCCGGTGGTCTCCAGCCACTTCACGGCGGTGTCCGGGTCGAGTGTCTCGTCGTCGCAGGTGTCGATCGTGGCCACCACGTCCGCCAGCGCCTCCGCCAGCGTGTTGAGCAGGGCATCGCTCACTGATTGCTCCCCTCCCGGTACGGAACCGACGGACCTTACCGCGCGGTACGATCGCTGCGCCATGGAGATGAATGCCAACTACACCAGTTTCGTCGCGGTCGGTGACTCGTTCACCGAGGGCATGTCGGACCTCCTGCCCGACGGCAGCTACCGCGGCTGGGCCGACCTGCTCGCCGCCCGCCTGGCCGCCCGCACCCCCGGCTTCGCCTACGCCAACCTCGCCGTGCGCGGCAAGCTCATCGGCCAGATCGTCGAGGAGCAGGTCGGCGTGGCCGCGGCCATGCGCGCCGACGTGGTCACCCTGGTCGGCGGCCTCAACGACACCCTGCGCCCCAAGTGCGACATGGGCCGGGTCCGCGGGCTGCTCGACCAGGCGGTGGAGACGCTCGCCCCCTCCTGCGGCACGCTGGTGCTGATGCGCTCCCCCGGCCGCAGCGGCCCCGTGCAGCAGCGCTTCCGGCCGCGGATGGAGGAGCTGTTCGCGCACATCGACACCCTCGCCGCCCGCCACGGCGCGCTCGTCGTCGACCTGTACGGCGCCGAGGTGCTGGCCGACCAGCGGATGTGGGACGTCGACCGGCTCCACCTCACGGCCGAGGGGCACCGCCGGGTCGCCGAGGCCGTCTGGCAGACCCTCGGACTCGACGCCGAGGACGACTGGCGGGCGGGGCTGCCCCCGGCCGTCCTGCCCGGGTGGGGAGTGCGCCGGATCGCGGACCTGCGCTTCGCCCGTCAGCATCTCGGGCCGTGGATCGGGCGCCGGCTCACCGGCCGCTCGTCCGGCGACGGCCGCCCGGCCAAGCGTCCCGAGCTGGCTCCCTACGAGGCGGCCGCCGCGGCGGCGGAGCGGGACGGGCACCTGCCCGGCACCGGTCCGGCGCCCTCGGACCGTTCGTAGCAACGCACAACCGGGGCCATGGCGCTGGCCTGCAGAAACCACCAGTAGAATCCGGACACGTGACTGCTGTGTCTGCGAAGCCTCGCATCCCCAATGTCCTGGCCGGCCGCTACGCCTCCGCGGAGCTCGCCGTCCTCTGGTCCCCCGAGGAGAAGGTCCGCCTCGAGCGCCGGCTCTGGCTCGCCGTCCTGCGCGCCCAGAAGGACCTCGGGATCGACGTCCCGGACGCGGCGCTCGACGACTACGAGCGGGTGCTGGAGACGGTCGACCTGGGGTCGATCGCCGAGCGCGAGAAGGTCACCCGGCACGATGTGAAGGCCCGGATCGAGGAGTTCAACGCCCTCGCCGGCCACGAGCACGTCCACAAGGGCATGACCTCGCGTGATCTGACGGAGAACGTCGAGCAGCTCCAGATCCGGCTCTCGCTGGAGCTGGTGCGCGACCGCACGGTCGCCGTGCTGGCACGGCTCGGCAAGCTGTCCGGCGAGTACGCCGAGCTCGTCATGGCCGGCCGCTCGCACAACGTGGCCGCGCAGGCCACCACCCTGGGCAAGCGCTTCGCCACCGCCGCCGACGAACTGCTCGTCGCCTACGCCCGGCTGGAGGACCTTCTCGGCCGGTACCCGCTGCGCGGGATCAAGGGCCCGGTCGGCACCGCGCAGGACATGCTCGACCTGCTGGGCGGCGACGCCGCGAAGCTGGCCGAGCTGGAGCAGCGCATCGCGGGCCACCTCGGCTTCGCACAGGCGTTCACCTCGGTGGGCCAGGTCTACCCGCGCTCGCTCGACTACGACGTGGTCTCCGCGCTGGTGCAGCTGGCCGCCGCCCCGTCCTCCGTCGCGAAGACGATCCGGCTGATGGCCGGCCACGAACTGGTGACCGAGGGCTTCAAGCCCGGCCAGGTCGGCTCGTCCGCGATGCCGCACAAGATGAACACGCGCTCCTGCGAGCGGGTCAACGGTCTGACGGTCATCCTGCGCGGTTACGCCTCGATGACCGGCGAGCTCGCCGGCGACCAGTGGAACGAGGGCGACGTCTCCTGCTCGGTGGTGCGGCGCGTGGCGCTGCCCGACGCGTTCTTCGCGCTGGACGGTCTGCTGGAGACCTTCCTGACCGTGCTCGACGAGTTCGGCGCCTTCCCGGCCGTGGTGGCCCGGGAGCTCGACCGCTACCTGCCCTTCCTCGCGACGACCAAGGTCCTGATGGGCGCGGTCCGCGCCGGTGTCGGCCGGGAGGTCGCGCACGAGGCCATCAAGGAGCACGCCGTCGCCTCCGCCCTGGCCATGCGCGAGCAGGGCGCGGAGCGCAACGAACTGCTCGACAGGCTGGCCGGCGACGGGCGCATCCCGCTGGACCGGGCGCAGCTCGACGAGCTGATGGCGGACAAGCTGTCGTTCACCGGCGGTGCCGCGGGCCAGGTCGCGGCCGTGGTCTCCCGGATCGAGGAGATCGTGAAGCAGCACCCGCAGGCAGCGCTCTACGCGCCGGGAGCGATCCTCTGACGAGGTTCTCCCCCGCGGAGCTGGAGGCCGCCCGCGACCGGCTCGTGCCGGACGTGGTCGCGGACGGCCTCCGGGTGCTGTTCTGCGGGATCAACCCCGGTCTGACGACCGCCGTGACCGGGCACCACTTCGCCCGTCCGGGCAACCGGTTCTGGCCGGTGCTGCACCGGTCCGGTTTCACGCCCCGGCAGCTGGCGCCGGGGGAACAGGGGCTGCTGCCCTCGCTCGGCCTCGGCATCACCAACGTGGTGGCCCGTGCGACGGCCCACGCCGACGAGCTGACGGCCGAGGAGTACCGCGAGGGCGGCCGGGTGCTCACCGCGAAGGTGGAGCGGCTGCGGCCCCGGTGGCTGGCGGTCGTCGGCATCACCGCGTACCGCACGGCCTTCGGGGAGCGGTCCGCTGCGGTCGGCCCGCAGGAGCGGCGGATCGGCGACACCCGGATCTGGGTGCTGCCCAACCCGAGCGGGCTCAACGCCCACTGGACGCTGCGGACGATGGCGGACGCCTACGAGGAACTGCGCCTGGCGGCGGAGGAGTCCGGGAGCGCGGCGCCACGGCGCTGAACGCCGGCGGGAGCGGGGAGCCATGGCGCCGGCCTCTGCCGCGATCACGGGGCCGCGTGCGGCGGCGGCGCACGCCCGCGGGGCGCGGGGCCGTGGCCTCGTCGTGTGCCGGTCGCGGGCGGCGGGCGTCGTGCCCCCGCCGGGTGACCGCCGCAGGGGCTGCGCGCCCGTCGTGGAGCTCACCGGAATCCAGCGCGGACGCCGGCGCGCGGACGCAGGCGCGCGGACGCCGGCGGGCGGAGCGCGTGTCAGGGCGGGTCGGTCGTGGTGACGGCCACCAGGAGCTCCCACCGGTAGCCGTCCGCGGGAGCCGCGGCCACCGCTATCCAGCGCCCGGCCACCCGCCACAGCAGGACGTCCCCGGCCCGGTGGCCGAGTTCCTCCCAGGGCGGCGGCACGTCCTCCCCCGCGGCCGCCGAGACCGACGCCGACCACAGGCTCATGTGCTGCGGATCGCCCCACCGCACCGCGAGGGCCGCCGCCAGCGCCTCGCACTCCGCCCGGCACTGCTCCTCCCCCTCCTCCGGCACCGCTTCCCGGCCGGTGCCGTCCCCGCCCGCCACCGGGAGCCGTGCGAGGTGGTACCCGGGGCCCGCGGCTCCGGACCGCGAGGGGCCGGGCACGTCCGGGAAGTCCCGGCCGCGCAGCAGGTCGATCTCGGCGAGATGCCGTGCGGTGGTCATGACCCCAGTAAACAAGCCCCCTACGACAATTGGCGCACCGTCAGGTCCGGCCCGGCGCCGTCCCGGGCGGACGGTCGGGTTCCGCAGGTGCGGGACGGCTCGGGGCGGGTGCGCGCTCCCCTGCCGCACCGAGTACGATCCGGCCAGGAAGCGCTCGAACCGGGAGGGCACACAGTGGGGCGGCTGACCGGCGGAGATCCTTCCCTGCTGCGGCGTATCAACTCGGCCGTGGTGCTGCACTCCCTGCGGGGCGCGCAATCCCCCACCCTGACCGACCTCACCCGCATCACGGGTTTGTCGCGCCCCACGGTCGAGGGCGTGGTCGAGGGACTCGTCGAGGCCGGACTGGTCGTGGAGAGCGTTCCCGAGGAGGGCGAGGCACGGCGCCAGGGGCGCCCGGCGCGCCGCTACCGCTTCCGTGCGGAGGCCGGCCATCTGCTGGGCATCGAGATCGGCGCCCACCGTGTCGCGGTCCTGATCTCCGGCCTGGACGGCCGGATCATCGGCGCCGGCTCCCGGGACGTGTCGGAGACGGCGAGCGCGGACGACCGGCTGGACCGCGTGCGGTCGGTCGTGGCCGACGTGCTGCGCAGGACGGGCGTGGCCCGGAGCAGCCTGCGCGCGGTCGGCGTCGGGTCGCCGGGGATCGTGGAGGCCGACGGCACGGTACGCCTGTCGACGGCCCTGCCGGGCTGGACCGGCCTGCCGCTCGGGGAGCGGCTGAGCCGCTCGTTCCGCTGCCCGGTGCTGGTCGAGAACGACGCGAACGCGGCGGCCGTGGCCGAGCACTGGAAAGGGGCCGCGCGGGATTCGGACGACATCGTGTTCGTCCTCGCCGGGCTCAGCCCGGGAGCGGGGTCGCTGATCGGCGGACGGCTGCACCGGGGCTTCGGCGGCGCGGCGGGCGAGATCGGGGCGCTCCACCTGCTGGGCCGCGAGGTCACCCCCGAGACGCTGTTGTCGACGACGGACGAGCCGCTGCCGCCGCTCGACGAGCAGGCGGTGGCCGAGGTGTTCGCCCTGGCCAGGGAGGGCGACGAGCAGGCGTGCAAGGCCGTGGACCGGTACAACCAGCGGCTCGTGCACGACGTGGCGGCCCTGGTGCTGGCGCTCGACCCGGAGCTGGTGGTCATCGGCGGCTGGGCGGCGGGGCTCGACGGCGTACTGGCGCCGCTGCGCACCGAGCTGTCGCGCTACTGCCTGCGGCCGCCGCAGGTGACGCTGTCGATGCTGGGCGAGGCGGCGGTGGCGACCGGGGCGCTGCGGGTGGCTCTGGACCACGTGGAGGAGCAGCTCTTCGCGGTGGAGGGCACGGCGACCGCGCGTCGCTGACCGTCGCGGCCTCGTGGGGCAGTGGATCGGAGAGCGGACGGGGGTGGTTGCTCCGGCCTTTCCACCACGTCGTGCCAGGAACCGAGGGCACCCGGACGGTTCGTCACCGGCGATGTCGCCCCGAGGTCCCTCCTCGACGGCGACCCCGTCTCCATCCGGTCGATCAGCGCGCACGCCGGCCACCGGGCGACCAAGGCCAGCCGCACAGCGTGCGCCGTCGCCTGGTTCGGACTCTCGGGATGGCTCCTGCGGCACATCCTCACCGAGACCATGCAGGCGTCCAGCCGCGCAGCAGGCATCAAGGTCACTTCTTCGTGTGCTGCAGCATCGCGTACAAGACGGCCACCGCAACGCACAGCGTCATGCAGGTGGCGAACGTCGAGGCACCCCAGACCCAGACCTCGGCGGCCGTGCCCTTGAGATCTATGCGAACCAGAACGGCAATCAAGCCGGCGACGAGCGAGAGAAGGAAGCTGACGACGACGGACCAGAGAAAAGACTGAGGAGTCACGGAACCCACCCATTTCGGGCAAGGCGGCCTGGCTCAAGAAGCACCCGGGCATGGCGAGGCAGCGTCAGGAACCGGACCGCGAGAATGTCAACGGTCACCAGGGGCCTAGGCCGACCAGATGCGTACGGACCAAACCCCTTCGGGCCGCGCACAGCATGCGGGACCCGAATGCGCCGACCTGTCAGGTCAACGCGTGTTCCATACCGTTGCTCCTCCTGCCCCGCCCTGGCGGGGTTCCCTGGTACACCAGCGGGGCGCATGAGCCGGGACGGCTCAAATCCGAGGTGCATCTACACCGAATGTACCCGAGCGGTGACAAGTCCGGAAGCCGCCAACTGCGCCCAACAGCCCGGATATTGGCTGCGCACAGCTCAGAGCGCCCGCGGTGCGCCTAGTGCTGTGACCGAGAAGGTTCACCGGGTTCGAGAGTTGTGAGGGACCGGGCGAACGGTTCGCCTGCTGGGGTGAGACGATCGCGACGTGACCATCCACCTCCATGACTTCGATGGCGAGCACTCGCTGACGTTGGATGCCGGCGGCCTGGCTGCCGATGCCGCAGTAGTTGCCGCCGGGCACGAGCCAAACGGGTACTTCTGGGAGGGTCTCGCGCGGTTTGCCTGGCCGGATATTGCTCAGCACGTCGATTTCGACAGCGAGGCTGGCATGTTCTGCGCGGTCGGCAGTTCAAGCGACCTCGCGCGACTCAAGACGGCCGTCGAATCCGTTATCACGAGCCCCGAGGCAGTCCGCGACATCATTGCCCGTGCGGAGGCTTCGGGCTTCGAGTTCGACGACTGATGCTGTGACTTCGCCGAGTTAAGCGGGGTCAGGCAGCGGCCTGCCGCCCCAGCGGAGACCTCGTTCGCTGCGGACGCGTGCGCGTTCGCGGCGCTGGGCGGCCAGGACGTCGGGTGGCGGGCGTTCTGGTTGCGCCAGCGCAGGTAGGCGTGCAGGGCCCGGGTCTGGACGCTGTGGTTCGGATGGTGGAAGTTGGCGAGGGTGAACTGCCGCAGCGGCCCGAAGTGAGCCTCGATGGGGTTGGCCCAGGACGCGTAGGTGGGTGTGAAGCACAGCTCGACCTTGTTCCTGGCCGCCCACCTACGGATCTTCCAGTTCAGGTGGGCGGAGGGTTGTCCAGGATCACGTAGATCGGGCCGCCGTCCGGGCGGGCTGCTCGGATCGACCGCAGAGCGGCCCAGGTTTGGTCGATGCCTTTGCGGCGCCGGTTGACACCCCACAGCTTGTCGTCGCCGACCGCGTACTCGATTCTCTCCAGCTTGTCATCGAAGGCCAGGTCCGGGGATTCTTTCCAGGTCTTCGTTCACTGGAAAGTGATCCCCCGACGGGCCAGTAAGCACCGCAGGGCCTCGCGGCCGATCCGGATGGGCCTGGTCATGTTCCGGCGCAGGTGGTCGGCAAGTTTGCGGACCGGCCAGCGGGTGAAGGGCTTGCCCAGCACGGTCCGGCGGGTGGTGGCCGTCTGGATGAGGAAGTCCTCGTCGTCACCGCTCAGCGGGCGGGGGCGGCCTCCCGCCCACTGAGGGTTGAGGCATGCAAGCCCGATTTCGTTGAAGCGATGGACCACATCCCGGACGGTGTCCTCGTCCGCCTGGACCAGCCGCGCGATCATCGGGACCGTGCTGCTGCTGGCCGAGGCCAACAGCAGCATCGCCCGCCGAAACCGCACCGAGCTCGTACTACCTCGCCGAACGGTCTGCTGAAGCTTCTGCCCTCCTGCTCCGTCAGCCTCCGGACCTGACCGGTAGTGCCATCCCGCCTGCCCTGCTGGTTGGAAGCGACATCGCTTCCAACCAGCACAACGAGCAACCCGGTGAACCTTCTCGGTCACAGCACTAGGGCATGTCTGACAAATGATCACCGAGCGGGTGCATGTTCGGTCCCATTGCCTTGCCGTCCTGACGCCGGCCAGTGATTCTGGGCAGGTGCCAGGGCAGGGGAACGGAAGGCGGCGGCAAGAGGACGCGCGGCAGCGGCTTGCTGCTCGCACCGCGCCGGACGCGGGACACTGGGAAGTGGTCGTTGAGACTCGGGACCAGGCGGAGATGTGTTCGGGGTTGCGCCGTCTTCGGGAGGCCGGAGTCGACGGGGCGATGATCCGGATCGACACGCTGTGCGGGCGCCTGGCGGCGCCGACCACCTACCGGCTGAGCCGTTTCGTGACGGACCCCGCGCGAGAGGCCGAGCACGGGCACTCTGATCATTGATCTTGTGGCGGGTCGAGGTGAGTTGACGGATGTGGCGTGGGAGCGAATAGAGCCCCTGTTGCCGCGGGTGGATGGGCGTGGTCGTCCGCGGCATGATCACCGGCAGGTGGTCAACGGGGTGCTGTGGCGGTTGCGGACTGGGGCTCCGTGGCGCGATCCGCCCGAGCGGTACGGGCCCTGGCAGACCGTCTGTGAGCGGTTCGCCCGCCGGGAAGCGGATGGGACCTGGGCGAAGCTGCTGGAGCATGGTCAGGTCCGCGACGACGCGGTGGGCCAGGTGGAGTGGACCGTCGCCGTCGGCTCCACGGTCAACCGTGCCCATCAGCACACCACCAGTGCCGCAAAGAGAGGCCGCGGCTGGGGACGAACTGGAAGATCCGGGCCGCTCGCAGACGCGCCAGGCCCTCGACCGTTCCCGAGGCGGGCTGACCACCAAGGTCCGCCTCGCCGTCGACGGTCGTGGCCTGCCCCTGTCACGCACCCATGGGCCCCGGCGGCCCGCCCCGGGCGGTGCGCCGGGGCGGGCCGTGGCCTTCGGGTGCCGTCAGGAGGCGCGGCGCCGGTCGTCGTCGTGGCTGATCTCCAGGTCGCCGTGGGCGCCGAAGGTCAGTCGGCAGGTGTCGGCGCGGTAGGTCGCCACCGAGACGGCCGCGGTCCGGCCGCCGGAGAAGTAGCGGGTGGTGACGACGAGGACGGGAGCCCCGGGGAGCCGGTCGAGTTCCTTGGCGTCCACGGCGCCCGCGGAGCCGAGCTCCACGGCCCGGTCCTGGCCCTCCAGTTCGAGCCGGGCGAGCTCGCGCAGCACGCTGCGGGCGAGGGCGGGGCCGGAGGGTGCGTCTATGCCGGACAGGTCGGGCACCGAGGCCGCCGGCACGTAGAGCAGTTCGGCGGCGACGGACTGGCCGTGGCCCATCCGCACCCGGCGGACGACGTGCGTCTCCTCGGCCGGCTCGCTCTCGAGGTGGCGGGCGACGGCCGCGGGGGGCACGGCGCGGGTGCACTCGGTCGGCTGCCAGGAGTCCGCGGCGACGCCCGGCCAGTCGTACGGCGACGCGGAGACGTCCACGCCCACGCGCGGCGGCGCGACGGTGGTGCCGACGCCGCGGCGGCGCTGGAGGCGTCCTTCGAGCTCCAGTTGCTCCAGCGCCTGGCGCAGCGTGGCGCGGGCGACGCCGAAACGGGCGGCGAGATCACGTTCGTTGGGCAGGATCTCGCCGACCGCGAACTCGGAGTCGAGTGCTTCGGCCAAGACGGTCTTGAGGTGCCAGTACTTAGGCTCCGGCACCGTGTCGAGCTGCGTGGTCCCCACCCTGTCCTCCGCAATCGCCGTGTCCCCGGCGGCTTTCCGCGCCCTTGTTTATTAAAGGTTCCTGCACTAACCCTGTGCACGATAGAACCGGGCTTCCACTTGGTCAAGACCAATCATGGGGCTGTCACGCTGCGGAGTCGCCCGGCATCGCGGTGCGTTCATGAGGTTGTCGCACCGATGCCACCGCGGTGTCGGAACGCGACGGGACCCCGCGCCGGGCGTGCGGCGCGGGGTCCCGTACGGCGGGCGGAGGTGTCAGAGGGCCCCGGGGGCGGCCAGGGCGGCGAGCTTGTCGGGGTTGCGGACGATGTAGACGCAGACGATGCGCCCCTCCACCGCCTCCACCTGGAAGAGGCTGTCCGGGCGGCCGTCGGTCAGCACCAGCAGCGCGGGCGCGCCGTTGGCCTCGACGAACCGCGTCTCCATGCCGTCGAGGGGCTCGCGGCTGACGGAGAACAGGAAGCGGCCCACCTTGTCCGCGGTGCGGATGACGCGCAGCGGCGCCTTGGACTTCCCGCCGCTGTCGCCGACCAGGACCGCGTCGGGCGCGAGGAGGGAGAGGAGCCGGGCCAGGTCGCCGCCGGCGGCCGCGGCCAGGAACCGCTCGGTCAGGTCGCGGCACTGGACCGGGTCCACGTCGTAGCGGTGCCGGCGCTCCCCGACGTGCCGCCGGGCGCGCCCGGCGAGCTGGCGCACGGCGGCCTCGGACTTCTCCAGGGTGGCCGCGATCTCGGCGTACGGGAACCCGAACGCCTCGCGGAGCACGAACACCGCGCGCTCCGGAGGGGAGAGCGTCTCCAGCACGACGAGGACGGCGAGGGACACGGAGTCCGCGAGGACGGCGCGTTCGGCGGTGTCCGGGACCTCGGGGCCGAAGTCGGTGACGATCGGCTCGGGCAGCCAGGGGCCGACGTAGGACTCGCGGCGGGAGCCGATGTGGCGCAGCCGGTCGATCGCGAGGCGGGTGGTCACCCGGACGAGCCAGCCGCGGGGTTCGCGCACGTCGCCGCGGTCGGCGGCGGACCAGCGCAGCCACGCCTCCTGCACCACGTCCTCGGCGTCGGCGACCCTGCCGAGCATGCGGTAGGCGACGCCGGTCAGCAGGGACCGGTGCTCTTCGAAGACGTCGTTCACGGTGTCGGTTGCCACACGGCCATCCCAACCCGGCGCGGCGCCCGGTGTCCAGCGCCGGGCCGTGCGGCGCGCGGCACACCGGCCGGGCGGCCGCCAGGGCTTGAACAGCGGGCTACCGAACGGTAATTGTTGCTGACGTACCGTCCAGCAACCGGGGAGCAGCAGCACATGGCCGAAGAGATCTCCTTCTCCGTCACCACCGGCCGGGGCGGCGCGCCGCTGACCCTGGGCTACGAACGCCGTGGGGCCGGCGAGCCCCTGCTGCTGCTCCACGGCATCGGTCACCACTGGCAGGCCTGGGAACCGGTGCTGGAGATCCTCGCCGCCGAGCGCGAGGTCATCGCCGTCGACCTGCCCGGCTTCGGCTCGTCCGGCCCGCTGCCGGACGGCCTGCCGTACGACCTCCCCACCGTCGCCGCGGCGCTCGACGCGTTCTGCCGGGAACTCTCGGTGGAACGCCCCCATGTCGCGGGCAACTCGCTGGGCGGCCTGCTCGCGCTGGAGCTGGGGCGCCGGCGGCGCGTGAGGTCCGTCACCGCACTGTCCCCGGCGGGCTTCTGGTCGCCGGGCGAGCGGGTGTACGCGTTCACCGCGCTGCGGGCGATGCGGCTCGGGGCCGTCGCGATGCCGCCGCCGGTGATCGAACGGCTGTCGCGGGGTGCGGCCGGCCGTGCGGCGCTGCTGAGCCTCATCTACGCGCGGACCGGGCGCCGTTCGCCCGGGGCGGCCGTGGCCGAGACCCATGCGCTGCGCGACGCCACCGGCTTCCACCGGACGCTGGCCGCGGGCGGGAACACGCTGTTCGCCGACGACGTGCGGGAGGTGCCGGTGACCATCGCCTGGGGCGACCGGGACAGGCTGCTGCTGCCCCGCCAGGGGGTGCGCGCCAAGCGGACGATCCCCGGGGCACGGCTGGTGCGGCTGCGGGGATGCGGCCATGTGCCGATGAACGACGATCCGGCGCAGGTGGCCCGGGTGGTGCTGGACGGGAGCCGCTGAGCGGGGCGGTGACGGGCACCGCCGGTGTTCATCCGGTGTTCGCGTGCCCGCCGCCGCGGGGCACCAGGCTGGGCGGCACCCACCACGGCACCCGCATGGAGGCACCACCATGTCCGACGCCCTCCGGCCCGCCCCGGCCCGGCGCTCCGTCCTGCTCGGCACGGCGGCGGCGTCCGCCGCGCTCGCTCTGCCCGCCGCGGGGGCGGCCCCGGCGCTGGCGCTCTCCGGCCGCCCCCGCGCGGGGTGGGGCGTGCAGACCGGGGACGTGACCACGACGTCCGGTCTGGTCTGGGTCCGTTCCGACCGGCCGGCCCGGATGACCGTGGAGACCTCGGCCACCGGCTCGTTCCGCCGCTCCCGCAGGTGGCACGGGCCGCTCCTCGGAGCGGGCACGGACTTCACCGGCACGACGGCGCTGCGCGGACTGCCGCCGGGCGAGCAGGTGCACTACCGCGTCACCCTCGCCGACCCGGACGATCCCCGCCGCACCGGCGAGCCGGTGACCGGCACCTTCCGCACGGCGCCGGCCCGGCGGCGGCAGGGGGTGCGCTTCGTCTGGTCGGGCGACATCGCCGGCCAGGGCTGGGGCATCAACCCGGACATCGGCGGCTACCGCGCGTACGAGGGGATGCGGCGCCTCGACCCGGACTTCTTCCTGTGCAGCGGCGACACCGTGTACGCGGACGGGCCGCTCCAGCCGAGCGTGACGCTCCCCGACGGCCGGGTGTGGCGCAATCTGATGACCGAGGAGAAGTCGAAGGTCGCCGAGACGCTCGGCGAGTACCGCGGAACCTTCCGCTACAACCTGCTGGACGAGAACGTGCGGCGGTTCAACGCGCAGGTGCCGGTGATCGCGCAGTGGGACGACCACGAGGTGCGCAACAACTGGTACCCGGGCCAGATCCTGGACGACGCCCGGTACACCGAGAAGGACGTGGACGTGCTCGCCCGCCGCTCGATGCGCGCCTTCGCCGAGTACTTCCCGATCGGGACGCTGTCTCCCGGCAGGCCCGGCGGCCGCGTCCACCGGGTGGTGCGCCACGGGCCCCTGCTCGACGTGTTCGTCCTCGACATGCGCTCGTTCCGCAACGCCAACTCCCCCGGTCGGCAGGCGGACGACGCCGAGGGCATCCTCGGCGCGGAACAGCTGGCCTGGCTCAAGCGGGAGCTGTCGCGCTCCCGCGCGGTGTGGAAGGTGATCGCCTCGGACATGCCGCTGGGGCTGGTGGTCCCGGACGGCGCGACGGACTTCGAGGCGGTGGCGCAGGGCGACCCGGGAGCTCCCCTGGGACGGGAGCTCCAGGTGGCCGAACTGCTGCGGTACATCAAGCACCGGCGGATCACCGGCACCGTGTGGCTGACGGCGGACGTCCACTACACCTCCGCGCAGCACTACGCGCCGGAGCGGGCGGCGTTCAAGGACTTCGAGCCGTTCTGGGAGTTCGTCTCCGGTCCGCTGGCGGCGGGCGGCTTCCCGGCGAACGCGCTGGACGCGACGTTCGGCCCGGAGCGGGTGTTCGTCCGGGCTCCCGAGCGGGCGAACGTCTCGCCGATGGAGTCCGAGCAGTACTTCGGCGAGGTCGAGATCGACGGCGGGAGCGGGGAGTTGACCGTCCGGCTGCGCGCCGGGAGCGGTGCGGTGCTGTTCGGCAGGACGCTGCAGCCGGGGCGCGTGGGCCAGTAGGGCCCAGCGCCGGGGCCGCGGTCCGGCCCTGACCGGACCGCGGCCCGGCACCGATCACTCCTCGCCAAAAACGGTCAGAACAAGACGATATCGCCCTCGATCCGCACTTAACCCACCAGTCACAAAGCGTTCGTGATCACGCAACACCGTTCGGTCACAGTGAGGACATGACTGATGTGACTTCTGCGAAGAGTGTCCGCCGCCCGCACCACTGGCGGCGCGACCTCGTCGAACTGGCCGCCATGTTCACCGCCGTGGTGGTCGCCGACGCCGTCGCCAAGCTGGTGGTGCACGGACCCGACGGCCCCGTCCTGCTCGTCGTCGCCGCCGTGACGCTGGTCGCCACGGCCGCGTTCCACACATGGTGGGCACGGCGCCACAGCCATGCGCCCCCACCGGAACCGGCCGTGCCGGGCGCCGGGGCGGACGGTGACGGCACGCCGCGCGAGACGGTCCTGTGGCGGATGCGGACGACCGTCGAGGACGCGCCGGGCAGCCTGGCGGCCCTGTGCTCGGCACTCGCCGCCCTCGACGTGGACATCCTGACGCTCCAGACGCACCCCCTCGCGCACGGCACGGTCGACGAGTTCCTGCTGCGCGCCCCGGCCGGGCTC
The DNA here is from genome assembly GCF_014489615.1 of Streptomyces genisteinicus. Lineage (GTDB taxonomy): Bacteria > Actinomycetota > Actinomycetes > Streptomycetales > Streptomycetaceae > Streptomyces > Streptomyces genisteinicus. Next base: position 893,141 of record NZ_CP060825.1, read on the forward strand.
GACGCGCAGCGGCTCACCCGCGAGGTCGCCGCGGCGGGCGGCACCAGCACCTGGACCGAGCGGGCCGACGCCCACGACCTGGTCGACACGCCGACCCGGGTGCTGGGTCTCGCCACCCGCACCGCGCTCGACGCCGCCGAACTCCCGCTGGCGCTGCGGCAGCTGCTCGGGCGCTGCACCATCCGCTCGCGCCCCGCGCAGACCCTCGGCGGGCGCTCCACGGGTCCGCTGCCCCCGGTGGAGGGCGTCCTGGAGGAGACCGTGATGCGGCTGCGCGACCCGGGCGGCGGCACGATCACCGTCGAGCGGCCGTACCTGCCGTTCACCCCGACCGAGTTCGCCCGCGCACGGGCCCTGGTGGAACTGGACGCACGGCTGGGCCCGCGCGTCCCGCGCAGCCAGGACGTGCTCACCCTGCCCGAGGGCAACGAGATCACCGTCCGCCGCGCCGACCAGGACGATGTGGCGCAGGCGGTCGCCATGCACGAGCGCTGCTCCGACCGGACGCTGTCGCTGCGCTACCACGGCCCCGTCGGCGACGCGGACCGCTACCTCAACCACCTGCTCGGCCCGCGCCACGGGCGCACGCTCGCCGTGCAGACCGCCTCGGGCCGCCTGGTCGCGCTCGGCCACCTGCTCTGGGACGGCGACGAGACCGAGGTCGCCCTGCTGGTGGAGGACGACTGGCAGCGCCGCGGCATCGGCTCCGAACTGCTGCGGCGTCTGGTCGCCATGGCCGGGGAGGCCGGCTGCGACAGCGTCTACGCGGTGACGCAGTCGTCCAACACCGGCATGGTCGCGGCCATGCGGGGGCTGGGGCTGCCGCTGGACTACCAGATCGAGGAGGGAACCCTGGTCGTCACGGCCCGCCTGGACGCGGCGCAGGGCCGCCGCCCGGCCGCGCGCTTCGAGCAGGCCGAGCACTGAGACACCTGCCGGGGCGCCTGCCCCGGACCCGGGTCTCCGTGCCGTCCCCCGTCGGCACGGAGACCCGGAGGGGCCGCGGACGGCACGCGGCCGGCCACGGCGGCGCCGCCCGCGCGGCACGCACCGGCGGCCGGCGGCCGCACCGCTCACCGCCACGCGCCGCCCTCCCGCCACGGGCCGGAGGGCGGCGCCCCGTGTCAGGGGGCGAGCACGGCCGGGACCTCGGCGTCCACGGCGCGCAGCGGCCCGCCGCCCAGGGCCTGGGTCAGGTCCCGCCAGAGGTCCTCGACGTCCTCGAGGCCCACGGACATCCTCAGCAGCCGGTCGCTCACCCCGGCCGAGCGCCGGTCCCCCTCCGCGACGATGCGGTGGCTGATGGACGCGGGGTGCTGGATGAGCGTGTCGACGCTGCCGAGGCTGACCGCGGGGGTGATCAGCCGGACACCGGCGATCACCGCGCGCGGGTCGCCGTACGTCTCGAAGGCGACCATCGCCCCGCCGACCGACGGGTAGTGCACCCGGGCGATCCGCGGGTCGGCGGCCAGCCGGCGTGCGAGGTCGGCGGCCGTCGTCGAGGCCGCCCGGACCCGGACCGGCAGCGTGGACAGGCCGCGCAGCAGGAGGTAGCCGGCCAGCGGGTGGAGCACTCCGCCGGTCGCGAAGCGCACCTGGCGCAGGGTGCGCGCGAACTCCTCGTCGCAGGCCACCACACCGCCCATCACGTCGCCGTGACCGCCCAGGTACTTGGTGGCGCTGTGCAGCACCAGCCGGGCGCCGTGCTCGACGGGCCGCTGGAGCACCGGCGTCGCGAAGGTGTTGTCGACGAGGAGCGGCACGGAGCCGCAGGCGTGGCGCACGGCCCGCAGGTCGACCTCGGCGAGGGTGGGGTTGGCGGGCGTCTCCACCATGACGAGACCGGTGTCGGGACGCAGCGCGTCGGCGATGCCCGCCGGGTCGGTCCAGGTGACCTCGGTGCCGAGCAGTCCCGCGTTCAGCAGATGGTCGCTGCACCCGTACAACGGCCGGACGGCCACGACGTGCCGCAGGCCGGTGCTGCTCGCCCGCGCCAGCAGGACCGCGGTCAGCGCCGCCATCCCGCTGGCGAAGGCCACGGCCGCCTCGGTGCCCTCCAGGGTGGCGAGGGCCGTCTCGAAGCGGGCGGTGGTGGGGTTGTCCAGCCGGGCGTAGACCGGCGGGCCCTCCAGCCGCGCGCCCGTCTCGGCGAACGCGTCGATCCGCGCCGCTTCTCCGGCGGCGTCGTACGAGGGGTAGGTGGTGGAAAAGTCGAGCGGCGGGGCGTGCAGGCCCAGTTCCGCGAGGTCCTCGCGTCCTGCGTGCACGGCGTCGGTGGCCAGCGCCCTGGGTGCGGGTACGGCCGAAGCTGCGTTCTCCATGGCGGCATGGTGAACATCTACCGGAAGGTAGCGTCGAGCTCCCGTGCTACGTTCGGCGCATGGCCGAATCCGTCGCACTGGATCCGGTGGACCTCCATATCCTCCGCCTCCTGCAGAACGACGCCCGGACGACCTACCGCGAGCTGGCGGCGGAGGTCGGCGTGGCGCCGTCCACCTGCCTCGACCGCGTCACGCGGCTGCGGCGCTCCGGGGTGATCACCGGACACCGGCTCGCCCTCGACCCCGCCCGCCTCGGCCGCGGTCTCCAGGCACTGCTGATGGTGCAGGTGCGTCCGCACCGGCGGGAGCTGATCGGCCCCTTCGTCGAGCGCATCAGAGCACTGCCCGAGTCGCTCGCCCTGTTCCACCTCACCGGTCCCGACGACTACCTGGTGCACGTCGCCGTGACCGACATGGCCGATCTCCAGCGCCTGGTTCTCGACGAGTTCACCTCGCAGCGGGAGGTCGCCCGGGTCGAGACGCGCCTCATCTTCCAGCAGTGGGAGTGCGGTCCGCTGCTCCCGCCGGCATCGGGCCGTCAGGCGTCCGAGGGCGGATGATGATGACGCGGGGGCCCTTCCCGTACCAGGATGAGCCCATGCCAGCTTCCAGCAGCGCACTGCCGCGCCAGGTCGCCGACGCCTACGTCGACGCACTCGTCGAGCTCGATCCGATCACCGGGACGTATCTGGGGGTCGAGAAGAGCAACCGCCTCCTCCCGGACTTCTCCCCCGCCGGCCAGCAGGAGTCGGCCGCGCTCGCCCGCCGGACCCTCGCCCTGCTCGGCGAGGCCGAGACCAGGCCCGGCGCCGACGCGGAGGCCGAACGCCGCTGCGCCCGGCTCCTGCGCGAGCGGCTCACCGCACAGCTCGCCGTCCGCGACGCGGACGAGGACCTGCGCACCGTGAGCAACCTGCGCTCGCCCGCGCACTCCGTGCGCCAGGTCTTCACCCTGATGCCGACCGGGACCGCCGAGGAGTGGTCGGCCGTCGCCGAGCGGCTGCGCGCGGTGCCGCGGGCGCTGGAGGGGTACCGGGCCTCCCTCGCCCTCGGTCTCGAACGGAAGCTGTACGGCGGGCCCCGGGCGACGGCCACCTTCGTCGGGCAGATGACGGAGTGGATCGGCGGCGGGCACAGCTGGTTCGAGGAGTTCGTCTCCTCGGGCCCCGCCTCGCTCCGCGTCGAACTGGACGTGGCGGCACGGACCGCGACGCAGGCGCTGGTGGACCTGCGGGACTGGGTGCGGGACGTGTACGCGCCCGCGATCGAGGGCGCGCCGGACACGGTGGGCCGGGAGCGCTACGCCCGCTGGGTCCGCTACTTCAACGGCACCGATCTGGACCTGGACGAGGCCTACGCGTACGGCTGGAGCGAATACCACCGGCTGCTGGCCGAGATGCGGACGGAGGCGGACCGGATCCTGCCGGGCGCCGGCCCCTGGGAGGCGCTGGCCCACCTCGACGACCACGGGACGCACATCGAGGGCGTCGACGAGGTCCGCGAGTGGCTGCAGAGACTGATGGACGAGGCGATCGACGCCCTGGACGGCACCCACTTCGAACTCGCCGAGCGGGTGCGGCGGGTGGAGTCCTGCATCGCCCCGCCGGGCAGCGCCGCGGCGCCGTACTACACCAGCCCCTCGGAGGACTTCTCGCGTCCCGGCAGGACCTGGCTGCCGACCATGGGCGAGACCCGCTTCCCGGTGTACGACCTGGTCTCGACGTGGTACCACGAGGGGGTGCCGGGTCACCACCTCCAGCTCGCGCAGTGGGCGCACGTCGCCGACCAGCTCTCCCGCTACCAGGCCACGGTGGGCACGGTGAGCGCCAACTGCGAGGGCTGGGCGCTGTACGCCGAGCGGCTCATGGACGAACTCGGCCACCTCCCGGACCCCGAGCGCCGGCTCGGCTACCTGGACGCGCAGATGATGCGCGCCTGCCGCGTCATCATCGACATCGGCATGCACCTGGAACTGGAGATCCCCGCCGACTCCCCCTTCCACCCCGGGGAGCGCTGGACGCCCGAGCTGGCGCAGGAGTTCTTCGGCAGCCACAGCGGACGCCCCGCCGACTTCGTGGAGAGCGAGCTGACCCGCTACCTGTCCATGCCGGCCCAGGCGATCGGCTACAAGCTGGGCGAGCGGGCCTGGCTGCTCGGCCGGGAGAACGCCCGCCGCGCCCACGGGGACTCGTTCGACGCCAAGGCGTGGCACATGGCAGCCCTGTCGCAGGGGCCGCTGGGCCTGGACGACCTGGTCGAGGAACTGTCCCGGCTCTGACCGCGGACGCCCGCGGCGGTGCTCCCGTCCGGTGCCGGACGGGCGTGCCGCCGCGGCGTCAGCAGCCGCAGTCGCCGTCGACGGGCGCGGTCAGGGGGTCGGCCTCGCGGCGGCGGGTGCCCTCCCAGGTCTCGTAGGCGAAGCCCTCGCGCACCCAGTACTCGAAGCCGCCGAGCATCTCCTTGACCTGGAAGCCGAGTCCGGCGAGCGCGAGGGCCGCCCGGGTGGCTCCGTTGCAGCCTGGGCCCCAGCAGTAGGTCACGACCGGCACCGACCGGTCCAGCAACCGCTCCGCCTGCTCGGCGACGAGCGCCGTCGGCAGGTGGACCGCGCCGGGCACATGGCCCTGGTCCCAGGACTCGGTCGAGCGGGAGTCGAGCACGACGAAGCCCGGGTCGCCGCCCGAGGAGAGCGCGGCGGCGACATCGGAGACGTCGGCGTGGAAGGCGAGACTCGCGCCGAAGTACGCGACCGCCGCGGCGGGCGGGGCGGGCGGGACGCGGAGGACGGCATTGGCCGCGGGGGCGCTCGGAGCGGTGTGCGGGCCGGTGTGCCGCGTGGCGTCCGGCGCGGTGCGGGGCGCGGCGCCGGGCGCGGCGCGGAGCGGGGCGGTCTGCTGTGCGGTGTCCGGGGCGACGTGGTGCGCGGTGTGCTGTCCGGCGTGGTGCGCGGTGTCCCGGGTGCTGTGCCGAGAGGTGTGCTGGGTGGAGTCCTGGGTGCTGTGCTGGGTGGTGTCCATGGCCGGAAATCTACGGCCGCCCACGCGGCCGGTGAAGAGACTTTCCCCGGGCTCCGCCTTGATGAGCCGGGGAATCCCCTGCTATTCATGCGCCATGAGCGGATATTCACCGGACGCCACGGACTGGCGCATCCTCGGCGCCCTCCAGGCCCAGGGCAGGGCGAGCTTCACCGAACTGGCCAAGGCGGTCTCCATGTCGGCGAGCGCCGTCACGGAGCGCGTGCGCCGGCTGGAGGAGGCCGGTGTCATCAAGGGCTACACGGCCGTGGTCGACCCGGAGCGGCTCGGGCTGCCGATCCTGGCGCTGGTGCGCCTGCGGTACCCGACCGGCAACTACAAGCCGTTCCACGACCTGCTGGACACGACGCCCGAGATCGTGGAGGCGCACCACGTCACGGGCGACGACTGCTTCGTGCTGAAGGTCACCGCGCGCTCGATGCGGCACCTGGAGGAGGTCTCCGGCAAGATCGGCGGCCTCGGCTCGGTGACCACCAGCGTGGTGTACTCCTCCCCACTGCCGAGCCGGGCGATCAGCCGCTGAACTCCGCGGGCTTCCGGGCTTCCCGGGCCTCCGGGCCGCCGGACCTCGCGGGCCGGAGGCGGGCGGCCCCGGCGGGGCCTCCGGGCCTCCGGCCCCCGTCCCGTCAGTCGCCGGGCAGATCGCCCGTCCGCAGGCGCACCGCCGACCCGGAGCGCTCCTTGACGACCTCCAGCTGGACGGGGATCCGGCGCCGCAGGTCCCCGACATGGCTGACGATGCCCACGCTGCGGTCCCGTTCGCGCAACGAGTCGAGGACGTCGAGCACCTCGTCCAGCGTCTGCTCGTCGAGGCTGCCGAAGCCCTCGTCCACGAAGAGGGTGTCCAGCCGGGTGCCGCCCGCCTCGTCGGTCACCACGTCGGCGAGACCGAGCGCCAGTGCCAGCGAGGCGAAGAACGTCTCCCCGCCGGAGAGGGTCGCCGTGTCGCGCTCCCGGCCCGTCCAGGCGTCGACCACGTGCAGTCCGAGACCGGCACGCCGTCCGCCCGCGCGGGCGTCGGAGTGCACCAGGGTGTAGCGGCCCGACGACATCCGCTGGAGCCGCACGGTGGCGGCCGCGGCCACCTGCTCCAGCCGGGCGGCCAGCACATAGGACTCCAGACGCATCCTGCGCTCGTTCTCCGCCGACGTGCCGGCCGTGAGGCCGGCCAGCCGGGCCACCCGGTCGTAGCGCTCGCGCACCGGCGCGAGACCGCGTACCTCGCGCAGCGCGTCGGCCGACAGCCGGTCCAGCGCGGCGCAGCGCTCCCTGGCCCCGGCGAGCCGCGCGGCCGCGTCCCGCGTCCGGGCTTCTGCGGCCGCCGCGGACGCCTCGGCGGTCTCGGGCACGGCCCCGGGGAGGGCGGCGGCCGCGCGGGCGTCCTCCTCGGCCAGCCGCTCGGCCACCGCGGCCGCCTCCGTGCGCCAGGACTCCACAGCGGCCTCGGCCTCGCGGCGTGCCCGCTCGCCGAGCACGGCCCCGGCCGCCTCGGTGGGCGACGCGAAACCGGCGTCGCGGGCGGCTTCGGCGAGCCGCTCCCCGGACTCTTCCAGCCGCTGCTCCGCCGCGTCGACCTGCCGCAGGGCCTCGGCGGCAGCGGCGAGCAGGGCGACGCGGCGTTCCAGGCGTGCGGCGTGCTCCGCGACGCTCGCCGATCCGCCGCGCGCACGGACGAGTTCGGCCTCGGCGGCGGCCTGCTCCCGGTCGATCGCCTCGCGCCGCGAGAGACGTGCGGCGATCGACCGCTCCGCCCGCCGGCGGGCCTCCAGCCGTTCGGCGTGCTCCCGCTCGCCCCGTTCCAGGGCCTCCTGCTCGGCGTGCACCCCGGCGGCGGTGGCGTACGCCTCGGCGTGGCGCTGCTCCAGTTCGGCGACCGCCGCGCGCAGGTCGGCGGCGGCGGGTCCGGAGTCGGCCCCGCGGGGGCCCGGCACCCCGCCGCCCTGCGTGCCCGCGCCGCCGGACGCGCCACGCGCACCGGGCGCGGCGGCCTGCTCCGGCCCGCCCCCGGGCGCCGGGGCGGCGACGGCCGCGTGCGAGGTGCGCTCCCGTGCCGGTGCCGCCGCGCCCGGTGCGCGTGCGCGCAGGGCGGCGGCCGCGTGGGACTCGCGGATGACGGCCAGATCGCGCTCGGCGTCGGCGCGGGTCCGCTCGGCCCGCACGCTCGCCTCGTACGCCGCGTCCTCGGTGGCACGGTCCACATGGCCGGCCTCCGCCCGTGCGGGGACGGGGTGTTCGGCCGAACCGCAGACCGCGCACGGCTCGCCGGGCACCAGCGCGGCCGCGAGCTCGGCGGCGATGCCCTGCAGCCGCCGCTCCTTCAGGTCCAGCCAGTGCGCCCGTGCCGCGTTCACCTCGGTGTGCAGGGTGCGGAGCCCCGCCTCGTCACGCTCGGCGCGGGCGGCGAGTTCGTCGCGCTCGCAGGCGGCCGCCAGCCGGTCGCGGGCGCCCGCGAGGCGGCCCGCCAGGTGCTCGGCGCGGGTCGCGGCCTCCTGCGCGGCGCCGATGAGCTCGATGTGGCGGGCGCGCCGGCCCTCCCAGCCGGCCAGCCAGGCGGACGCCTCGTGGAGGGCGTCCTCGTCGGCGCGCGCCTCGCGGTCCAGACCGGCGCGCTCGCGGGTGATCTCGGCGCTGCGTTGCTCCGCCCGGCGGGCGGACTCCAGCGCCCCCAGCTCCCGCCGCAGGGTGTGCTCCCGCCCGGTGAGCCGCTCGGCGTCCGCCCCGGCCAGGTCCGGCGGCAGCTGGGCCCGGGCCCGCTCGCGGGAGGCGAGGGCGGCCTCGTGGGCACGGGCGGCCTCGTCGCGCAGCCGCAGGGCGGGCAGCACCCGGTCGGCGCGCCCGGCCCGGTCCGCGTCGGCGGCCAGGGCGTCGTGGCGGGGCCGTGCCTCCTCCAGGGCGTCAGAGCGGCGGCGGGTCTCGGCGTACCGACGCTGGAGGCGGGCGAGTTCGCGGACCTCGTCGAGTGCGGCGCGGGCGGCCGCGTACCGCTCGGCGGCGGCTGCGGCGCGGGCCTCGGCGACCTCGTACGCCTCGCGCGCCCCGGAGCGGGCGACGGCCGCCCACTGGAGCACGACCCCGGCGGTCCCGGGGTCGCCGGGCCGGTGGTCGGGGGCGGGCCAGTCGCCGGCGGCGCCCGCCGCGGCCTGCGCCATCCGGTGGGCGAGCGCGAGCAGCCGCTCGTCCCCCGACCGCACCTCGGCCTCCGCCGCGCGGCGCAGATCGGCGAGGCGTTCCTCGACGGCGGCGAAGCGGCGGGTGTCGAAGAGGCGGCCGAGCAGACGGCCGCGGGCCTCGGCGTCGGCGCGCAGGAAGCGGGCGAAGTCCCCCTGGGGAAGCAGGACCACCTGGCAGAACTGCTCCCTGCTCATGCCGATGAGCTGGGTGATCTCCTCGCCGATCTCCTGGTGGGAGGTGCTCAGCGCATCCCACCGGCCCGCGGCCGTGTCCCACTCGCGCAGCCGGCTGCGGGCGCGTTCGGTGACGAATCCGGTGCCGCGTGCCTTGGGCCGGGGCTGGGCGGGGTTGCGGGTGATCTCCAGACGGCGCTCGCCCAGGGTGAGTTCGAGGGTCACCCCGGTGGGTGTGCCGGCCTCGGCGTGATCGCTGCGCAGGGAGGTGCCGGGGCTCTGGCGGGCGCCGGGCACGGCGCCGTAGAGGGCGAAGCAGACGGCGTCCAGCACGGAGGTCTTGCCGGCTCCGGTCTGTCCGTGGAGCAGGAAGAGCCCGGCCTTGGACAGGGTGTCGAAGTCGATCTCCTGGGTGCCGCCGAACGGCCCGAAGGCCGTGACGCTCATCCGGTGCAGCCTCATCCGGCCACCTCGCGGACCCCGGCGTCCACCCGGACGTCGTCGAACGCCCCGTGCAGCACGGCGCTTTCGTCGCCGTCCGGTCCGCTGCCGCCGCGGACGTGAGCCACGAAGTCCTCCGCGATCTGCTGGTCGGACCGGCCCCGCAGGCGCCGCGCGTAGGAGTCCGCGGTGTCCTCGGGGGCCCGCTCCGGGGCGAAGACGAGGCTGAGGACGTGCGGGAAGCGTGCGGCGAGGCGGGGCATCGGGTCCGCGGGGCGCACCGCGTCGGTGAGCGTGGCCTCGACGAACGACGCCTCGTGACGGGCGTGCCGGGGGTCGTCGAGCAGTTCGCCGAGCGTGCCGTGCAGCCGGGCGAGCGGCCGCGGCACGGGGCAGTCGATCCGTTCGGCCGTCACCTCCCCCCGGGCGTCCAGGTCGACGAGCCACATGGTCTTGCGGTGCGCCGCCTCGGAGAAGGAGTACGCGAGCGGGGAGCCCGAGTAGCGGATGCGGTCGGTGACGGTCTGGGCGCCGTGGAGATGGCCGAGGGCCACGTAGTCGACGCCGTCGAAGACGCCGGCGGGGACGGCGGCGACTCCGCCGACGGTGATGTCGCGTTCGCTGTCGCTCTCCTGCCCGCCGGCGACGAAGGCGTGGGCGAGGACCACGGAGCGGGTGCCCGCCTCCCGGCCGGCGAGGTCCTCGCGCACGGACCGCATGGCGGCGGCCAGCACCGCCTCGTGCGCGGTGCGTTCGGCGCCGAGCCGCTCCCGCACCAGGGCCGGTTCGAGGTAGGGCAGGCCGTAGCAGGCGACGGGCCCGTGGGCGTCGGCGAGCAGCACGGGCGCGGCACAGCCGGCCGGGTCGGTGCGCAGGTGGATGCCGGCCCGCTCGATCAGGCCCGCACCGACGCCGAGGCGGCGCGCGGAGTCGTGGTTGCCGGAGATCATCACCGTGGGGACGCCCGCGGCGGCGAGACGGTGGAGCGCGTCGTCGAAGAGCTCGACGGCGGCGAGCGGCGGGACGGCGCGGTCGTACACGTCGCCGGAGACGAGGACGGCGTCGACCTCGTGCTCGCGGACCGCGGCCACCAGGTGGTCGAGGAAGGCGGCCTGGGCGTCGAGCATGCTCACCCGGTGCAGCGAGCGCCCCAGGTGCCAGTCCGACGTGTGCAGGAGTCTCATGATCGGTGAGCGTATCCGCGGGGTCGGACAGTGCGGGCGGGTTCGGGGCGGGACGTCCGGCCGCCGGGGCGGCCGCGGTGCCGGACCCGGTCGTCCGGCGCCGCGCCGGAGGCGCGCGCGGGCAGCGCGGCGCGCCCGCGCGGGAGCCGGAACGCTCCGGGCCGGCCGGGTCCGGGCGCGGGCGGCCCGGTCCGTGCGCGCCGGAGGGCGGCGGACGGGGCCGGGGGACGGGAGCGGCGCCGGTCAGGCATCGCCGTACGCCTCGCCGCCGATCTCCAGCCGGGCCGTGCCGACCGTGGCGTCGGCGAGCCACGCCCGGAACGCGTCCACGTCGGCGTCGGGCAGTCCCACCTCGATGGCGACCTCGTCGGCGTAGGTGACCCGGCGCACGTCGCGGCCGGTGGCCCTCAGGTCGTTCTCGACCTTGCCGGCCCGCTGGTGGTCGACGGTGACGTGGACGATCCGGAACCGGGTGCGGACCACGGTGCCGAGGGCGTCCAGGGCCTCGCCGACCGCTCCCCCGTAGGCGCGGATGAGTCCGCCCGCGCCGAGCTTCACCCCGCCGTAGTAGCGGGTGACGACGGCCGCCGTGTACCGGACCTCGCGCCGCAGGAGCATCTGGAGCATCGGCACACCGGCCGTGCCGCCGGGCTCGCCGTCGTCGCTCGCCTTCTGCACGGCGGCGTCCGCGCCGACGACGTAGGCGAAGCAGTTGTGCGTGGCCGCCGGGTGCTGCGCGCGGACGCGGGCGACGAACGCCTGGGCCTCCTCCTCGGTGGCCGCGGGCGCGAGCGAGCAGAGGAAGCGCGAGCGGTTGATCTCGGTCTCGTGGACGCCCTCGCGGGCGACCGTCCGGTACTGGTCCTGCATCCCGCCACCCTATGCGGGCGTCCGGCACGGTCCGGTCGCGGGGGAACGAGGGGCGCCGGGGGCAGCGCGGCGGACGGGGCGGCCCCGGGGGCGGGGCGGTCGACGGGGCGGGCCCGGGGCGGCGGGACAGGGCGGGCCGGGGGCGGCGGGACAGGGCGGGCCGGGGGCGGCGCGGCGGAGGAGGCGGGCGCCGCCTCCGTGGCGGGTACGCGGGAATGCGGGGCGCCGGGGGCGGGTTGTCCGGGGCATGTACGCAGACGACGAGACGATCCGCCGCATCCTCACCGGCACCGGCGACACCTGGGCGGTGGTGGGCCTGTCGGACAACCGGTCGCGCGCCGCGTACGGCGTGGCGCAGGTCCTCCAGCGCTTCGGCAAGCGGGTGGTGCCCGTGCACCCGAAGGCCGAGACGGTCCACGGGGAGCAGGGCTACGCGTCGCTCGCGGACGTCCCGTTCCCCGTCGACGTGGTGGACGTCTTCGTCAACTCCGGCCTGGCCGGGCAGGTGGCGGACGAGGCGGTCGCGGCAGGTGCGAAGGCCGTCTGGTTCCAGCTCGGCGTGGTCGACCCGGAGGCGTACGCCCGCACCCGCCAGGCCGGTCTCGACATGGTGATGGACCGCTGCCCGGCGATCGAGATTCCCCGGCTGGGCTGAGCCCCGCGCGGCGGCCGCCGGCCACCGGGCGTCAGACGCCCAGCCCGTCGACGACCACCGCGCCGGGCAGGCCGGCGAACGCCTTGCCGGGCACGATCAGCTTGCCGCGCCTGCGGCCGCTGCCGACCAGGACCCACTCGGTGTCCACGACCGCCGCGTCGACCAGCAGCTGCCAGTCGGCCGGCAGCCCGATCGGTGTGATCCCGCCGTACTCCATGCCGGTGCCGCCGGTCGCCGCCTCCAGGGTCGCGAACCTGACCTTGCGCGCGCCGAGACGGCGGCGGACCTCGCCGTTGACGTCGACCCGGGAACGGGAGAGGACGACGCACGCGGCGGTGGTGGTCTCGCCGCCGCGCGTGCCCGCCACGACGACGCAGTTCGCGGACGTGTCCAGGAGTTCGAGGCCGTAGTGCTCGGTGAAGACCGCCGTGTCGGCGAGTCCGGGGTCGGTGTCGACGTACAGCAACTGGTCGGCGGGGACCTGCCCCTGCCAGTCGCGGACCGCCGCGGCGACCGGCCGGATCAGGACGTCGAGGCATGCGGGGGCCGGCGTGGCGTGGTCGAAGGACCCGATGGGTGCGCGCATCCGGCGCACGCTAACAGCGCCGCGCGTCACGGGTGCCGTCCGTCCGCGACTCGGACGGACGGCCCCGGACCGGCCGCCGTCCTGCCGGCTGTCGGCTGTCGGCTGTCGGCTGTCGGCTCAGACCTCGTCCAGGTCGGCGAGCGCCAGCAGCTGTTCGGGCGTGACGCCTTCGGGGACCGGCACGGGCGCCGGTGTCCGCAGCGGCGGCTGCCAGCCCTCGGTCTCGTCCCAGCTGCGGACGATCCTCGCTGGCGCGCCCGCGACGACGGCGTGGTCGGGGACCTCGCCCCGCACGACGGCGCCCGCCGCGACGACCACGTTGCGGCCGAGCCGCGCCCCGGGAAGAATCACCGCGCCCGTGCCGAGCCAGCAGCCCGGGCCGATCTCGACCGGTTCGGCGCGCGGCCACTGCTTGCCGACCGGCTGCCCCGGGTCGTCGTAACTGTGGTTCGTGGACGTGATGTAGACGTACGGGCCGCAGTACGTGTCCGAGCCGATGGTCACACGGGTGTCGGCGATCACGTGGCTGCCGCGTCCGAGGACGACCCCGTCGCCCAGGGTCAGGATCGGGTCGGGGCCGAGATCCAGGCCGGGCATCATCCCGGCGGTGAGCGTCACCTGCTCCGCGATGATGCAGTGGCCGCCGAGCTCGATCCAGCGCTCGCCGAAGACGGTCCCCTGCGGGAACGCGAGCCGGGTGCCGTCCCCGATGCTCCGGAACCGCAGGCGCCCGGGGTGCTCGGCGGTGACCGAACCCGCCTCCTGCACCCAGCGCCAGCCGCGGTGGACGACGCGCGTGAGGACGCGGCGGCGCCGGACGCCGAAGCTGGAGGAGGTGTCGCGGTTCGTGGGCACCCGCTCACGGTAGTCGGCCACCGCCCGGCCGACCGGCGGACGGGGCTGTGACGTTCACCCCAGCGCCGCCCCGGGCGCACGCCGCCCACCCCCCGCCCGGGGGCGCGCCGCGCACGTCCGCACCTCCCCGAGGGGGCGCACGTCCGGCTGCGCGCCTCCCCTCGCGGAGCGCGCGTTCCCCGCTCCTCCCCTCCTCACGGGGCGCGCACCTATCACGTCCACGCGCCCCCGCGCGCGACTTCCGGCGCAACTCCACCGTTCTGTGGACAGTGCCCGTGCTTCGGGCGTCGCCTGAGACGCCCGTGACTAGCATGAGCACCGCATGAACACGGTTGATCACCGTTGGTGATCGCGTCAACTCCCCACCGCGGTGGGGTCCGTGACATGCGGACGGCCGCAAGTGCGCCGATCGGCCGCCCCCCACAGCGTGTACGTGCCGCATTCGAGCAGCGAGGGATCGCGGAATGTCAGTCTCAGCCTCATCCCAGCCCCGCAGAGGCCGCGCGCATCGGCCGCCACCCGTCGCGGTGCCCTCCGCCGCCCTGGCCGCTGCCGCCGTCGCCGGCGCCGCCGTGACCCTCGCCGCCCCGGACGCGGCCGGCCCGTGGGTCGCGGCGACCGCCTGCGCCGCCTGGCTCTGCCTGGCCGCCGCCGCGGTCACCGCGACGCTGGCGCTGCGCCGCGAGCGGGCCGCGGCCGACGCCGCGGGCGGCGAGCTGCGGACGGTCCGCTCGCGCTCCGACGGACTGACGGCCGAGGCCTCCCACCTGGTGAACGTGACGCTCCCGTCCCTGGTCAAGCAGTTGCGGGACGGCGAGGCCCCCGAGGAGGCGCTCGCCTCGGCGACACCGCCCAAGGACCCCCAACTGCGGCGTGTACTGCACGCGTTCGGCATGGAGACGGGGGCGTCGGAACAGCGCGCCCGGGGTTCGGCGGCCAACGCGGCGCGGGCGGTCCGGCAGTTGGCCCTGGCGGCCGACGGGGTCGACCGCCTCACCTCGGTGACGCTGCCCACGGCGGTGGCCCATCTGCGCCGGGGCGCGTCGGCCGAGACCGTGCTCGGCGAGCTCGAACTCCCCGCCGACCCGCGGCTGCGGGTGCTCGCCGACTCGGCCGTGCGCGAACTGGCGCTCGGCGAGCGCCGCGCCGCGGCTGCGCAGGAGGCGAGCGCCAAGGCCCTCAGCCGCGTCCAGGCCAAGGCGGTGTCCATGCTCGCCGACCTGCGCGAGATGCAGGACCGTTACGGCGAGGAGGTGTTCGGGGACCTGCTGCGCCTGGACCACAACACGGCGCAGCTCGGACTGCTGACCGACCGGCTCGCCCTGCTGATGGGCGGCCGGGCGAGCCGGGCGTGGAACCGGCCGATCCCGATGGAGAGCATCCTGCGCGGCGCCGTGGGCCGGATCGCCGCCTACCGGCGGGTGCGGCTGCACTCGTCCAGCACCGCGGCCGTCGTCGGCTTCGCCGCCGAGGGCGTGATGCACCTGCTCGCCGAGCTGATGGACAACGCGGCCACCTTCTCGCCCCCCGTCGACGAGGTCCACGTGTACGTGGAGGAGCGCACCGCCGGGATCGTGGTCACGATCGAGGACAGCGGCCTGAAGATGGCGGGCGCGGCGCTGCGCCGGGCCGAGGAGGCGGTGTCGGGCCGGGTCACCGACCTGGCGCACCTCCAGGGCACCCGGCTCGGGCTCACCGTGGTGGGGCGGCTGGCCGCCAAGTACGGGATGAGCGTCAGCTTCCGGCCGTCGTCGCGCGGCGGGACCGGCGTGGTCGTGCTCTTCCCCTCGCAACTGCTGGCCAAGCCGCGGGACGAGGAGGACGAGGACCTGGCCCGCCCGCTCCCGGCCTCCTCCGCCCCGGCCGCGCCGACGGCCACCGGGTCGGGCACGTCCCCGTCCGGCGGACCGGTCCCCGGGGCGCGGGAACCGGGCGGGTATCCGGCCCCGGCCGATGCCGCCTCCTGGGCCGCCGGCGACGGGACGCAGGGCGGGCAGGGCGGCTTCGCCGCCGCGCACCCGGTGGACCTCGGTGACCCCACGGCGGCGGGAGCGGCCGCCTGGGCCGGGCCCCTCGTGGAACCGGCGCACCCGCCCCTCGTGGAACCGGCGCACCCCGGTACGGACGCCTGGGGGGCGTCCGCGGTGGGCGACACGCTCCTCGGGCAGGGGTCCTGGGCGGACGCGCCCGGCGCGCACGCCGGCTCCGGCGCGCCGGGCGCGGAGAGCTTCAGACGGGCTCCGCACGACGCGCACCCGGCGGCGGCCGGGGGCGCCTTCACCACGCCGCCGGCCGCAGCGCACGGCACGGACGGGTACGCCCTCACCCCGGCCGCGGCGCACGGCACGGACGGCCGGACCGCCGCGTACGCCCGCCCCGACCACACGGCGCCCTTCACCGTCACCCCCGCCCCGGACGCGACCGGTTACACCGTCACTCCGGCGGAGGCGGACGGCACCGGGGGCTACACCGTCACCCCCACCGACCCGAACGGCACCGGCGGCTTCACCGTCACCCCCGCGGACGCGCACGGCACCGAGGGCTACACCGTCACCCCCGCCCACCCGAACGGGACGGAAGGCTTCACCGTGACCGCGGCGGGCCCGGCGGTGTCCGGTGCGGCCGCCGGGTCCGCCGCACCCGCGGGGGCGCCGGCGGCGCCCCTCGTACCGGAGCCGTACTCCCCGGCGCCGTTCCCGGCCCAGGCCCCCGTACGCGGTGTCGCCACGGCGGGCGGTCTGCCCGTACGGCCCCCGGGGCGCACCATGGCCGCCGCGGACCGTGGCCGGGGCGACGCCTCGCCTCCGGCGCGTACCGCGCCCGTCAGGGACGCCGGTTCCGGGTTCGAAGCCTTCGCGCGCTCGGTCGGCGGCCGGCGGCGCTCCCTCGGCGCGGGCGGCACCGCGGGCGCCTACGACGCGACGCCCGCAGCGGGGACGTACCTCCCCGACGGCTCCGCCGGGCAGCCGCCGCCGGAGTCCGCTGCCCCGTCCGGGCCGTACGCCGGACCGGCCGCGTCCGCCCCGGACGCGCCCCGCCCGCTGCCCGAGCCGCGGACCCCGCACGACCCGCAGGGCGGCCCCTGACCGGGGTGCGCGGACCTTTCCGCGCGCCCCGGACGACCGGCATCTCTCCCGCAGTACGACACCGTGAGACAGGAGGCACGGGCGGCGGCCCGCAGAGCGGGAGCCGTGCCGCCCGGCGTACACCATGCAGACGACCGACAACAGCCTCACCTGGCTTCTGGAAGGCCTGCTCGACACGACCCCGGGGACGCGGCACGGGCTCGTGCTGTCGCGGGACGGACTGAAGCTGTGCTGGACCCGCCATCTGACACTCGACCAGGCCGACCAGCTGGCCGCGATCTGCTCCGGCATCCAGGCCCTGGCCCAGGGCGCGTCCGTGGAGTTCGGCGACGGGACGGGCGGCGTGCGGCATTCGATGACGGAGTTCCACGGCGGTCTGCTCTTCATCGTGGAGGCCGGGGCGGGTGCCCATCTCGCCGTGGTCGCCGAGGGGGACGCCGACCCGGGCATGATCGGCCACCGGATGACCGAGCTCGTCGAGCAGATCGGCGACCGTCTGCGCGCCGAGCCGCGGCTGCCCGCCCAGGAGACCCCTCTCTCATGACCCGCCGTCCCGTCGACGTCGGCGTGCCGGAGCGGCTCTACACCGTCACCGGCGGCCGCAGCCGGGCCGTGGACGACTCGTTCGACCTGGTCACCCTGATCGTCGCCGAGTGCGCGCCCTCGGCCGGCATGCCCTCGGAGCACATCAGGATCCTGCGGCTCTGCCGCACGCCGACGGCGGTGGTCGAGCTCTCCGCCGACCTCGGCATGCCGGTGACCGTCGTACGCATCCTGCTGGGCGACCTGCTCGCCACCGGACGCGTCACCGCACGCCATCCGCCCCCGCCCGCCGGTGGCTCCTTCCCGCTGCCCGACTCCGCCCTCCTGAAGGAGGTTCTCGTTGGACTCCGCAACCTCTGAGCTGCCCGCCCGCAAACCGCTCGACCGGGCGGCCGAGACCGGCCTGAAGATCGTCGTGGTGGGCGGCTTCGGCGTCGGCAAGACCACGCTGGTCCGCTCCGTGAGCGAGATCCGGCCCCTGAACACGGAGGAGGTGATGACCCAGGCGGGCGTCGGCGTCGACGAGACGGGGCCGGTGCGCACGAAGAAGACCAGCACCACCGTGGCGTTCGACTTCGGCCGGATCAGCCTCAACGACCGCATGGTCCTCTACCTGTTCGGCGCTCCGGGGCAGGAGCGGTTCTGGTTCCTGTGGGACCGGCTGTTCACCGGCACGCTCGGCGCGGTGGTCCTCGTCGACACCCGGCGCATGAGCGACTCCTGGTACGCGATCGACCGGCTGGAACACCACCGGACGCCGTTCGTGGTGGCCGTCAACCGCTTCGACGACGACCTCGCCTCCTTCTCCCTCGCCGAGATCCGCCAGGCGCTGTCCCTGGCCCCCGACGTGCCCCTGGTGGAGTGCGACGCCCGGCTGCGCCACTCCGGCAAGCACGTCCTCATCACACTCGTCGACCACCTCCACGCACTGGCCACGGCCCGGGAGAGCAGACCATGAACGACACCACGGGACTGTCGTCGCCGACCGTTCCCCCCGCCGCCTGCCCGGCGTACGAGGGCGCGGTCCGGCTCAGCGGCACGGAGTTCCAGCAGTCGCCCGCCGAGCTGTACCGCGGGCTGCGACGGAGGCACGGGGCGGTGGCACCGGTGCTGCTGGACGGCGACGTGCCGGCCTGGCTGGTGCTCGGCTACGCCGAGGTCAGCTATGTCACGGCGCACGACGACCTCTTCGCCCGGGACTCCCGGCGGTGGAACCAGTGGGACACGGTGCCGGCGGACTGGCCGCTGCTGCCGTTCGTCGGACACCAGCCCTCGGTGCTGTTCACCGAGGGCGCCGCCCACCAGATGCGGGCGGGCGTCATCACCGAGGCGCTGGAGGTGATCGACCAGTTCGAGCTCGCGCAGCGGTGCCGCGGGATCGCCGGCCCGCTGATCGACGCGTTCGCGGGCAGCGGCCGCGCGGAGCTGATGTCGGCGTACGTCCACGCGCTGCCGATGCGGGCGGCGGTGCAGATGTGCGGGATGCCCGCGGGCGGCGCGGATACCGAGGACCTCGTCCGCGACCTGCGGATCTCGCTGGACGCCGGACCGGGCGACGACCCGGTCGCGGCCTACGGGAGGGTGCAGGAGCGGATCCGGCGGCTGGTGGACGAGAAGCGGACCGCCCCCGGGCCCGACGTCACCTCGCGGATGCTGAGGCACCCGGCCGGGCTGACGGAGGAGGAGATCGTCCAGGACCTGGTCTCGGTGATCGCCGCGGCGCAGCAGCCCACGGCGAACTGGATCGGCAACACCCTGCGGCTGCTGCTGACCGACGACCGGTTCGCGCTCAACGTCTCGGGCGGACGGCTCAGCGTCGGCCAGGCGCTCGGCGAGGTGCTGTGGCTGGACACCCCGACGCAGAACTTCATCGGCCGGTTCGCGGCGCGGGACACGACGCTCGGCGGACGGCGCATCCGGGCGGGCGACATGGTCGTGCTGGGCCTCGCCGCCGCCAACACCGATCCGCAGATCTGGCCCGAGGGCCACGCCGGCGAGGAGAACTCGGCGCACCTGTCGTTCGGCAACGGCGAGCACCGCTGCCCCTATCCGGCGCCGCTGCTCGCGGACGTGATCGCCCGTACGGCGGTCGAGACGCTGCTGGAACGGCTGCCGGACGTGGTGCTCGCCGTGGAGCCGGAGGAGCTGAGCTGGCGGCCGTCGGTGTGGATGCGCGGGCTCACCGCGCTTCCGGTGCGCTTCTCGCCCGTGGTGCAGTAGGCGCCTGCGGCCGAGCGGGCCGCCGGCCGGTGCACGCGCGGCCGGGCGGGCCGCCCGCCCGGCCGCGCCGCTCAGGCGGACACGGGCGTGAAGCGCACGGGCAGCGACTTCGGGCCGCGGGTGAACACCCCCTCCTCGGCCGGGACGAAGCCGTCCGCCAGCCGCATGTCGGGCATGGCGTCGAGCAGTTGGTTGACGCCGGTCTCCACCTCGGCACGGGCCAGCAGCGCTCCGACGCAGAAGTGCCGGCCGAGCGCGAAGGCGAGGTGGTCCGCCGCGGCGGAGAAGGCGGTGGTGGCGGTCAGGTCCTCGCGGAAGATGTCGAAGCGGTCCGGGTCGCGGTAGCGGTCCGCGTCGCGGTTGGCCGCGCCGATGAGGCAGGTGACGGTGGCGCCTGCCGGTATCGTGCCGCCGCTGACGGTCACCTCGGTGGCCGTCTGCCGCATGATCATGTGCACCGGCGGGGTGTAGCGCAGGGTCTCGGCGAACGCCCGGTCGATCAGCGAGCGGTCCTCGCGCACGGCGGCCAGTTGCTCGGGGTGGGCGAGCAGGTTGGCGAAGATCCCGGCGATCGCCTTGTCGGTGGTCTCCCCGCCGGCCGCGAGCAGCAGGCTGCAGAAGGCCTTGATGTCCTCGTCGCTCATGCGGACCCCGTCGACCTCCGCGGTGCACAGGCCGGAGAGCAGGTCGTCGCCCGGATGCTCGCGCCGCTCCCGGATGACCGGGATCATGTAGTCGGCGAACTCGGTCCGGGTGCGCAACCCCGCGGCGGTGACCGCCGGATCGCCCGAGAGGTTCCCGAGGAACGCGACGACGCTGGTGTACCAGCCGTGGAAGCGGTCGTGGTCGGCCTTGTCGAGGCCGAGCATGTCGGCGATGACGTCGACCGGGAAGCGGGTGGCGAAGGCGTCGACGAGATCGGCCTCGCCGGTGTGGCGGAAGCCGTCGATCAGCTCGCGCGCGTTGCGCTCGATGACGGGGAGGAACTTCTCCCGCAGGTCGTTGCCCCGGAAGGCAGGTGCCACCAGGGCGCGGCGGACCGCGTGGTCGCGTCCGCTCAGCTGGAGGAAGGTGTGGCCGTGGACGGGTTCGAGCTGCCAGTCGTAGTTCTCGGTGGTGAACACCGACTCCTTGTCCTTGAAGGCCCGCTCGACGTCCTCGTAGCGGGAGATGAGCCAGCTTCCGGTCGGCTCGTGGTGGAGGAGGGGCGCCTGTTCGCGCATGAGGCGGTAGGCCGCGTACGGATCGGCCTCGAACTCGGACGACAGGATGTCGGGGATCTGCTGTGCGGTTGCCATGGCACTCCCTGAGACGTCAACAGGCATTGGATTCAAGGGTATTGAGTGCCGGGCCGGTCAGACAGACGGCGTACGCGCCCGGTCCGGGTCCGCCCCGGACGCGGACGGTCCGGCACGGTCGCCTACCGTGCGGTGAGCGCGCCGCCGGGACCGGGACACCTGTCCGGCAGTGCACCGCGGGCGCGGCCGGCACACCGAGAACCGAGGAGAGACGTCATGACGGATGGGGCACTGATCGCGGGTGTGGGCGGCAGGGAGCCGAAGGTCGACCCGGGGGCGTTCACCGCGCCGACGTCCGTGGTGCTGGGCGACGTGACGCTGGCCGCGGGGTCGAGCCTCTGGTACCAGAGCGTGCTGCGGGGTGACGGCGGTCCGATCGTGATCGGACCGGACAGCAACATCCAGGACAACTGCACGGTCCATGTGGACCCCGGGTTCCCGGTCACCGTCGGCGCGCGGGTGTCGGTCGGGCACAACGCGGTGCTGCACGGCTGCACGGTCGAGGACGACGTGCTGGTGGGCATGGGCGCGACGGTCCTGAACGGGGCGCACATCGGGGCCGGTTCGCTGGTGGCCGCGCAGGCGCTGGTGCCGCAGGGGATGCGGGTGCCGCCGGGTTCGCTGGTGGCGGGCGTGCCGGCGAAGGTCCGCAGGGAGCTGACGGAGGAGGAGCGCGAGGGCGTCAGGCTGAACGCCGCGGTCTACGTGGACCTGGCCCAGCAGCACCGGGCGGCCCACGGGGGCTGACCGGCGGGCGGGGCGCCCGGTGGCGGGCTCCCGTAGGCCGACGGGTCCCCGGCTGACGGAGCCGCGGACCGGGCGGCAAGGCCGCGGGCCGGCCCGTCAGTCGGCGGCCGCCCCGGCGGGCAGGCCGTCCCGCTCCGCCTCGGCGGCGGCCTTCTTCGCGCGGCCCCGCAGGACGAGCATCGAGGTGACGCCGACGAGGACGGCCAGCACCAGCCCGAGCCAGGAGAACCGCTTGAGCCAGGCCTCGGCGACCACACCGACCGAGTAGACGACGGCGGTGGTGCCGCCGGCCCACAGGATGCCGCCGAGCACGTTGGCGACGAGGAACTTCCAGTACGGCATGCGCAGCACACCGGCGAGCGGCCCGGCGAAGATCCGGAGCAGGGCGACGAACCGGCCGAAGAACACGGCCCACATGCCCCACTTCTGGAACGAGCGCTCGGCCATCGCGATCTGCGCGGGACCGAAGTGCCGGGGGAAGCGGGCGCCGAGCATGCCGAGGAGCGGCCGGCCGCCCCGGCGGCCGATGGCGTATCCGACGGAGTCGCCGACGATGGCCCCCGCCGTGGCGCAGGCGCCGAGGACCCAGGGGTCGATGTCGCCGTGCTGGGAGGCCAGGAGCGCCGAGCTCACCAGCACGATCTCACCGGGCAGGGGGATGCCGAGGCTCTCCAGGCCGATGACCACCCCCACCAGGAGGTAGATGCTGACCGCGGGGATGGTCTCGAGCCACTCCTGGACGTGCAACGCCGTTCCTTCCGTCCTGCCCCGGGTCCTCGTGGACGGACCCGGCCGGCGCGGCCCGGCGGTCGGCCGCGGGCGCCGGGGCAGCCTACCCGGTTCCGCGCGGCCCCCGGCGGCACGCCGGGCCGGGGCCGCGGGAGCCGGGCCCGGGGTCGCCGGAGCCGGCGGTCAGTCGTTGGGGCGCAGGGTCCAGACGATGTCCATCTCGCCGGTGACGGCGCCGTCCTCACGGGTGATGGCGACGTGCACGGGGAACTCGGGGCGGGCGCCCGCGTCGAGTTCGGCGACGATGTCGGCGGCCGGGCGGCCGAGGGTCGCCGTGGCGGTGACGGCTCCGCGGGCGATCTTCTTGAACGCGATCCCGGCGGTGACCGGCAGCGGCACCGCGCGCGACAGCTGGTCGCCGAAGGCGGCGAGGACGATCGCACCGCTCGCGGACTCGGCCAGCGTGAACATCGCGCCGGCGTGCGGGCCGCCGACGTGGTTGTGGTAGTCGGCCTGGTCCGGAAGGCTCAGGACGGCCCGCTCCGGGGTGGTCTCCAGGTACTGGAGCCCGAGGGTCCGCACCATGGGCACGGTGGCGGCGAGCAGTTCGCCGAGGGAGGTGTCGTCTGCTGTACTCATGGCGCGCATGTTACTCGTGAGTATTCGGTGGAGACCACACGCTTCCCCGGGGCCGGGCGTGGATAAGGGGACGCCACCCCTCTATGGTTACTGGCCATGTGGCCAGGACAGCAGCCGCCCGGGGGCGAGCAGAACCCGCAGGACCAGAACCCGTACCAGCAGCCGGGTTACCAGCAGCCGAATCCGTACCAGCAGCCGGGACCCCAGCAGGGCGGCTACCAGCAGCCTGGATACCAGCAGCCCAACCCGTACCAGCAGCCGACGATGCCGCAGTACGCGGTGCCCGGCCAGATGCCCGGCGCTCCGCAGCCGTCGCAGGACGACAAGAAGAAGACCACGATCGTGGCGATCGTCGCCGCGACGGCCGTCGTCGCCGCCGCCGCGATCACCGGCTTCATCGTGCTGAAGGACGACGACAGCGGGAAGTCCGACAAGGGCGGCGGCACGACCGCCTCCCAGTCGCCGTCGAAGGAGGCTTCGCCGGAGGGCGGCGGCTCCGCGGCGCCGAGCGACAACCCGCGCGCGGGCACGGACGCCAAGCCCACGATCGAGGGCTGGAAGGTCGTCACCAACCCCAAGCACGGCACCCAGTTCGACGTCCCCGCCGACTGGGAGGTCGCCAGCAGCGGCATGGCCTCCGGCTTCGAGGACGAGAAGAAGGGCGACGGCTCGCCGGTCGTCATGATGAGCGCACCCGCGCACCTCAAGAGCAAGTGGTGCGAGTTCGACTCGGACAAGGACGGCAGCAACGAGACCTACGGTCTCGCCAGCACCGGCACCAAGGGCGGCAAGGGCGCGAAGAGCACCGCCGAGGCCGCCTACAACGAGGCGGGCAACTGGGTCTGGGCCGGGTACGCGCAGACCGAGCCGTCCGGCAAGGTCAAGATCACCAAGGCCGAGGACTACACCACGGCGTCCGGTCTGAAGGGCAGCATCTCGACCGCGACCGCCGCCGGGGTGAAGAAGGACAACAAGTGCGAGACGGACGGCAAGTCCATCGCCTTCTCCTTCAAGGACCCCAAGGGCGACTTCAAGAGCTGGGTCCTGTACGCCAACACCGGCGTCGCGGACGAGGTCGACGACGCCACCATCCGGAAGATCCTGAGCACCGTCCGGCTGGCGAACGCCTCGGCCGACGCGTCCTGACGCCGGGGGCGTGACGCGAAGTCCCTCCCGGACCGCCCGCCGGGGGGAGGGAGCCGCCTTCGCGGCCCGCCCTGCCGGTGGCCCGCCCCGGCGGGGCGGGCCGCCGGTCAGCCGATGCCGAACGCGCCCTCCGGCGGCCGCGGCGAGGGCACCGCGTCCTCGTCCCGCACCGGCTGCGCACCGCCGATCAGCCGGGCCAGTGATCTGCCCTCCTCGACCCGGGCGGGGAAGGCGTCGGCCGCCGCGCGGCGGGCCAGCGGGGCCACCGGGAGCGGGCTCTGCGACGCCAGGAGCACCGCGTTGCCGAACCTCCGGCCGCGCAGCACCGAGGGCTCGGCGATCAGGGCCAGTTCCCCGAAGACGGCGGCGAAGGTCGCCAGCTGCGACCGGAGGAAGCCGAACGGCGCGCCGTCGGCGAGATTCGCGGCGTAGAGCCCGCCGGGCCGCAGCGCCCGCGCCGCCGCCCGTGCGAATCCGAGCGAGGCCACCTGCGCGGGCACCCGCGAGCCGCCGAACACGTCGGCGACCACGACGTCGTAGCCACCGGACGGCGCGGCCTCCAGATGGTCCCGTGCGTCGGCCGTGTGCACGGCGACGTCCGCCCCCGCCGCGAGCGGCAGCAGTGCGGAGACCAGCTCCACGAGTCCGCCGTCCGACTCCGCCACCCGCTGCCGGGACCCCGGACGGGTCGCGGCGACCCAGCGGGGCAGGGTCAGCGCCCCTCCGCCGAGGTGGAGCACGTCCAGCGGTTCCCCCTCGGGTGCCGCGCAGTCGACCGCGTGGGCGAGCCGGCGCACGTACTCGAACTCCAGGTGGAGGGGGTCGTCGAGGTCCACGTACGACTGCGGGGAGCCGTCCACGGTCAGCAGCCAGGCCCGGGGCCGGTCCACGTCGGGCATCAGCTTCGCGGTGCCGCCGCCGACCGCGCGGATCACGGGAACGCGATCGTCCTCGCGGTCACCGTCGCGCTCATCCTCGCGTTCGTCGTCGCGCTCATCCTCGCGTTCGTCGTCGCGCTCGTCCTCGCGGTCGTCGTCGCGGTGGTCGTCCTCGCCGGCGGTGGCGCGGGGTGCGGCCGGTGCCGCGGGGACGGCCGCCGGCGAGGCGGGCGGGACCGGCTGTGCGGGACCGGGGCGGGGCGCGGCGCGGCGGCCGTCGGGACTCGGGTCGTTCACCGTGCCATTGTGCCCGGCGCCCCGGGTGTCCCTCCGGAGCGGGAGGGACACCCGGGGCGGGCTCACAGCACCTCGGTCACCGTGCCCGCGCCGACGGTGCGGCCGCCCTCGCGGATCGCGAAGCCGAGACCGGGCTCCAGCGGGACGTCCCGCCCGAGTTCGACGGACATCTCGACCGTCTCCCCCGGCCTCGCGACGGCCGCGTCGCCGAGGTCGACGGCGCCGACGACGTCCGCGGTGCGGATGTGGAACTGCGGGCGGTAGCCCCCAAAGACCGGTGTGCTCCGGCCGCCCTCGCGTGCGGAGAGCACGCGCACCCGCGCGGTGAACCGGCGGCGGGGCACCACGCTGCCGGGCCGGGCGACCACATGGCCGCGGCGGACCGCGTCGCGCGGCACGCCGCGCAGCAGCAGCGCCACGCTGTCGCCCGCCTCCGCGCGCTCCATCGGCCGGCCGAACGTCTCCACCCCGGTGACCACCGTCTCCGTCCCCGCGCCGAGCACCTCGACGCGGTCCCCGACCCGGACCGTGCCGCGCTCCACGGCCCCGGTGACGACGGTGCCCCGGCCGGTGATGGTGAGCACGTTCTCCACCGGGAGCAGGAACGGGGCGTCGGTGTACCGCACCGGGGTGGGCACATAGGTGTCCACGGCGTCGAGGAGCGCCTCGATCGCCCCCGTCCAGCGCGGGTCCCCCTCCAGGGCCCTCAGCCCGGAGACGCGTACGACCGGCGCGGTGTCGCCGCCGTATCCGTGCGCGGTGAGCAGGTCGCGCACCTCCAGTTCCACGAGGTCGGTGAGCTCGTCGTCGCCCGCGTCCGCCTTGTTGAGCGCGACGACGACGTGGTCCACGCCCACCTGGCGGGCGAGCAGCACGTGCTCGGCGGTCTGCGGCATGACGCCGTCGAGCGCGGAGACCACCAGGATCGCCCCGTCCAGCTGGGCGGCGCCGGTGACCATGTTCTTCACGTAGTCGGCGTGGCCGGGCATGTCGACGTGCGCGTAGTGGCGGGTGTCGGTCTCGTACTCGACGTGCGAGAGGTCGATGGTGATGCCGCGGCGGGCCTCCTCCGGCGCCCGGTCGATGCGGTCGAAGGCGACGTAGGAGGTGCCGCCGCCGGCCCGCTCGCTGAGCACCTTGGTGATCGCGGCGGTGAGTGTGGTCTTGCCGTGGTCGACGTGTCCCATGGTGCCGATGTTGAGGTGCGGCTTGGTGCGGACGTATGCCGTCTTGGACATGGCGAAGCTGTCCCTTCCCGGAACGTGAACGGTGTGCGGGACCCCGGAAGACCGCCGACCCTCCCCCTGCGGGGTCCGCCGGACGATCCGGGAAGGGTCAGCCTCGGGCGCCGCCGTGGGGCGCCGCGGTCTCGAACGCCGCTGCCGGGTCCACGGCAGCCTTCGGCGCGTCCGCGACTGCGGACGGCGCTGCGGAGAGGGCGTACCGGACCATGCCGACGATGATCGTGCACGGTGTGCGGGGCCGTCGAATGGTTTTGCCGCGACACCGTGCGAGCTGGGGTTCCGGCCTCTCGGGGACGGCCCGGTGCCGCAGTTGATGCCGAACGGACACGTTTGTCGGTTAGTCTCCCCGGATGTTCGACCTCGCTCCCAGGCCGGCAAACGGCCTCGCCGTCCGCTGCTCCAGGGTGCTGTTCTCGCCCTGGTCGCGGTTGTCCCTGCTGCTGGTGCTGCTGGCGTCCGCCGCGGTGACGGTCCTGCTGTTCGAACCCCAGCGGCTGCTGTCGGCGGGCTGGCCGCCCCAGGTGACCGGCTTCTCCGCGGTGGCCCTGTTCGCCGTGGTCTACGGCGTCTGTACGGCCGCCTTCGTGCCGAGACCGATCCTCAACCTGGCCGCCGGGGCGCTCTTCGGCTCCCAGGCGGGCCTGGCCGCCGCGGTCGGCGGCACCGTGCTCGGGGCGGGCATCGCGTTCGGGCTCGGCAGGCTGCTGGGCCAGGACGCCCTGCGGCCGCTGCTGCGCGGACGGCTGCTGACGGCGGCCGACGGCCAGCTCAGCCGGCACGGCTTCCGGTCCATGCTCGCCGTCCGGCTCTTCCCCGGGGTGCCGTTCGCCGCCGCGAACTACTGCGCCGCGGTCTCCCGGATGGGCTGGGCACCCTTCCTGCTGGCGACCGGCATCGGGTCGGTTCCCAACACCGCCGCCTATGTCGTCGCGGGCAGCAGCGCCGCGTCGCCGACGTCCCCGGTGTTCCTGGCCGCGACGGGCTTCATCGTGCTCACCGGCCTGACCGCCGCCGTCGTCGGGTGGCGCAGGCGCCACCGTCTGCGGTCCGCCTGAGCCGCTGCGGCGCGGCGCGCGGTGCCCCCGGCCCGCCGGACTGCGCGACATCTTCAGCCGCTACGCTGCGACGCGACGGGCCCGCATGATCGCGGCCCGGACGGGTACGCCGCCACGGCCCGTCCCATCCGACCCTGACCAGCACCGGGATGGCTTCTTTTCATGTCGTGGTTCGAATCATTCGTCCTCGGGCTCGTCCAGGGACTGACGGAGTTCCTCCCGATCTCCTCCAGTGCCCATCTGCGGCTGACCGCCGCGTTCGCCGGCTGGCACGACCCGGGCGCCGCGTTCACCGCGATCACGCAGATCGGCACGGAGACCGCCGTGCTCATCTACTTCCGCAAGGACATCGCCCGGATCACGACGGCCTGGTTCCGCTCGCTGACGGACAAGGCGATGCGCCAGGACCACGACGCCCAGATGGGCTGGCTGGTCATCATCGGCTCCGTCCCCATCGGTGTGCTGGGCGTCACCCTCAAGGACCAGATCGAGGGCCCGTTCCGTGATCTGCGGCTGATCGCGACCACGCTGATCGTCATGGGCATCGTGCTGGGTGTCGCCGACCGGCTCGCCGCCCGCGACGAGGCGGGCGGCCGGCACCGCGCGGTGCGCGAGCGCAAGACCCTCAAGGACCTCGGCGTCCGCGACGGCCTGATCTACGGCTTCTGCCAGGCGATGGCCCTGATCCCGGGCGTCTCCCGGTCCGGCGCGACGATCAGCGGCGGCCTGCTGA
This sequence comes from Streptomyces genisteinicus, assembly GCF_014489615.1. Classification (GTDB taxonomy): domain Bacteria; phylum Actinomycetota; class Actinomycetes; order Streptomycetales; family Streptomycetaceae; genus Streptomyces; species Streptomyces genisteinicus. The sequence goes on from NZ_CP060825.1 coordinate 921,047, forward strand.
TGGGATACACCCGCGAGGCCGCGGCACGGTACTCGTTCCTGCTGGCGATCCCCGCGGTGCTGGCGTCCGGCGCCTACGAGCTGAAGGACGCCGGCGAGGGCCACGTCTCCTGGGGGCCGACGATCTTCGCGACGGTCGTCGCCTTCGCGGTGGGCTACGCGGTGATCGCCTGGTTCATGAAATTCATCACTACGAAGAGCTTCATGCCGTTCGTGATCTACCGGATCCTGCTGGGAATCGTGCTGTTCATCCTGGTCGGAGCCGGTGTGCTCAGCCCGCACGCGGGCGAGTCGGCCCACTGACGGTCCGTCGGCGGCGGGTCACGGGTGCCGGTGGGAGGCCTTAGCCTTGTGCGCATGTCCCCCATTCGCGACGAGCCCGTGTCCCGCCTGACCGCCTCCGAGCTGAACGCCCGGATCCGAGAGCTCTGGTCCGACGGGTCCCTCCCCGACGACCGCCGCCCGGAGTACGAGGCGCTCGTGGTGGAGTGGGCCGCTGCGGCACGCGAGGACGTGGAGCGCGCGGCCTGAGCGCCCGCGGCCCGGCCGGGACGGCGTGCGGGGCGCGCCCCGCACTCGGCTAGCCTGAACCCACGATGAACCGTCTGACCACGTCATTTGGGGCCTTCGACCTCACCCGCTTCCCCGAGGACCCGCGCGACGCGCTGCGCGCCTGGGACGCGGCCGACGAGTACCTGCTGCGCCGTCTGCACGGCATCGACGACGCGCCTCCCGTCCCGCTGACCGGCACGGTCGCCGTGGTGGGCGACCGGTGGGGGGCCCTGACCACCTCGCTCGCGGGCCGGCATCCGGTCGTCCAGATCACCGACTCGTACCTGGGCCGGCAGGCCACGCTGGCGAACCTCGCCCGCGCCGGCGTGGATCCGGCGGCCGTGACGCTGCTGACGGTCCGGGACACGCCGCCGGAGCGGATCGACGTCCTGCTCGTGCGGATTCCCAAGAGCCTGGCGCTGCTGGAGGACCAGCTGCACCGTCTCGCCCCGGCCGTCCACCCCGGCACGGTCGTGATGGGGACGGGCATGGTCAGCGAGATCCACACGTCGACGCTGCGGCTGTTCGAACGCCTCATCGGACCGACGCGGACCTCCCTCGCGGCGAAGAAGGCCCGGCTGGTGTTCAGCACGCCGGACCCCGCGCCGGAGCGGGGGCCCAGCCCGTGGCCCGTGCGGTACGCGCTCCCGGAGGGGACCGGCGCCGCCGCGGGCCGCACCGTCACCAACCACGCGGGGATCTTCTGCGCGGACCGGCTCGACATCGGCACCCGCTTCTTCCTGAGCCGGCTCCCCGACCGCCACGGCCCCGACCACGTGGTCGATCTCGGCTGCGGCAACGGCGTGGTCGGCCTGGCGGCCGCGCTCGCCAACCCCGACGCGCGCGTCACCTTCACCGACGAGTCGTACTCCGCGGTGGCGTCCGCAGAGGCCACCTTCCGCGAGAACGTGCCGGGCGGCCGGGCGGAGTTCCTGGCCGGCGACGGTCTGACGGCGCTCGGGGACGCCTGTGCCGATCTGGTCCTCAACAACCCGCCGTTCCACTCGCACCGCGCCACCACGGACACGACCGCCCGGCGGATGTTCGCGGACGCCCGGCGGGTGCTGCGGCCGGGCGGCGAACTGTGGGTCGTCGGCAACCGGCACCTGGGGTACCACGTGCGGCTGCGGCGGATCTTCGGCAACTGCGAGGTGGTGGCCTCCGATCCGAAGTTCGTGATCCTGCGCGCCGTGCGGGGCGGCGCCCCGGGGCGCGCCCGCACCTGAGACGCGCCGGGCGTCCCGGGGGCGGGCGCCCGGCACCGCCTGCCCCTCGCGGCGCTCGTGGCGCTCTGTCCCCATGCGTCCCCGTACCCCACACTGAGGGGGAAGGAGGCGCGGAATGCGGATTCCGGTGGGAGTGCGTGGGGGCCGTACGACGGCGGACGGGCGGGCCGGGGACCGGCCGGCGGGCCGGGGGCCGGCGGCCTGGTCGTCGAGGCGGCGGGGTGCGGCCGCGCTGGGGGCCGGAGCCCTTCCGGCCCTCGCGTTCCCCGAGCCGTCGCTGTGGTGGTTCGCCTACGGCGCGCTCGTCCCCTGGATCCTGCTGCTGCGCACCGCGCCGACGGCTCGGCGGGCGATGGTCGAGGGATGGCTCGGTGGGATCGGGTTCATGGTCGCGGTGCACCACTGGCTGCTGCCGTCCCTTCATGTGTTCCTGGCGGTGATCGCCGCCCTGCTCGGCCTGCTCTGGGCGCCGTGGGGCCTGCTGGTGCGGCACCTGACGGCCGGCTCGCCGGCCGGCGGGCGGGTGCCGGCGGCGCTGGTGCTCGTGCCGTCGGGCTGGCTGGTGATCGAGCTGGTCCGGTCGTGGGAGGGGCTCGGCGGGCCCTGGGGGCTGCTGGGGGCGTCCCAGTGGGAGGTGTCCCCGGCGCTGCGGCTCGCGTCGGTGGGCGGTGTGTGGCTGGTGAGCCTGCTCGTCGTGGCGGTCAACACCGCGCTCGCCCTGCTGGTGGCGGTGCGCGCGGCACGCCGGGCCGCGGTGGCGGGCGTGCTGGTGTGCGCCACGGCCGGGGCCTGCGCGTGGGCGTGGGCTCCGCAGCCGCGCGAGTCGGGACGGCTGCGGGTGGCGCTGGTCCAGCCGGGCGTGGTGGGCGGCGCCGACGGCGCCGAACGCCGCTTCGACCGGGGCGAGGAGCTGACCCGCGGGCTGGCGGGCCGTGGTGCGCCGCCGGACCTGGTGGTCTGGGGTGAGAGCAGTGTGGGCGCCGATCTGCGCCGGCGTCCGGACCTGGCGGACCGGCTGGCGGAGCTGGCACGCGAGGTGGGCGCCCCGCTGCTGGTGAACGTGGACGCGCGCAGCGAGGGCGCGTCCGGACCGGCGGGCATCTACAAGAGTTCGGTGCTGGTGGGACCGGACGGCCTCACCGGCGACCGGTACGACAAGATGCGCCTGGTGCCGTTCGGCGAGTACGTGCCGGCCCGTTCGCTGCTGGGCTGGGCGACGTCGGTGGGCCGGGCCGCCGGGGAGGACCGGCTGCGCGGCACGGCGCCGGTGGTCATGACGCTGCCCGGCGGGGACCGCGTCGGGCCACTGGTCTGCTTCGAGTCGGCGTTCCCCGACATGAGCCGCCATCTGGTGCTCGAGGGCGCGGGGCTGCTGGTGGCGCAGTCGGCGACGTCGTCGTTCCAGGACAGCTGGGCGCCCGAGCAGCACGCCTCGCTCGGGGCCCTGCGGGCGGCCGAGTCGGGCCGCCCGATGGTGCACGCGACGCTGACCGGGGTGAGCGCCGTGTACGGGGCCGGCGGCCGGCGGATCGGCTCCCCGCTCGGCACGGACGCCGCCGCCGCGGAGGTGTACGGCGTCCCGCGGGCCGAGGGCACGACGCTCTACGTGCGCTTCGGCGACTGGCCCGTGTACGGGGCGCTCGGCGCGCTCGCGGTCTGGGCCGCGGCGGGCGGGACGCGACTCATCCGCCGGCCTGCTCCAGGGCCCGCAGGACGATCCGCTCGCACAGCTCGTGCGTCCGCAGGGCGTCCTGGGCGCTGAGGGTCCGCCCGTCGCGCACCGCGTCGAGGAAGGCGTGCACGGCCTGCTCGATGCCGCGCTGCCTGGCGACGGGCACCCAGTCGCCGCGCCGCCGCACGCTCGGCTGGCCCTTGTGGTCCACGACCTCGGCGAGGTTGCGCACCTCTCGCTTGGCGTCCTGGCCCGACACCTCCAGGATCTCCTCGGTGGAGCCGCTCATCCGGTTCATCGTGCCGAGGGCGGTGAAGCCGTCGCCGGAGAGCTGGAGGACGACGTGGTGCATCAGTCCGCCGGCGATGCGGGCCCGGACGTCGGTGTGCTCGACGGGCCCGGGGGCGAGGAACCGCAGGGTGTCGACGACGTGGATGAAGTCGTCGAGGACGAGGGTGCGCGGGTCCTCGGGGAGGCCCACGCGGTTCTTCTGCATGAGGATCAGGTCGCGCGGGTGCTCCAGGCACTGGGCGTAGCCGGGGGCGAAGCGGCGGTTGAAGCCGACGGCCAGGCTGGTGTCCCGCTCCTCGGCCAGGGCGACGAGGCGCTCGGAGGCGGCGAGTTCGTAGGCGAGCGGCTTGTCGACGTAGGTGGCGACGCCGGCGTCGAGGAGACGGGTGACGATCTCGGCGTGCGCCGCGGTCGAGGCGTGCACGAACGCGGCGTCGACACCCGCGCCGAGCAGACCGTCGAGGTCCGTGTGGCGGCGTGCGGCGGGCACGTGGTGGGTCTCGCCCACCCGCTCCAGGGTCTGGGGGGTGCGGGTCTGGAGGTGGAGTTCGACTCCGGGCAGGGCGGTCAGGACGGGGAGGTACGCCTTCTGCGCGATGTCGCCGAGCCCGATGCAGCCGACCTTCACGGGGTCTCCATTCGATGCGTGCCGGCGCCGGGGCGCGGGCGTCGTCCGTGCCGGGACCGCGGGGCGGTGCCGGCGCCTTGCGGACCCGGCGCCGCGGCGGCGCCGGGCGGGGACGGTGCCGGTGGTGGCGTCAGTGCCGTGCCGGCCCTCCGTCGTGCACGCCGTGTGCCCCGGCAGCATACGTGCGCTGCGGCGGACGCCAGTCGGCGATGCCGTCGAAGGTGCGCAGGACCAGGCCCGGTCCGAGGCGCGAGGCGGTGGCCATGAGGGTGTCGCGGACGGCGACCGCGGGGGTGCTGCGCAGGGCCATCAACCGGGCCACCCGGGCCGACTTGCGGACGACGGAGGCGGTGCGGGGCAGGCGCGCGGCGCTGTGGGCGGCGAGGCCGGTGCCGAGGTCGCCGCCGGGGGGCGCGTGGTGGGCGAGGACGACGGCGTCCTCGATGGCCTGGTTGCCGCCCTGGCCGAGGCAGGGTGCCATGGCGTGGGCCGCGTCGCCGATCAGGACGGTGCGGCCGCGGTGGTGGGCGGGGAGCGGGTCGATCATGTGGTGGACGTCGTTGCGCAGGACGACGCCGGGCGCGGCGGCGATGACGGCCGGGACGGGATCGTGCCAGTCGCCGAACCGGCGCAGCAGTTCGGCCTGTTCGTCGGCGACGCCGGAGCCCTCGGGCGCGACAGCGGCCGCGTAGGCGTAGACACGGCCGTCGGCGAGCGGCTGGGTGCCCCACAGGGAGCCGGGGCCCCAGGTCTCGTGGGGCTCGAACGGGGCGTCGGGGGCGGGGACCACGACGCGCCAGGTGGTGAAGCCGGCGTAGCGGGGTCCGGGGTGGGCGGGGAAGAGCGCGCGGCGGACGCCGGAGTGGATGCCGTCGGCGCCGACGACGAGCGCTGCCTCGATGTCGCCTTCCGGGGTGGTGACGCGGGCGGGGGCGCCGCCGGCGGTGCCGGGGTCGGCGAGTTCGCCGGGGCAGCCGGTGCGGACGGCGCCGTCGGGCAGGCGGGCGGCGATGCGCTCGATCAGGGTGGACCGGTGCACCAGGACGAGGGGTCCGCCGAAGCGCTCGGCCGCGGCGGTGGCGTCGGTGCGCGAGAGCCAGCGTCCGGCGGGGGTGCGCATGCCGCCCGCGCCCTGCCATGCGGCGAGGGAGCGGATCTCGTCGCCGAGGCCGATGACGTCGAGCGCGCGCTGGGAGTTGGGGGCGAGGCCGATGCCGGCGCCGACGGGCCGCAGCGAGGGGGCCCGTTCCAGCACGGTGACGTCCCAGCCCCGCTGGTGCAGGGCGACCGCCGCGGTGAGACCGCCGATTCCGCTGCCGACGACGACGGCGCGTGAGGCCGCGCTGGATCCGGGCATGGCTGCTCCTCGACCGGTTGACTACACCTGTAGTGACCCACTCACGGTACTACATTTGTAGTGATCGCGGTAGATTGGCCGCATGCCCGCACGCACCGCCCCGCACCCCACCGGCGCCGCCCGCGCCGGGCTCGTCGCCGACACGGCCCTCGCCCTGCTCGCCGAGCGCGGCATGCGGGGTCTGACCCACCGCGCGGTCGACGAGGCGGCCGGCCTCCCCCAGGGATCGACCTCCAACCACGCGCGCACCCGGCTCGCCCTGCTCCAGGCCACCGTGCGCCGGCTCGCCGAACGCGAGGCGGCCGTGCTCACGATCGACGAGATGCCCGCACCGTCCGGCGGACGGCCCCCGCTCGTCGACGCCATGGCACTCACCCTCCACCGGTACCTCACCCGGCATCCGGCACTGCTCGTCGCCCGCTACGAACTGGCCCTGGAGGCCCGCCGCCGGCCCGAGCTGCGGGAGTTCTACGACACCGCCGGCGCGCGCTTCCGCGAGCCGCTGGCCGCCCTGATGAGGGCCTGCGGCTCGGCGGATCCCGAGCGCCACACACTGTCGCTGGTCGCCTGGTGCGAGGGGCTGATGCTCTCCTGCGCCATCGGCTCGTACCACCGGGCGGTTCCCTCACCGGAGGCACTGCGCACCGGTCTCGACGAGCTGCTGCGCGGAATGCTGGGCACGGGCCCGAGGGACGCGCCCGAGGAAGCGCCGGAGGAAGCGCGGGAGGAATAACCGCTGGCCGCCGCCGTCGCGGCTCGACCAGGATGGCGCCATGACAACCGATGAGCGCACCGACCCCCGCACCGACCCCCGCACCGACGCCGGCGAGCGCGAGACGCTGACCGCCTTCCTGGACTACCACCGGGAGACGCTGCTGATGAAGTGCGCGGATCTGACCGACGAGCAACTGCGCACCCCGGCGGTCGCGCCGTCCACGCTGACCCTGATGGGGCTCGTACGCCACATCGCCGACGTGGAGCGGTGGTGGTTCCGCACGGTCCTGGCCGGCGAGGAGATCGAACCGCTCTACTACTCCGAGAAGGATCCGGACGGGGACTTCCGCACCACCGCGTCGACGACCTGGGACGCGACGCTCGCCGACTGGCGCGCGGAGGTGGCGGCGGCCCGCGAGGTGACGGCGGCGCGCGGGCTCGACGACCTCGGCGTCCGGCCGTCGCGCTCGGGTGAGCCGTTCAACCTGCGCTGGGTGCTCACCCACATGATCGAGGAGTACGCACGGCACAACGGCCACGCCGACCTGTTGCGCGAGGCGATCGACGGTGTGACCGGCGAATGAGCCACCCACGGCGGGTCGGCCGAAAAGCGCGTCACCCGTGCGTGCCATTCGCGTCCGTACGGACCGGCAACCCGCCGCCCGCCCAGCAGAGTTGCGCGGGTGCAGCGAACGAAGACGACAGCAGGGACGATCCTGACCGTGCTCGCGGCGTGGGCGACCGCGGGCTGTGTGTCGGTGCCCGCAGGACCGCCGCCCTCCCCCGCACCGGCGCCCGCCTCCCCCGCACCGCGGCAGGCGGCCGGTCCGCAGATCCTCCCCGGCCCCGCCCGTCAGGCCCTGGAAGCCGCCCTGCCCGAGCCCGCGGCAGTACCGGCGGGCCGTCCCGGGCGCCCCGCGGCGGCCGGGCGCACCACCTCTCCGGCCGCCGCCGGACAGAGCACCGCACCCCCGCGTTCCACGCCGCCCGAGCGGGCGGCACCGGCACCGCCGCACCTGCCACACGTACCCGGCCTGCGGCTCCCGCGGGGGCGCGAGGACGTGTGCGGGCTCGGCGAGTCCCTCGGGGGCCTGCGCCCCGGCAGCGCCGAGGCCCGTGCCTGCCGCGAAGGACACGTCCGGTGAACGCGGCCGGCGGGACGCGGCCCCGGCCGGGCGGGGCGCACCGGGACGGCGACGCCGCCCGTCGGGCCCGGGAGGGCGGGGCCACCGAGGCGGCCCGGCCGGGCGGGCGCCCGCAGGGCCGTCCTCGGCCGGGCTGTCCGCCGCGGTGCGGGACGGGGAGCGGCTGTCCGCTGCCGGGCGAGACGGGAACGGGCTGTCCGCCGCCGGACGGGGCAGAAACCGGCTGTCCGCCGCCGGACAGGACAGGAATCCGCGGGGTCAGGCCGGGCCGAGGGTGCGGGAGAGGCGGTCGATCGCCGCTCGGACGTCGTGGCCGTACCCGTCGTCCGCCAGGGCGCCGGTCGCCGCGCGCGCCCGGGCCAGGTGGTCCCGGGCGGCGGCCGGGCGGCTCAGCCTGACGTAGTCGGCGGCCAGGTTCAGGTGGAGCGAGGGGAACAGCGCCCGGACGGCGGGCGTCCCGCCGCCGGTGCGCTCCACGCCCTCGGCCGCGGCCAGCGCCCTCAGGTCCCAGGCGAGCTCGTCGGCGGGGTCGTCCTGGGCGTCGGCCAGGTAGTGCGCGAGGGTGCACCGGTCGAGGGCGTCACCGGAGTCGGCGATCTCGGACCAGAGCTCCGCGAGGCGGTTCCGGGCCTCCTCGCGGTCTCCGCCGTGCAGCAGCATGGCCGCCTGTCCGATGCGGGTCGTCACCGCGTCCGCTGGTGACTGCTGCTGATCCGTCACGACGGCCTCCCGCGTCCCGCGGCACCGTGCCGCCGTCCCGACGCTAGCCGCACGTCAGGGCGATCGCGGACAGGCTCGGGCGGCACGGCCCGAACCTGTCGGCCGGCGGTGTGAACGGGACCCCCGGCGTCAGCCGAGATCGGGGATGCGCCAGTCGATCGGCTCATGGCCCTGGGCCGCGACGGCCGCGTCGATCTGCGTGAACGGGCGGGAGCCGAAGAACTTCTTCGCCGAGAGCGGGGACGGGTGCGCACCCTTGACGACCGTGTGGCGGGTCTCGTCGATCAGCGGCAGCTTCTTCTGGGCGTAGTTGCCCCAGAGCACGAACACCGCCGGGTCCGGACGCGAGGCGACCGCCCGGATCACCGCGTCGGTCACCTTCTCCCAGCCCTTGCCCTTGTGCGAGTTGGCCTCGCCCGCGCGGACGGTGAGCACCGCGTTCAGCAGCAGCACGCCCTGCTCGGCCCAGGGCATCAGATAGCCGTTGTCGGGGACGGGCAGACCCAGCTCCGCCTGCATCTCCTTGTAGATGTTGCGCAGCGAGGGCGGCGTCTTCACACCGGGCCGCACCGAGAAGCACAGGCCGTGGCCCTGGCCCTCGCCGTGGTACGGGTCCTGGCCCAGGACGAGCACCTTCACCTTGTCGTACGGGGTGGCCTCCAGCGCGGCGAACACCTCGGAGCGGGGCGGGTACACCGGCCCGTTCGCACGCTCCTTCTCGACGAATTCGGTCAGCTCCGCGAAGTACGGCTTCTGGAGCTCCTCGCCGAGGACGCCGCGCCAGGACTCGGGCAGCATGTCGGTGTCGGTCACGTCAACAACCTCCGGTGAACGGGCGGTTCCGGGATCCCGGAGCCGAGATCCCCGAACCTACCCGCCACCACTGACAGCCGGGTTACCAGCTCTTCTTCCGGTACAGCTCCCACATCTGCATGATGCTCTGCGGGTCGAGCGCGTTCTCGTTGCCGCCGATCTCCTCGCTGGCCGCCGTGTACAGCTTGCCCTGCCACAGGGGCAGCAGCCGCACGTCGTCCACGAGGATCTCCTGGGCCCGCTCGAACTGGCCGGTGACCGCCCCGCGGTCGCTCTCCCGGCGGGACTGGGGCAGCAGCTGCTCGGTGATCTCCGGGCTCTCGTACGGCGTGCCCAGCACGTTCTTGGCGCCGACGAAGGGGGCGATGAAGTTGTCCGGGTCCGGGAAGTCGGGGAACCATCCGCGGCCGAAGACGGGGTACTCGCCGGCCTGGTAGCCCGCCTGGAACTCGGTCCAGGGCTTGCCCTCCAGGGTGACCCGGAAGAGGCCGCTGTCCTCCAGCTGGCGCTTGATCTCGGCGAACTCGGGAGCCGTCGAGGAGCCGTACCGGTCGGTCGTGTACCAGAACTTCAGCGAGACGGGCGCGGTGATGCCGGCGTCCTCGAGGATCTCCTCCGCCTTGGCGGCATTGGGCTCGCCGAAGCGGTCGTAGAACTCGGTGGTGTGGCCCGCGATGCCCTTGGGGACCATGGAGTACAGCGGCTCGGCGGTGCCCTGGTAGACCTTCTGGACGAGCGCGCCGCGGTCGATGAGCTGGGCGATCGCGCGGCGCACGGCGAGCTTGCCGGCCTGCGGGTCGTCCGGGTTGAAGACCAGGTAGCGGATGTCGGCGCCGGTGTTCTCGATGAGCTGGAGGTGGGCGGTCTCCGGCCGGCTCTCCTGGAGCTCGACGACCTCCTCGGCGGTGAGACCGCGGTTGATCGCGTCGATCGTCCGGTCCTTCAGCGCCTTCATCATGACGTCCGAGTCCTGGTAGTACCGGATCGTGACGGCGTCGTTCCTGACCTTGGCGAAGCCCTTGTACCCCTCGTAGCGGCTCAGCTCGGCGGTCTTGCCCTTGGCGTACGAGTCGAGGACGTAGGGTCCGGAGCCGGTGAGCTTGCCGTCCCCGCGGAGCTTGTCGGCGGGGTACTGGGAGGGCGGCACGATCGACATGCCGGGCGTGGCCAGGATGAACGGGAAGGTCGCGTCGGCGGTCTTCAGGCGGAAGGTGACGGTGTCGTCGCCGGAGACGGTGACGCGGTCCAGGGAGCCGAGGAGACCGCCGGGCCCGCTCTCCGCGTCGATGGTGCGGATGCGGTCGACGGAGTGCTTGACGGCCGTGGCGTCGAGGGCCTCGCCGTTGGTGAACGTGAGCCCGGAGCGGAGCTTGCACTCGTAGACCTTGTTGGAGGTGTCCGTGAACCGGCACCCCTCGGCCGCGTCCGGCTGCGGGGTGGCGGACCCGGTCGGGAAGCTCACCAGCGTCTGGAAGACGTTGCGGTAGAGCTCCCAGGAGCCGTCCCAGGCCGCGGCGGGGTCGAGCGTACTCGGCTCGCTGGTGGTACCGACGGCTATCGTCTGCTCGCCGTCGTCGTCCCCGTCGGAGAAGACACCGCATCCCGCCAGCAGAGATATGGACGCTAGGGCTGCAGCGGCCTGCAGACAGGTCCGGTAGAACACGTGCACGCTCCTCGTTCAGCCATGGGTCGGCGAACCATACCGCAGCGCCCCGCCGGTCCATCTGACAGGCCGGGCGGGGCACTTGGATCATTCAAGGACAGACCGCTCACAAGCGGTCCGGTGCGGTGGCGTCAGTGCACACCCGCGTTGAGGAAGATACCCCCATCGACGACGAGCGTCTGCCCCGTGATCCAGTCGGATTGCGCGGAGGTGAGGAAGGCCGCCGCCCCGCCGATGTCCTCGGGGACGCCGAGCCGGCCGAGCGGGTAGGCCGCGGCCGCCTCCGCCTCCCGGCCCTCGTACAGCGCCTCGGCGAACTTGGTCTTGATCACCGCGGGGGCGATGGCGTTGACCCGCACGACCGGCGCGAACTCGTGCGCCAGCTGGAGGGTCAGGTTGACCATGGCCGCCTTGCTCATGCCGTACGCGCCGATGAAGGGCGACGCGGAGACGCCGGCGACCGACGCGATGTTCACGATCGCACCGCCGTTCTCCTTCTGCCACGCCTTCCAGGTCTGCTGCGCGAAGCCCAGCGCGGAGATCACGTTGGTCTCGTAGACCTTGCGCGCCACGTTCAGGTCGAGCTCGGCCATCGGGCCGAAGACCGGGTTGGTGCCCGCGTTGTTGATCAGGAAGTCCACCCGGCCGAAGGCCTCCATGGTGGCGGCCACGGCCGCCGCCTGGTGGCCCTCGTCGGCCGCCTTGCCCGGCACCGCGATGGCCCGGTCCGCGCCCAGCCTCTCCACGGCCTCCTTCAGCGCGTCCTCGCCGCGGCCGGTGATGCACACGCGGTCGCCGCGGGCGACCAGCGCCTCGGCGACGCCGTAGCCGATGCCCCGGCTGCCGCCGGTGATGAGGGCGACCTTGCCGCTGTCCACGATCTCTCCCGTCATGTCCGCCGTCCTCCGGTTCAGTTGAGCGGGCCGCCGGCCACGTACATGACCTGGCCCGAGACGAATCCGGCGTCGTCGCCCGTGAAGAAGGCGATCGCATTCGCGACGTCCTCGGGACGGCCCACGCGCTGGACGGGGATCTGGGTGGCCGCGGCGGCCTGGAAGTCCTCGAAGCCCATCCCCACGCGCTCGGCGGTCTGGGCGGTCATCTCGGTGACGATGAAGCCGGGGGCGACGGCGTTGGCGGTGATGCCGAACTTGCCGAGCTCCTTGGCGAGCGTCTTGGTGAAGCCCTGGAGTCCCGCCTTCACGGCGGCGTAGTTGGCCTGGCCGCGGTTGCCGAGGGCGGAGGAGGAGGAGAGCGAGACGATCCGGCCGAATCCGGCGTCGACCATGTGCTTCTGGCAGGCCTTCGCCATCAGGAACGCGCCCTTGAGGTGCACGTTGACGACCGTGTCCCAGTCGGACTCGCTCATCTTGAAGAGCAGGTTGTCCCGGAGCACGCCCGCGTTGTTGACGAGGACGGTCGGCGCGCCGAGCTCGGCGGCGACCCGCGCGACGGCGGCCTCCACCTGGGCGGCGTCCGAGACGTCGCAGCCGACGGCGATCGCCGTGCCGCCCGCCGCGGTGATCTTCTCGACGGTGTCCTTGCAGGCCGCCTCGTCGAGGTCGAGTACCGCGACCGCGCGGCCCTCGGCCGCGAGCCTGACGGCGGTGGCGGCGCCAATGCCCCGCGCGGCTCCGGTCACGACAGCCACACGCTGCTCGGTGGTGGACATTCTGGTTCTCCTCGCCCTTGAAGCCCGTCACATCACGACTGCCGGGGTCCGGCGGGTGCTGCGCCACCAGGGCTGAGCGACCGCTTAGTACCTCGACAGGAAGGACGCTAGAAGCCCTGGCACGCGGTGTCAACGGCGACGGGGCGCGGCGTCGCACACATGGCGCGCCGTGCCCCGTCCCCGGCGCGTCAGCGCACCAGCAGTCCGAGCAGCCGCTCGACCTCCGCGGCGGGGTCCCCGGTGAGTCCGGTGTGCACCGGTCCCGGCTGCACCACCGTCGAGCGCGGCGCGATCAGCCAGCGGAAACGCCGCCCGGCGTCGTCGCCGCCCGCCTGGCCGGCGTCCTCGCCTCCCCGGCAGACGCCCTCGACGGCGCCGAGCGCGGCACGCACCCCGGCGATGTCGGCGTCCGGGTCGAGCGCCCGGAGCTTGGCGGTGTCCAGATGGGTGCGGGCGGCGACGAAGGACTTCGCCCGGCAGTACACGACGACGCCCGCGTTGAAGCACTCGCCGCGCTCGACCCTCGGCACCACGCGCAGCAGCGCGTACTCGAACACGTCCCGGTCGCTCACTGCTCGTCGCCCTTCGCGGTCGTCTGCGTCCTCGCCGGGTGGGGCCACGGCTTCCCGTTGCCGGTCAGCCAGCCGGGCGGCTGCGGGGTCCGCGGGGTGCTCGGCGCGTTCAGGGTGATGCGCTCGTGGATGGAGCCCGCCCGGGCGAGCAGTGCCTCGACGTAGGCGCGGCGCACGGCGTCGGGCGTCTCGAAGCCGGGCTCGCCGGCCAGCCACTCGTCGGGCACCTCGGCCGCGACGGCGGTGAGCACGTCCTCGGTGACCAGCGGGGCGAGGGCGGCGGCAGCCGCGGCGACGTCGGGACGGAAACGGGCCAGCGCGTGGTCGGACGCGTCGTAGGGCTTGGCCGCGGACGCCTGGGCGCCCTTCCAGTTGTGGTGCCAGATCATCGTCGCCCCGTGGTCGATGAGCCACAGGTCGCCGTGCCAGACGAGCATGTTGGGGTTGCGCCAGGAGCGGTCGACGTTGTTGATCAGGGCGTCGAACCAGACGACCCGGCCGGCCTCGGCGGGATCCACCTCGTAGGCGAGCGGGTCGAAGCCGAGGGAGCCGGGCAGGAAGTCCATGGCGAGGTTGAGGCCGCCGGAGGCCTTCAGCAGCTCCTGCACCTCCTGATCGGGCTCGGACAGCCCGATCACCGGGTCCAGCGCGATCACGGCGAGTTCCGGCACGCGCAGCCCCAGCCGCTGCCCGAGCCGCCCGCAGATCACCTCCGCCACCAGCGTCTTGCGGCCCTGCCCCGCGCCGGTGAACTTCATGACGTACGTGCCGAGGTCGTCGGCCTCGACGATCCCGGGGAGCGAGCCGCCCTCACGCAGTGGTGTGACGTATCGGGTCGCTGTGACCTCTTTTAGCATTTCGCCAGGCTATACGGCCCCCGGCCCCTGAGAATCCACGGAAGCGACCCCGGCGGCACGGCCGCGGGTCCGGGGCGTGCGCGTGCGCCGGCGGCCGACCCGTCTGAGCCCGGGTCCGGGCGGGATGCGCGGGCCCGAGCGCGGGCGCGCGGGCGGGATGCCCGGGCGGGATGCGCGTGCGCGGGCGGGACCGGGGCGGCGGGCCGGTCCCGCCCGCGGTAACCCGGGGCCGCCCGTGCTCACTTGACGCTGCCCGCCGTGAGGCCCGACCGCCAGAAGCGCTGGAGCAGCAGGAAGGCCACCACCAGCGGCAGCAGCGCCAGCAGCGAACCGATCACCATGAGCGGGTAGTAGTCGGGATTGATCGGCGCGGCCGCGTTCCAGCTGTAGAGACCGAGGCTCAGAGGATAGAGCGCCTCGTCCGAGAGCATCACCAGCGGCAGGAAGAAGTTGTTCCAGATCGCCGTGAGCTGGAAGAGGAAGACCGTCACGTATCCCGGGCCCAGCATCCGCAGGCCCACCGACCAGAAACTGCGCAGCTCCCCCGCCCCGTCGACCCGGGCGGCCTCCAGCACTTCGTTCGGCACGTACGCGGCGGAGAACAGCCGGCCCAGATAGACCCCGAACGGGTTGAACAGCACCGGCACGAGGACCGACCAGACCGTGTTCGCCATGGCGACGCGCGAGGCGAGCAGGTACATGGGGAGTGCCAGGACGGTGGCCGGGACCATGACCGACACCAGCACCAGGGCGAAGAGCTGCCGCTTGCCGGTGAACTCGAACTTGTCGAAGGCGTAGCCCGCGGCGACGCTCACCAGCGCCCCGACGGCCGCCCCGCCGACCGCGTACAGCAGGCTGTTGCCGTACCAGCGCAGGTAGATGCCGTCGCCCTCGGCCAGCAGCGCCCGCACGTTGTCGGCCAGGGCGAAGTCGTCGAAGTCGAAGAAGTCCGAGGCGAAGAGGGCCTGGGTGTCGGCGGCCGAGGCCAGCACCAGCCACAGCAGGGGCAGCAGCGCGTAGAGCGCGCTCAGCGCCACCACAAGGTTCGCCACGGCACGGGAGGACCAGCGGGCGCCGGGCGCACCGGGCCGGCCGGGTGCGCGCTCGCCGCGCCGGGCGCCGGGGCGTGGTGCGGACCCGCCGGGGACCCGGGTCGTCGTGGTGGTCGTCGAGGTCATGACCCCGCCTTTCCGGAACGGTCGGCGGTCGCCCGGGTGACCGCGTAGGACAGGGCGCAGCAGACGACGAGCAGCAGCACGGAAGCGGCGGCGGCCAGACCGTAGTTGTTGCGGGTGAAGGCGGCGTCGAAGATGTACATGTTCGGTGTGTAGCGCGGGCCGACCAGCGGAGTGGCCTTGCTGAGCAGCATGGGCTCGGTGAAGAGCTGGAGCGTGCCGATGGTGGTGAAGAGGACCACCGTGGTGAGCGTGGTGCGGATCATCGGCACCTTGATGCGCAGGGCGGTGCGCACGCGTCCCGCGCCGTCGACGGCCGCCGCCTCGATCACGTCCGCGGGTATCGCCCGCAGCGCGGCGAAGAAGATCACGGTCGTGTAGCCGAGTCCGCTCCACAGCGCGATGTTGACCAGTGACGGCACCAGCATGTCGAGGGCGAGGAAGTCCACTTCCAGCGAGACGTCCTCCAGGGCGCCGAGCACCGGGGAGATCCCCGGGGTGTAGAGGTACAGCCAGATGACGGTGCCGATGATGCCGGGCACCGCGTGCGGGACGAAGAGCACGGTCTGGCTCAGCTGCCGGGCCCGCACCAGCCCGGAGTCGAAGAGCAGCGCGAGCACCAGGGCGCCCGCGACGACCGCGGGGATGAAGACGACCGCGTAGAGCAGGGTGACGCCCACGCCCCGGACGAAGCTCGGGTCGTCGAGGACGGCCGCGTAGTTGCGCAGCCCGGCGAAGGCGGTGCGGGCGTTGCCGAACCCCAGCCCCTCGTGGGAGGTCGAGAAGAAGCTGAGGTGGACGGCGTAGAGGGTGGGGAGCACGAACACGGTGAGCAGCAGGACGGTGAACGGGCCGAGCAGCAGCGCGGTGGCGGCCCGCTGCGAACGGCGGCCGGGGGCGGCGGGGACGGCGGTGGGCACGGGGGCGGCGGCGCGGCGCGCGCGGCCGGGGGCGAGGGCGCTCATGAGGTCCTCACCGACAGTCCCAGGCTGCGCATGTCGGGCAGGGTCTCCGCCTCGGCCGCGCGCAGTGCGTCGGTGATCGTCGTGCCGTACGTGAGCCGGGCGAGGCCGTGGTGGAGCGAGGTGGCGGTGGCCTGCATCCGCGGGCCCCAGGTCCAGCCGGTGCGCAGCAGCCGGGCCTGCCCGGTGACCAGCCCGTACAGGTCCTGGCCGGCGTAGAAGTCCGGTTCGAACTGGCGGGACGCCGCGTCCACCAGGGCGGGGGCCGCGGGGAAGAGGCTGGACGTACCGCTCGACAGGCGGGCGGTGATGGCCTCGGGGGCCGTGGTGAGCCATTCCAGGAAGCGCAACGCGCGCTCCTTCCTGTTGCTGTCAGCCGTGACGACGTGCACCGACACCCCGTCCGTGCCGACCACCGGCCGGTCCGGGTCCCACTGCGGGAGCGGTGCGGCACGCCAGCGGCCCGCGGTGTCCGGCACGGTCCGGGAGAGGGCGGCGAGGCCCCACGGACCGACCAGGTGGGAGGCGACGCGGCCCCCGGCGAGGGCGGACATCCACTCCTGGCTGCTGCCGGGAGCCACCATGAGCAGGTCCTCGTCGACGAGCCGTTGCCAGTAGGCGGCGACCCGCAGCGTGGGGTCGTCGAGGAAGTCGACGGTCCAGCCGTCGTCGTCGGTGCGGAACCACTGGCCGCCGCTCTGCATCGCGTGCGCGGCGAGGACGTTGTACGCGTTGGGGTGGAAGGTGCCCAGCCGCACCCCGCGGGCGTCGCGCCGGAGCCTGCGCGCCGCCTCCCGGTACTCCGCCCATGTCGTCGGCACCTCGATGCCGTGCGCGGCGAAAATGTCCTCGCGGTACACGAGGAGCATCGGTCCGAGGTCGAGCGGGATCCCGTAGATCCGGCCGCCGATCTCGCCGTTGGTCCACGCCTGGGGGCCGAGGGCGGTACGCAGCCGGGGCGGGACCATGCCGGTGAGGTCGGCGCAGACGCCGTCGATCGCGAACGACGGCAGATCGGCGTCGACGAGGGAGACGATGTCCGGGGCGTTGCCGGCCTGGGCGGCGTTGGAGAGCTTGGCGTTTCCGCCCGCGAGGCCCGACGTCACCATGTCGAAGACCACCGGGTCCTCGGGGTGCCGGGCGTTCCACTCGGCCACCAGGGCGTCGGTGCCGCGCAGTGCGGACCAGAGGGTGAGCGGGCCGTCGGGATCGCGGGATGCGGCGGTGCCGCAGCCGGCCGTGGCCGCGGCGAGCGCGGCCATCAGGGCGGCGCCCATGACGCCGCGTCTGCTGGGAGGCGCCTGGGGTGTGGGGCGGTCGGGTGGACGACGCATGACGTGACTCCTTGTCGGGGGGGGGTGGGGCGTGCGGGGTGCGGGGTTTCGGTGTCGGGGCGAGGGGCGCTCCGGGTGCCGGGCGCTCGCGGGGTGGGTGCGAAGGAGCGAGGTGGGTGGAGGGAGTTGGCAGGCGGGGCGGCGTGCGCGGGCGCGGCGGTGGGGCGGGAACGGGTCGCCGGGTGGGCAGGGCGTTGGTGGCCGGTGGTGCCGGGAGCCGGCTGCCGCGGTGATGGGCGGGGCGGGCCGGGCGACGGTCCCCGGGCGTGTGACGGTGGTCTGCCCGGGCGGCGGCCCGCGGGTGGCTGGTGGAGCACGGCGGACGGCGGGTGGGCCGGGGACGTTGGAGGGGCGTACGGGCGGCCGGGTCCGGCGGGGAGGGCGGTCGCCACTGCGGACAGGGTGACGGTGACGGGGGCAGGTGTGAGGGACGGGGGCTCCGGCGTGCGGCCCGTCGCCGGGGCGCCGCGGACGGCCGCCCGGCGGCACGGGTGGCGGGCCGGTGGCGCCGACGGTCCGGAGCCGTGGCCTGCGGGGCGCCTGCCGGGAGCCGCGGCCGCCCGGACGGAGTCCCGGCGGGCGGCCGGGAGTTGGGGCGGCGACGCGGACGGGGTCCCCACCGGGCTCACCGGCCCCCGGGCGGGGCCCGCGCCCCCGGGAACGGAGGCTCAGGCCGCCGGCGGGAGCCGGGCGTCGAGCACCCGGACGAAGGCCGCGAGCGCGTCGTCCACGGGGGCGGCGTCCGGGTACCAGGCGCGTTCCCACTCCAGACTGAGCGCGCCGCCGTACCCGATGCGCTCCAGCGCGTCGAGCGTCTCCCCGAGCGGTACCACCCCGTGGCCCGGCAGCACCGGCCGCAGGTCGTCCGGTGCCGCCACGTCCTTCAGCTGGACGTGGCGCACCCAGGGGGCGAGCGTCGCGGCCGTGCGCTCCGTCGCCTCCCCGGCACGCCACGGGTTGACGACGTCCCAGACGGCGCCGGCCGCCGGGGAGGAGACGCCCTCCAGAGTCGACGCGACGAGTTCCCCGGTGAGGAACGAGTCGTGGGTCTCCAGCAGGATGCCGACTCCCGCGCGTTCGGCCGCCGGGACCGCGGCCGCCAGCGTGCGCACCGCGCGCTCCCGCTGCGCGGCGAGCGGGCCGCTGCCGCCGCAGAAGACCCGGACGTACGGGGCTCCCGCCCAGGCGGCCCGGCGCAGTACGGCCTCCAGCAGGGCGGCCTGCGCTCCGTCGCCGGCCAGCCGCACGTACGACGCCAGGCACACCGGCCGCAGCCCGGCCCCGGTGAGCGCGGCGGTGAGTGCCCGCACGTCGGCCGGAGTGCTGTCGGGCGCGATCAGCTCTCCCTGTGCGCAGCGCAGTTCCACGCCCCCGACCCCGGCGGCGCGGGCGCTGCGGATCACCTCGTGCACCGTGGCACCCGGGCAGCCGAGCGTGCTGAACGCGCGGGTGTTCACGCGGACCCCGACGGTGCGGAGGCGAGGGCGGGCAGGGTGACCGTCCGTCCCTCGTCGGCGGCCCGGTAGACGGCGAGCGCTGCGGCGACCACGGAACGTCCGTAGGCGCCGTCCACGTACCGTGCCCGTGCCTCGTCCCCGCGGACCGCCGCGGCGAATCCGTCGAGCTGGGCGCGGAACGCCGCCTGTCCGCCGTCGCGGGCGCCGGGGGCGAGGAGTTCGGCGCGTCCGGCCCGCAGCAGGCTGAGTCCTTCGTCGTGCGTGATGCGCAGCGTCGCCTCGTCCAGCATGACCTCCGTCTCGTCGAAGAACGGCGCGCCCCGGCTGGTCAGCAGGACACTCGCGGAGATGCCGTTGGCGAGGCCGATCAGAGCCAGGGCGTCGGTCTCGACCGCCAGCCCGTCGCGGCCGCGCACCACACCGCTCACGCGTTCCACCGGTGCGTCGCCGAACCACTGGATGCGGTCGAGGCCGTGGGTGCCGACGTTGAGGACGATGCCCCCGCCCGCGACGGCGGGGTCGAAGAACCAGTCGGGCCGCGAGCCGGGGTCGTAGTGCGAGGAGCGCCGGTGGGTGATGAGATGCGGCGTCCCGTACCGGCCGGAGGCGAGGAGCTCGCGGGTGCGGAGCGCCACCGGGTCGAAGTGGATGACGTGGGCCACCGCCAGCAGGACGCCGGCCCGCTCGCAGGCGGCCGTCATCCGGGTGCAGTCCTCGACGGTGGTGGCCATGGGCTTCTCGACGAGGACGTGGAGTCCGGCCGCGGCCGCGTCGAGTGTCATGGGCGCGTGGAAGGCGTGCGGCGCGGTGATCACCACGGCGTCGAGGCGTTCCCGGGCGAACATCTCGGCGTGGTCGGTGTAGACGGGCACACCCGGCGGGGCGAGCCGTTCGGCCGCGTCGGCGCGGGTGTCGCAGACGGCGGCCGTCATGCAGTCGGCGGCTTCCTCGGCGGCCCGCACATGGGCGGCGCCGACGGAGCCTGCTCCGACCACGCCGATACGCAGCGGGCGGCCGGAGGGCGGTACGGGTCTCACGGAGTTCTCCTCGGGGGGAAGTTGCGGGGGCGGTGTGCGGGGGTGCAGGGCCCAGGCAGCGGACGGGGCAGGGCCCGGGCAGCGGACGGGGCGGGGGCGGACACGGACGCACGGCGCGGCCCGGCACGGCCGGGGGCCGGGCCGGTACGGCGTCGCACGGGCGGACCGGTCCGTCCGTGCCGAGCGGCGGCGGATCGTGCGGATACGGGCAGGGCGGACCGGCCGCGGGGCACGGACGGGTTCCGTGGCCCGCGGCGACGCCGCACAGGGGGTTCGGCGGCCGGCGGTGCGCCGGAGGACGCGACGGACGGGGACGGGACGGACGTGGGAGGGACGGAGGGGGAAAGCGGCGGGGCGGGAAGGGGAACGGGGAAGGGGAAGGAAGCGGACCGCCCGCCCCCGGCGACGGGCGTGGTCCGGGGGCGGACGACGGCCCGTCAGACCACCGTCGCGCCCTGGGGCGACGCGCTCGCGGCGGCCAGGGGCGCGGCCGCGGAGGGTGTCCCGCCGCACGAGGCGCGGACGACGAGACGGGGCAGCAGGTCGACGCGTTCGGCCGGGGCCGCGGCGCCCGCGTCCATCCGCGCCAGGAGCATCCGGGCGGCGAGCACCCCGACCTCGGTCTTCGGCGGGGAGACCGCGGTCAGGGGCAGGTCGCCGACATCGGCGACCTCGTCGTCGTAGGCGACGACGGCGAGGTCGTCCGGCACCCGCAGCCCCTGCCGCCGCGCCTCGACCACGAGGGAGGCGGCATCGCGGTCGCCGAGGCAGAAGACCGCGGTGACGCCCGAGTCCGCGCAGTGGCGGACGTACGCGGCCGTCTCCTCGGCCGTCCACACCGCCCGCCGGACCGAGACGCCCTCGGGGACCTCCATGCCGAGCAGGTCGCTGCCCGCGTCGAAGCCCCTGGCCACCAGGTCCGCGGACCCCGTGTGCAGGCGTCCGAGGTGTCCGACCCGCCGGTGGCCCAGCGAGCGGAGGTGGCGCAGCGCCAGGCACACGCCGCCGCCGTGGTCGGTGCGCACGTAGGGCGTCGGATCGTCCGGCGCGGGCTGCGGCGGACAGCGCTCCAGGAGGACGTACGGGACCGGGAGTTCGCGCAGGCAGTCCACGTACTCCTGCGCGTCCGGCATGAGATGGAGGTTCGGGGCGAGCAGCAGCCCGTCGACCCCCGTCTCGCGCAGGGCCCGCAACTCGTCGCGCTCGACCGCGAGGTCGTACTTCGACGAGGCGAGCAGCACCCCGACGCCGGAGTCGCGGAGCACCTGCCGGATGCCTTCGACGACGCGCGGATAGTAGTACGTCGTCGACGGCACCAGGACGCCGACCAGCCGGCGCGGCCCCGGCCCGGGGCCGGGCCGGGGGCGGACGAACGTGCCGGCGCCCTGGCGTCGTTGGACCGTGCCGTCGGCCACGAGTTCGCTCACCGCGCGGCGCAGGGTGTTGATGCTGACCTCCAGCGCATCGGCCAGGTCCCGCTCCACGGGCAGCTGCGTCCCGGCGCCCCAGACACCTCGGGCGATCTCCGCCCGGAGGTGTTCGGCGACCCGCCGGTACTTCGGCCCGAGAAGGAATGAATCTTTGTCTTCCGCCGACTTCATGCCGGGAGATTGCAGCATTCAATCCCTTGAGTCAAGCCTTGCGCCCCATTCATCGGGCGTGCTTTCTTGGCGACAGTCGCAGTAATTCCTTGAATTCATTCTCTTTATCGGAATGAATTCCGTGAGTTCGGGGAGTCACCATGAAAGCCCTGCCCCTGACCGTGGGGGACCTGGAGGACGAACTCGCCCGCCCGGGCGACGGCCTCGTCTCCGACGCCGCCGCGTGGCCGGCACGGGTGCTCGTCCTCGGTGCCGGAGGGAAGACGGGCGCGGGGATATCGGCCATGGCCCGGCGCGCGCTCGACGCGGCGGGCCGTCAGGACGCCGAGGTGGTCGCGGTGTCCCGTTGGACCGACCGCGCAGCCTGTGAACGGCTGTCGAAGCAGGGGGTGTCGACCCTCGCCGCCGATCTGTCCGATCCGGCCGCGCTCGCCGCCCTCCCGGACGCCGGCGCCGTCGTCCACCTGGTCGGCGCCAAGTTCGGCACGGCGGGCGCGCCCGAGCAGGCGTGGATGACCAACACCGTGCTCCCGGCGCACGTCGCGCGCCGCTTCCCCGGCGCCCGCACCGTGGCGCTCTCCACCGGCAACGTGTACGCGATGACCGCCCCGGTCACCGGCGGCGCGACCGAGGGCGATCCGCCCGGCCCGGTCGGCGACTACGCGGTCACCTGCCTCGGGCGGGAGCAGGTGTTCCGCCACGCGGCCGCGGCGTACGGGACGCCGGTCGCGCTCGTGCGGCTCAACTACGCCTGCGAGCCCCGGTACGGGGTGCTGCTCGACCTCGCCCGCACCCTGCTGCGCGGCGATCCGGTCGGCCTCGGCGCCGGGGCGGTCAACGTCGTCTGGCAGCGCTACGCCAACGAGGTCGTGCTGCGCTGCCTGGCGCGGGCGTCGTCCGGTGACCCGTTCGTCCTCAACCTGACCGGGCCGGAGACGGCCGGAGTCGGCACTCTCGCCCGCCGCCTCGGTGAACACCTGGGCGTGGAGCCGCGGTTCACGGGCGAGCCGCCCGTGACGGGTCTGCTGAGCGACGCGAGCCGCTGCCACGCCCTCTTCGGCTATCCCGACCTCCCCCTGGGCTCGCTCGTCGAGCTCCAGGCCCGCTGGCTGCTCGCGGGCGGCGAGGTCTGGGACAAGCCGACCAAGTTCGAGCGACGGGACGGCCGGTTCTGATGCGCGACCCGATCCGGCCGCACGGCCCCGCCGCCCCCGCCGCCCCTCCCACCGCGCCCGCATCCGCCGACGCGGCACCCGCGCACACGAACCGCACCCCCGCCCCGGGCAGCTCCGCGGCTGCCCCCGGCGGCCGCCCGGACGCCGCGCGCCGTGCCGCGGCCGCCGCCCTGCTGCACCGCGGCACCGTGATCCCCGCCCATCCCCTCGCCCTGGACGCCCGGCGCCGCCTCGACGAGCGCCGCCAGCGGGCGCTGACCCGCTACTACCTGGACGCGGGGGCGGGCGGCGTCGCCGTCGGGGTCCACACCACGCAGTTCGCGCTCCGTGACCACGGGCTGTACCGCGCCGTCCTGGCCCTGGCCGCCGAGGAGTGCGCCCGGCACGAGGGGCGTGACGCCCCGGGGGCGGCGGTCGTCCGCGTCGCGGGGGTGTGCGGGCCGGTGGAGCAGGCGGTGGCCGAGGCCGTGACCGCGCGGTCGCTCGGCTACGACGCCGTCCTCGTCTCCCCCGCCGGCCTGCCGGACGCGGACGAGGCGGCACTCCTCGACCGGTCGGCGGCGGTCGGCGAGGTGCTGCCGGTGATCGGCTTCTACCTCCAGGAGGCGGTCGGAGGCCGCTACCTGTCCCGGGGCTACTGGCGCGGACTGGCCGACCAGGAGTCGACGGTGGCCGTCAAGGCCGCCCCCTTCGACCGCTACCGCACCCTCGAACTCGTCCAGGGCGTCGCCGCGTCGGAGCGCGGTGCGCGGGTGGCCCTCTACACCGGCAACGACGACGCGATCGTGCAGGACCTGCTCACCCCGTTCGCCGTGGACGGGCCGTCGGGTCCGGTGGTCCGGCGGTTCACGGGCGGGCTGCTCGGTCACTGGGCGGTGTGGACGCGTTCCGCGGTCAGGCTGCTCGCCGACGCCCACGCGGCGGCGGGCGGCGACCGGGCGGCGGCCGCCCGGGCCGAGGCACGGCTGGCCGGCGACACCGAGGCGAACGCCGCCGTCTACGACGTGCGCGGCGGCTTCGCCGGCGTCATCGCCGGGGTCCACGAAGTCCTGCGCCTCCAGGGACTGCTGGCCGGCACCTGGTGCCTGGACCCCGCCGAGGACCTGTCGCCCGGACAGGCCGCGCTCATCGCCGGTGTGCGCGAGCGGTACCCGTGGCTGCGCGAGGAGGACGCGTTCATCGCCTCCCGCCTCCCGCGCTGGCTCGGCGACCCGGACACCCCCGCCCCGTCCTGACCCCGCCCCACCACGCCCCGTCCTGACCCCCGCCCCGCCCCCGCACGGCCGGACCGCGCCCCGCCACGCCGCGTCCGGGCCGCACCGCCCCCTGCCGCACCGCCCCCACGAGCGCACCACCCCCACGCGTCCACCGGTTCGCGCGGGTGCCCGGGCCCACCGGCGCACCACCTCCCGAGAACCGTCGGCGCACCGACAGAAGGAGATCCCCGTGAAGAGCAGGAGCACGATCCTCGGCACCACCGCCGCGGCCGGCGCACTCGTCGCCGCGGCCGTGTTCGCGCCCCAGGCGTCCGGCGCCGGCACACCCGCCGAACGGCCCGCGCCCAAGGCGCTGAAGGTGAACACCTTCGAGCGGCCCACGGCAGGCATGCCCTACCCCCTCGCCGAGTGGGCGAAGGACGGCTGGAGCGCACCCTGGGCGCTGGGCATGGACAACCGCGCCCGCATCGTGGACGACACCCCGGCGCACAGCGGCCGCAAGTCGCTGCGCGTCCACTACCCCAAGGGGCAGATAGGGCCCGAGCAGTCCGGGGCCCTCGCGCCGTTCGCGGTGCCGAAGGCCCGCGAGTACTACCTGTCCTACTGGGCCAAGTTCAGCGGGGACTTCAGCTGGGGCACCACCGAGTACGCGGGCAAGCTGGGCATCGGCCTCGCGGGCGGCGCCGCCTGCTCCGGCGGCCAGGTCTGCGACGGCACCAACGGCTTCAGCTCGCGGATCATCTGGCGCACCGCCAAGGGCCAGGCGGCCGTGTACTACTACCACATGGGCCACGCGGGAACGTACGGCGACTACGCCGTGCTCAAGAACAACGGCGCCGACATCTACTGGCCGAAGGGCCAGTGGGTCAACCTGGTCCAGCGGCTGAAGGTGAACACGGTCACCGGCGGACGCGCCAACGCGGACGGAGAGATCGAGATCTTCTACAACGGGAAGTCCGCCGCCAAGGTGACCGGGCTGCGCTTCGTCACCAACGCCGACCAGGTGGACAAGGCGTACTTCTCCAGCTTCGCCGGCGGTGCGACCACCAACTTCGCACCGCAGAAGGACAGTTACATATGGTTCGACGACGTGAAGGTCTCCACCTCGCGCGCCGACATCTGCGAGCTCCGCGGCTGCTGAGCCCGCCGCCGTGCGTCCGGCCGGGCGCACGCCGACCCGCCGACCGGGTGCGGCAGCCGGCCGCGCCCGGCACCCACCCGAGCACCACTCGCGCCGGGTCCCGCCACGGGGCCCGGCGCGGGGTCCACCCACCCGCGACCAGGAGCGTTCGTTGCCCGTCATGCCCTTCCCGCGTCCGCGCAGCATCACCGTCTCCCCGGGCGGCGCCCCGCCGGACGCGCCGTTCACCGTCACCGCCGACCCCGCGCTGCCCGCCGAGGGGTACCGGCTGCGCACCGGACCGGACGGCGTGCACCTGGCCCACGCCGACGCCGCGGGGCTGCGGTACGGCCTGGCGACCCTGGACCAGCTGCGCGCCTCGCCCGGGTTCCCGGAGACCGGCTACGCGGTCGACGACCACCCGGACTTCCCGGTCCGCGGCTTCCTGCTCGACATCAGCCGGGACCGTGTCCCCACCCGCCGCACCCTGCGTCGCTGGCTGGAGGTGCTGTCGCTGGCCCGGTTCAACCAGCTGGAGCTGTACACCGAGCACACCTTCGCCTTCCGCGACCACGCCGACGTCTGGCAGGACGCGTCCCCCCTCACCGCCGGGGACCTGCGCTGGCTGGACGCGCAGTGCGCCGCCCTCGGGATCGCGCTCGTCGCGAACCAGAACACCTTCGGCCACATGGAGCGCTTCCTCGCCCTCGACCGGCACCGGGACCGTGCCGAGAACCCTGACGGCTTCGTGCGCGGCGGGGTCCGCCACCCCCCGTCCACCCTGGCACCCACGCCGGAGAACGCCGCGTTCGCACAGGCCCTGGTCGCCGAGGTCGCGGACGGACTGCGCACCCGCCGGGTGAACATCGGCGCCGACGAACCGTTCGAGCTCGGCACCGGCCGCTCCCGCGACCGGGCCGCCCGCGACGGGGTGGGCGCCGTGTGGCTCGACCACGTCGGCTCGCTGATGGAGCCGTGGCTGGCGGCGGGCTGGACGGTCCAGTTCTGGGCCGACGTGCTGGTCGGCCATCCGGAGCTGCTGGGCGCACTGCCCGACGGGTCGGTGCCGGTGGTGTGGCAGTACGACGCGCCCGGCACCGCCCGGGCGGTGCTCGCCGCGGCCGGCGGGGAGGCCGCCGGGTGGAAGGCGGTCGGCGCCGACCTGGACGCGCTGGCCGAGGGGTTCCGCTCCCGGACCAGGATGTTCCGGGAGGCCGGGCGGGAGTTCTGGGTGGCGCCGGGCACCGGGACCTGGAACTCCCTGCTCGGCCGGCTGGACAACGCCCGGGAGAACATGGCCGACGCGGCGGCGGCGGGGCTGGAGCACGGCGCGACCGGCTACCTGCTCACCTGCTGGGGCGACCAGGGCATGTGGGAGCCGCCGTCCCCCGCGTTCGGCCCCGCCGTCTACGGGGGCGCGGTCGCCTGGTGCCTCGACGCCAATCGCGACCTGGACCTCGCGCCGGTCCTCGACGCCCATGTGCTGCTCGACGCCGCCGGGCTCGCCGGGAGCGTGCTGGACCGCCTCGGGCGCCTCGGCGAGTCCCTGGGCGTGCCGCTCCTCAACGCCTCGCCGCTGGTGCGGGTACTGCGCCCGGACGCGGCGCACCCGGTGACCGACCACCCCACCGAGGAGGCGATGGACACCGCCGCGCGCACCCTGGAGGAGTGCCGGCGGGATCTCGCCGACGCCGACCTCGCCGCCGCCGACGGCGACACCGTGGTCCGTGAGCTGACCCATGCCGTCGCGCTCGCCGCGTTCGCGCTCGACCTGCTGCGTGCGCAGGCTCACTCCGGCGGCCCGGCCGACACCGTCGACGCGGCGACGGCGGCGCGGCTGCTGCGGCGCCTGGACCCGCTCCTCGCCGAGCAGCGCGCCTGCTGGCTGCTGCGCTCGCGGCCGGGCGGGCTGGACGACAGCATGGCCCGCTTCGCCGTCGTGCGGCGGCTGCTCACGGCGGCGGCCGGCTCATGACACCCGACGAGTGGACGGCGGCACTGCTCGCCCAGACCCCGCGTGCCGGTGTGCCCGACCCCCGGCCGCTCGATCCGGGTGTCCGGGACCACGCCCTCGGCGTCCTCGCCGTGCCGGAGGCCGACCGGCCGGAGCTGCTCGCGGCGCTCCCCGACCCGGCGCGGACGCCCGCGCTCTGGGAGGCGCTGGTCCGCTGCCACCAGACGCTGTTCGGCACGGACCGCGTACCGGCCGCGGCCGACTGGCCCGCCGCGCCCACCGCGCTCGGCGCGGCGGGCCGGTGGTTCTGGGCCCATCTCTTCCTGCTCGCCGTGCCCCGCGCGCTGGAGGAGCAGCGGCGGCGGGGCGTGCCCGACGCCGTGGTGCACGCGACCTTCGCCGATCTGGGTGCCAAGACCGCGTCCTACCGGCTCGCCCACGGCCGGGGCGGCTTCGACCGCCAGACGTGGATGTGCCGGCACTTCCGCGGCACCCTCCACCGCCTGGGACGCCTGCAGTTCGAGAGCACGGTCTACGACTCCGCCGCCTGGGGCGCGGACGCCGCGCCGCCCGGGGGCCCCGCCGAGGGCGAACCGGTGCTGGACACGCACATCCCGGGGGACGGCCCGCTCACACCGGCGGACTGCGACGCGTCGTTCGCCGCCGCCGGCCCGTTCATGGCCGCACACCGTCCCGGTACCCGGTTCGCCTTCGCGACCTGTCACTCCTGGCTGCTGGACCGCACGCTCGCGGACGGTCTGGGGCCCGACGCCAACATCCCCGCCTTCCAGCGGCGGTTCGCGGCGCACGGTGACGAACCGGTCTGCGACGACGACGTCCTGGAGTTCGTCTTCCACGCGCCGCCGGGCACGGCCGACCGTGCCCGCCTGCCGCGCGGGAACCGCCTCCAGCGGACTCTGCTCGACCGGCTCGACCGGGGCGGGCACTGGCACCTCGGCCGGGGCTGGACACCACTCCCCTGAAGGGCGCCCGGTGCAGGAGCGCCCCGGCGGAACCGCGCGCCCGCGGGGGTCTTCGCGCCGGGGCGCGACGCGGCGGCCCGGCGCGGCCCGGCGAGGGCGCCGTGCACCGGGCGTCGTGTCCACGCCGTCGCCATCGCCCGTGGGCCTGTCGTCGCCCCCGTCCGCCGCGGGGCCGGGAGAGGGGGACGACCGGGCCGGCGCTTCCGGGCCACCGGCCGGCCGCTGCCGTCGCCGGCAGCCGGCCGAGGTCTCGCGGGGCCGAGGTGTCCCGGGGCCTCCCCGGCGGCGGGCGGGGAGCCCCCGTTCCCGGGCGCCGTTCCTGAGAATTGTGTGAAGCGTTGAACAGCGGTGCCGGAGATCGCGTACACCAGGACGAACCCGTCGGCACAGGGCCGGCCGTGACCAGGGAGTCGACATGACCGGATCGCAGGGGACCGCGCGGACCGTGGCGCGGCGCACCGTCGTCGCCGCGGTGGGCGGCGCCGGTCTCACCGTCGCCATGACCGCCTGCGGCGGCTCGGACGACGGCGGGCAGACCGTGTCCGACCAGCCGGCCGACTCCGGCACCACCGGCGCCACGGGCGGCACCACCGGCGGCACGGAGGGTGGCGGGAGCGCGATCGCGAAGGTCTCGGACATCCCGGAGGGCGGCGGCAAGGTGGTCGGCGACGTCGTGATCACCCAGCCGCAGGCAGGTGTGTTCAAGGCGTTCTCGTCCACCTGCACCCACCAGGGCTGCGCGGTCAAGGACGTGTCGGCCGGTGTCATCGTCTGCCCCTGCCACAACAGCAGGTTCGACGCATCCGACGGCAGTGTGCAGTCCGGCCCGGCGACCGCGCCGCTGCCGCCGGCGCAGATCGTCGTGGACGGGGAATCCATCAGGCTCGCGTGAGCCGCGGCCGTCCCGGCGCTCGGGGTCAGGCGCCGGGCGGCGGACCGCGATCACGCGGACGGCCGGGGCGGGGCGGCGCGCGGTGCGCGCGCCCCGGCCCGGCCGGTGACCCGTCCGGGGCGCGTCGGTCGGCCGCGCCCCGGACGGCCGCACCTCCCCGCCGCCAGGGGTCCGGGATCAGGCCGGCCCGGCGGCCACCGTGCGCAGGGCTGCCACGGCGGCCCGGATGGAGGGCCTGCGGTCGGCGTCCGTGCGCCACACCGCGTAGACGTGCCGCCGCATCATCTGCCGCACGGGCACCAGCACCACCCCCTCGGGCACCGGCCCGCGGCCGAGCCGGGGCGCCACGCAGACGCCCAGACCGGCCGCGATCAGGGCCAGTTGGGTGTGGTGCTCCCCCGCCATGTGCGGGATCCTCGGCTCCACGCCCTGGGAGCGCAGGGTGAAGACCAGCCAGTCGTGGCAGAACTCCCCGTCGGGCCACGACACCCAGTCGTCGTCCGCGAACTCCCCCAGGTCGACCTCGTCACGGCCGGCGAGCGGGTGGCCCGCGGGCATCGCGACGTCGGTGACGTCGTCGAGCAGCTGGGCCTGCGCGAGACCGGCGGGCACGGGCAGCCGCCGGTTGCTCCAGTCCAGGACGACCGCGAGATCGAGATCGCCCCTGATCACCGCGCGGATCCCCGACTCGGGTTCCATCTCCCGGGTGCTGACCCGCAGTTCGGGATGGCCCGCGCGCAGCGCGGCCACCGTTCCGGGGAAGAGGCCGCGCGCCGCCGTGGGGAACGCCCCCAGCCGCACCTCGCCGACGACCCGGCCGCGCTGCGCCTCGATGTCCGACTGGGCGAGCTCGACCTGGGACAGGATGCGGGCGGCATGGTCGGCGAGGAGGCGCCCGGCGTCGGTCAGGCGGACCCCCCGGCCGTTCCTGGCGAGCAGCTGCTGGCCGACCTCACGCTCCAGTTTGGCCATCTGCTGGGAGACCGCCGACGTGGTGACGTGCAGGCCCTCCGCGGCGGCGCTCACCGAGCCGTGCCGGGCGAGGGCGTCGAGGGTCCGCAGGCGCTCCAGGTTCAACATGTAAGCGATGCTACGCGAACGGGTCCTTCTTTTCTCACTTGTTCTACGACGTGGAAGGCGCGATGGTGGTCCCATGACCGCCGCAGCCACCGCCGGACCCGCCTCCGGCCGCACCTCCGACCTCTCCTCGCCCCCGCCCTCCGGGGCTCCCCGCCGGCGCACCTTCGACTGGCGTCTGCGCTTCGCCCTGCTGTCGCTCGTCTGGGGCTTCAGCTTCCTGCTGATCAAGGTGGGGACCGAGGCGTACGCACCGTTCCAGGTCACCTTCGGCAGGCTGCTGTTCGGGACGGCGGTGCTGGCGGTCGCGATGGGCGTACGGCGCGAGCGGCTCCCCCGGGGCCTGCGCACCTGGGGCCACCTCACGGTCGCCGCGTTCCTGCTGAACGCGCTGCCCTTCTCCCTCTTCGCCTACGCCGAGCTGACGATCCCCTCGACCCTCGCCGGCATCTGCAACGCCACCTCTCCCCTGTGGGGCATGGCGCTGTCCCTCGTCGCGCTCTCGGAGGACCGGCCCACGCGCCGCAGGGTCGCGGGGCTCGGCATCGGATTCCTCGGTGTGCTGACCGTCCTCGGCGCGTGGCAGGGATTCTCCGGGCTCGACGTCCGGGGCACGGCGATGGCGCTGCTCGCCTCGCTCAGCTATCCGATCGGCTGGATCTACGTCCGCCGCACCCTGGCGGGCTCCGGCCACTCGCACCTGTCGCTGACCGGCGCCCAGCTGGGGATCGCGACGCTCCAGCTCGCCGTGGTGACCCCGCTGTTCACCACGTTCCCCACGTCGTTCCCGCTGGTGCCGCTGCTGGCCGTGGTGGCCCTCGGCACCCTCGGAACGGGGCTGGCCCTGCTCATCCAGTACGGACTGGTCGCCGAGGTCGGCCCGACGACCGGGCAGATGGTCACCTACTTCATCCCCGTGATCGCCACGGCCGCGGGCGTCGCCGTGCTGTCCGAGCCGCTGGCCTGGAACACACCGGTCGGGGCGCTGATCGTGCTGGTGGGCGCCTTCCTGACGCAGAGCCGCGCCGCCGCGCGCACCGGCCGGACCGTCCCGGTCGCGGCCCCGTCCGGGCTCCGCCCGGCCGCCGCCCTCCGCACCGCGGAACCGGCTGCCCCCGGGGCGGCGGCCGGAGCCGCCACGCCCTGCGGCGCCGCGCGCTGACGGTGCGGTGGGGACGGGGGCCGGGCGGCCCCCGTCCCCACCGCACCGTCAGCCGTAGGTGCGCGGGGTCACGGGTCCGCATGCCTCCGCCACGGCCGAGGCGAGCGGTTCGATGTCCCGCGCCGTGAGGCCGGAGACGGTGACACGGACGCCGGGCGGCGCCGCCAGACGGAACCGCGCCCCGGGCGCGACGGCCCAGCCGGCGCGCAGCAGCCGGGTGACGACACCGGTCTCGTCGGCGACGGGGATCCAGACGTTCATCCCGCTGCGGCCGTGCGACGCCACTCCCCGGCGGGCGAGCGCGTCCACGAGCGCCTGCCGCCGGACTCCGTAGGCGCGGGCGACCTCCGCCGGGTCCACCGCCCCCGACCGCCAGAGGCCGGCGACGGCGTGCTGGAGGATGTGGCTGACCCAGCCCGGCCCGAGCCCCAGCCGTCCGAGCACCCGGTCGACCGTCACCCGGTCCCCGGTGACCACGGCCAGCCGGAGATCGGGCCCGTACGCCTTGGCCGTCGAGCGCACGAACGCCCAGTGGGCGGTCGTGCCCCCGAGTGCGTGGAGCTCCTGCGCCACGATCGCGTGCCCGTGGTCGTCCTCCACGAGGAGGGTGTCCGGGTGGCGGCCCAGGACCTCCCGCAGGGCGGCGGCACGCGCGGCGGTGACGGCGGCTCCGGTCGGGTTCTGGGCGCGGTCCGTGACCACCACGGCGCGGGCGCCGCCGGCCAGGGCGCGCTCCAGGTCCGCGGGCAGGGGGCCCTCGTCGTCGAGCCCCATGGGCACGGCCGTGAAGCCGAGCGCGGTGACCAGGTCCAGCAGGCTGCCCCAGCCGGGGTCCTCCACGGCCACCCGGTCCCCGGCCCGCAGATGCGCCGCGAGCACCCGCTCGATCGCGTCGAGGGCGCCCGAGGCGACGGCGAGCGGCCCTGCGGGCACCCCGTCCGCGTCGAGAGCCGCCCTGGCCAGGCGCGCGAACTCCGGGACGAGCTGCCCCTGCCCGTAGAGGACGGGGGCCTCGTCGTGCCGGGCCGCCGCGGCCGCGAACACCTCGCGCAGGGACGGCAGCAGGGCCGTGTCGGGATTGCCCGCGCCGAGATCGCGCACGCCCGGCGGCGCCTCGACGCGGATGGCGTTGCGCGGGGTGGTGGCCGGCCGCGGGCGCACCCGGCTGCCCCTGCGGCCCGCCGTCTCGATCACCCCGCGCTCCCGCAGGGTGCGGTAGGCGGCGGCGACGGTGTTCGGGTTGACGCCGAGCTCTGCGGCCAACTCCCGCATGGGGGGCAGGAGCTGCCCCGGATCGAGCCCGCCGTCCCCGACCGCGCGCTCGATGCTCGCGGCGATCTCCGATGCGCGCCGCCCTACGATCCGATACTCTCCTAGCACAAACAATATTATGCACTAGTGCAATGGAGTTCGCCATGACCGACACCGCCCGGCCGGACACCGCCGCCTACGGACCGACGGAGCGCACGGTGCCGACCCGTGCCCGTCAACGCGCCTCGTACGACCGGGAGGCGGTGCACGCGATACTCGACGAGAGCTACCTCTGCCATCTCGGCTTCGTCCGCGACGGCGCCCCCGTCGTCCTGCCGACGCTGTACGCGCGGGTCGGCGAGGCGCTCTACGTCCACGGCTCGACCGGCTCCCGGCCGCTGCGCGCGACCGGCGAGAGCGACCCCGGCCTGCCCGTCTGCCTCACGGTCACCCACGTCGACGGGCTGGTGCTCGCCCGCTCGGCCTTCCACCACTCCATCAACTACCGCTCCGTCGTGGTCCACGGCACCGCCCGGCAGGTGACCGATCCCGAGGAGAAGAACCTGGCGCTCGACGCGATCGTCGACCAGGTGGTGGCGGGCCGCTCCGCCGACTCCCGGCCCGCCAACGCCAGGGAGCTGGCGGCCACCGCGGTGATCAGGGTCGACCTGGCCGAGGCCTCCGCGAAGGCCCGCACCGGCGGACCCAACGACGAGCCGGAGGACATGGGACTCCCCCACTGGGCCGGTGTCGTCCCGGTGTCCCGCACCTACGGCGCCCCCGTCCCGTCCGCCGATCTCGCGGACTCCGTCGCCCTCCCCGACTACCTGGCCGCCCGCGCCTGACCCGCCGCCGGCGGGCGCATGCCGCCCCGCGCCTGACGCCCCCGGCGGGCGGTCACGCCCCGCCGGAGCAGCCCGCCGGAAGGTCCACCGCCGCGACCTCCGGCGGCACCGGGCGCCGGGCCGCGCGGGCACCGGTCACCCCGGCGCCCGCGCGGCCCCTTGCCAGGCGGCCACGGCCGCCTTCGTCCGTCCCGCGACTCCACGCGCCTCGGCGGCGGCTCGGCGCGGCCGGCAGAGCCGCCCCGCGGACGACCCGCCCGCCGGGCTCCACCGGAGCGGCCCACGGGCGCGGAAGCGTTCAGACCCGCGCGCCGCCGCCGTCCTCGGCCACCCGCGCCTGGGCGCCGTCGGCGATCCGCGCGCCGCCGGCCGGCGACGGGGCGCCGCTCCCCGCGGCCACCGAGGCCACCGCGGCCTCGGCGCCGCCCGCGACGGGCCCGGCCGGCGGCTTCGGCGCCTGGGACTGGGCGATGAACGCCCCCACGAGCACGACGGCCCCGCCGAGGATCTGGGGTGCCGAGAGGTGCTCGCCGAGGAGCACCCAGGCGAGCGCCGTCGCCACGACCGCCTCCAGGCACGCCACCACACCGGCGACCTGCGGCGAGAGCCGGCGGACCGAGACGACGCCGGTGACGTACGCGGCCACCGTGGCGATCAGCACGATCCAGGCGATGAGCAGGGCGGCGGGCACCTCGGTGCCGTCCATCGCGGCGCTCTCGGCGAGCAGCGGCCAGTCCATGGTCCAGGGGCGTGCGACGAGGGTGAGCACGGCGGTGCCGACGAGGAGCCCGTAGGCGATCACACCCAGCGGATGGGGCGCGTCACGGCCCCCGGCGCCCTGGTCGGAGAGGACGAAGTAGCCCACCTGGCAGCACGCGGCGCCCAGGGCGAGCAGCAGCCCGAGCGCGTCGAAGCGGAGGCCGGCCCAGACCTCGACGACGCAGGCGAGTCCGGCGACCGCGAGGACGACACCGAGCGCCGCGGCGCGGGTGACCGGTCGGCGCTGCACGAACCGGACCCAGCCGAGGACGAGCGCGGGAGCCAGGTACTCGACCAGCAGCGCGACGCCGACGGGGATGCGGGAGATCGCGGCGAAGTAGCACGCCTGGACACCGGCGACGGCGAGCAGGCCGAAGCCCGCGAGCAGGGCGGGCCTGCGGCGCACGAGGTCCCGGTGGCGCCAGGCGACGGGAAGCATCACGAGCGCGGCGCCGGCGACGCGGAGCCACACCACGTGCAGCGGATCCAGGCCCGCCTCGATCAGCGGCTTGGCCGCCACCCCCGACCCACCGAATGCGAGCGCCGACACCAGGGCGAGCCCCAGTCCGGCGCTTCTTCCCGAAGACGCGTGCATCGGGACATGATGTCAGCGCCGGACAGGAGCGTCACCTGGGTGACGCATGTCGAGACGCTTCCGCGATGCGCGCGACCACCCCGGCGGCGTCGACGCCCGCCCGGCGCAGCACTTCCACGGCCCGGCAGTCCGGGTCGGCGGCGATGCAGGCGAGGACGTCGAGGCACCGGGCGTGCGGCTCGCCCCGCAGCCCGGCTCTGACCATTGCTCCGCGCATGGCCCCGGAGACCGAGGGCGACCATCCGGTCTCGCCGCGGCCGATCACCCGGAGGGCGCCGGAGTCCTCCACCGATCCCTGCCAGCGCAGGCCGTACCCGATGCTGCGCTGCACGAGGTAGCCGAGCACGCGGGCCACCTGCGGCCCGTCGCCGACCGCGTCGCGCACCTCGGGGTCGGCCTCGAGGAGGGAGTGGAGCAGGTGGGCGGTGTCGATCTGGGGGTCCCCGTCGCGCAGCGCCCGGCGGCGCGCGCCCGCGACCACGGCGCCGAGCTCGTCGGTGAGCCCGGCGCCGGTCCCGGCGGGGCCGGGAGCGGGCTGGCGCGGTACGCGCGGGGAGGAGTGGTGCACGTATCCCACCCCATCAGGCGATCGGTGCCGAAGCGTCCTCGCGAGGGAGCATCTGCGCATCCGACGCAGGGTGGGCACCGGTCGCGGGCGTCTCCTCCTTGCGGATGACACGGCGTACGGGGCCGTGGGTGGAAGCCCCCATGCTCACCGCAACGGCCGTGGGTGGAAGCCCCCATACGCACCGCAGCGCACCCCGCGGGAGTCCCGGCCGGGCGCGGCCGAACCGTCCGCCGGGCGCGATCAGGCCCAGGGGCCGGCGACGCCGCGGACCGCCCTGCGCGCGCCGGCCGTACGCCGGGGTCCGCGCAGGCGGCACAGCCACCCGCCGCGACGCCGTGCCGACGGGCCTCGCCGCACGGGGCCCGGCAACCGCCGCGCTGCGGTGCCGGGCAGCCTGCCCGGGCGCGTCCGAGCGCCCCGACAGGTGCTCTCGCACCCCGGCACCTGCGCCGGGCGCCGCCCGCGGACGTCAGTCCTCGTCGGCGAGGATCAGATACAGCTTCTTGCGCGCCTCGTTGATGACGGCGACCGCCTTCTGGCGCTGCTCGGCACTGCCGGTCTTCCAGACCTGTCCGAAGGCCTCCATCAGACCGAACCCGGCCTGCCGCACCTCGTTGACCGTCTCCCAGTCGACGCCGCGGCCGGCCTCCTCCCACGGGGCCTCCGGGCCGGACTCCGCCTCGGTGCGGCCCGTGTCGGTGAGCGTGAACAGCTTCTTGCCGCCCTCGCTGGCGCTGACGATCAGCCCCTCGTCCTCCAGCATCTGGAGGGTCGGATAGACCGAGCCCGGGCTGGGCCGCCACGCGCCGCCGCTGCGCTCGCCGATCTCCTGGATCATCTCGTAGCCGTGCATCGGCCGGTCCTTCAGGAGGGCGAGGATCGAGGCCCGTACATCGCCGCGCCGCGCCCTCCCCCGGCCGCCGCCGCGTCCGCGGCCGCCACCGCCGAAGGGCCCGCCGAACGGCGGTCCGAACGGCCCGAACGCGGCACGCCGGCTCTCCCATTCGCCCCGCCCGTGATGTCCGGGACCGCAGTGGCCACGACCCTGACCGGCCTCACGGCCCCTGCCGAATTCCTGTCCTGGTGAACGCATCGCGCACTCCTTCCATCATTGACCAGTCGCGATGCGTCAACGATATATCGGAACCGATCGGACGGCAAGGTCCGACCGGATGACCGGGCCCTCCCGGTCCATCCGTCGCGGATTGGCCTTGGCCCGCTCGCCCGGCGACCCGCTAGCGTCCGGCCCATGCGCATCCGAATCGTCGACGCCTTCACCGACCGCCCCTTCGCCGGCAATCCCGCCGGCGTCCTGCTGCTCGACTCCGCGGGCTTCCCCGACGACGCGTGGCTCCAGCGGGTCGCCGCCGAGGTGAACCTGTCGGAGACGGCCTTCGCCCACCCGCTGCCGCCCGGCGGCGACGCCGACTGGGCCCTGCGCTGGTTCACCCCGGCGACCGAGGTCGACATGTGCGGGCACGCCACCCTCGCCACCGCCCACGTGCTGCACACCACCGCCGCGGCCGCCGGAACGGTGCGCTTCGCCGCACGCTGCGGGATCCTCGCCGCGACCGCCCACGACGACGGCATCACGCTCGACTTCCCCACGTCGCCGCTGACCCCCGCCGCCGTGCCGGACGCCCTCGCCGCCGCCCTCGGCGCACCGGTCCTCGCCGCGCTCGACACCGGACGGCACATCGGCGACCTGCTGGTCGAGCTCGCCGACGAACGCACGGTGCGCGCCCTGCGGCCCGACACGGCGGCGCTGGCCGCCCACTCGGAACGCGGCATCATCGCCACGGCGCCCGCCGAGGACCCCGGGGCCCCGTACGACTACGTCTCCCGCTGCTTCTTCCCCCGGGTCGGCATCGACGAGGACCCGGTCACCGGCAGCGCCCACACCGCCCTCGCGCCCTTCTGGTCCGCGCGGCTCGGGCGGAGCGCGCTGACCGGATTCCAGGCGTCCGCGCGCGGCGGACTGGTCCGCACCGAGGTGCGCGGGGAGCGCACCCTGCTCACCGGCCGTGCCGTCACCGTGATCGACGGCGAGCTGCTGGCCTCCCCCTGAGGGCCCCGCGGGCCCGGACGCACCGACCCCCGCGGGCCCCGGACACACCGCGGGGGCGTACGGCACCTCCCGTACGCCCCCGATCCCGCTCCGCCGCTGCGGTCCGCCGCTACGGCGTGGGCAGCCAGCCCACCTTGCCCGCCAGCAGCCCGTAGCCCACGAAGGCCACGATGTCGAGCAGCGCGTGCGCCGCCACCAGCGGGCCGACGCGGCCCCAGCGCCGGTAGAGCAGCACGAAGACGACGCCCATCACCATGTTGCCGACGAACCCGCCGATGCCCTGGTAGAGGTGGTAGGAACCGCGCAGCACCGAGCTCGCCGCGAGGGCCGCCATCGGCGACCAGCCCAGCTGGTCCAGCCTTCGCAGCAGGTAACCGACCACGATCACCTCCTCCACCACGGAGTTCTGCACGGCGGAGAGGATGAGCACCGGGTACTTCCACCACACGTCCGGCAGGTTCTCCGGCACCACCGTGAGGTTGAACCCCGCCGCCCGTACCACGAGGTAGAACGCCAGCCCGGCGCTGCCGATGCCGGCGGCGACGAGAGTGCCGCGGCCGAGGTCGGACCACGGCCGGCGCAGGTCGAAGCCGATCATGCCGAGCCCCGCCCGCTCCCTGGTCAGCAGATGGGCGACGAGCGCCACCGGCACCAGCGCGCTGGCGATGCCGAAGAGCTGCCAGGCGAGATCGAGCCATGGCCGCCCCGGCGCGTGCGAACCGTTCAGCGTCGCCGCCTGGTCCGCGAGACCGCCCGGTCTCGTCACCGACCCGATGAAGCTGATCAGGGCCGAGAGGGCGCTCGCCCCGAGGGACAGCGCCAGTACGAGCAGTGTCTCGGACCGCAAGGTCCGCCGTGACAGCCCCTCCTGGGGAAGAGATCCAGCCACTCCTCCGGCCTCTGCCTGCACACCTGCCTCCACTTCGGTATTCGGCTCTCATCCCCGTCCACGCCCCGCTAGGGTCTCGAAAACAGGTGCGAAGATCGCGTGCGACAGGCCGGGGACTCACGTCGTCGCGACGGCGCGAGTCCCTTTCTCGCTCCTCGGTCCCTCGCACATCGCACGAGGAGGAGCACCACCGCATGGGACGTCACAGCTTGCCCGACGCCGCCACGACGGACGACACCAGGTCCCGTCCCCGGGTGCGCCGCCGCACGGTGGCCGTCGCCGCCTCCCTGGTGCTGGCGGTCGCGGCGGGCACCGGCGCGGCCGTCCGGACCGGTCTGCTGTCCTTCCCGGACTCCTGTGCCGACGATGCGGTGCGCATCGACCTCGCGGCCTCCCCCGACATCGCGCCTGTCGTGCGCGCGGCGGCCGACCGGGCCCGCGCCGGGGGCGTCCGCTCCGACGGGCAGTGCATGGACGTGCGCGTCGTGGCGCGGCACAACCACGAGGTCGCGGAGCTGCTGGCCACCGGGTCCAACAGCCCGGACTACGAGGTGTGGCTGCCGGACTCCGCGGTCTGGGCCGACCGCGTGCAGACCACCGGCGACGGCGTCCCGCTGACCCCCGCGGGCAACATCGCGCTCTCGCCCGTGACGTTCGCCGCCGTCGCCGAGGCCGGGGAGGGGCTCGGCTGGCCGGACAGGACGTACACCTGGGCGGAGCTCAGCTCCGCCGCCACCTCGTCGGAGCGGCTGCGCCTCGGGTCCGGCGACCCCGCGCGCAGCGCCACCGGGCTGCTCGCCCTCACCGCCGTGGCCGGCTCGGCGCGGGGTTCCGGCAGCGGGTCGGACACCGCCGTGGCGGCCGCCGCGAAGGCCCTCTCCCAGCGGGTCGCGGACACCGACACCGCGGCGGCCGCGACGCTGGCACGGGCCGAGTCCGGCGAGGCGGCCGGCGACCCGGCGCGCAACCAGGCGGTCTTCCTGTCGGAGCAGGCGGCCTTCGCGTACAACAAGGGCGCCGGTCAGGACATACCGGATCTCCGCCTCTTCTACCCGTCCGACGCGTCGCCCGCGCTGGACTTCCCCTACGAGCTCGTCGACGAGACCTCGCTCAGCACCGACGAGAGCCGGGCGGCCACCCGCTTCATGGCCCTGCTCGCGGAGCCCGCCTCCCGCCGGGCCCTCACCGCCGCCGGATTCCGGGCCCCGGACCAGGAGGTCCCCGAGGCACTCGTCGCCGCCGCCGGCGGCCGCGCGCCCCAGCCGTTCGCCGACCGCGGCGACACGTCGGGCGCCCTGCCCTCGGACGTCCTCCAGCAGACCCTCGGCATGTGGACGATCACCGTGCAGAGCGCCCGTCTCACCACCGTCGTCGACGTCTCGGGCTCCATGCAGACCCCCGTGCCCGGCCGGGGCATGCAGTCCCGGATCGACGTCACACGGGAGACCCTGCGGCAGGCGCTGGCGAACTTCACGCCCGAGGACGAGATCGGCCTCTGGGAGTTCGCCACCGGTCTCGACGGCAGCCGGGACTACCGCGAGCTGGTGCCGACCGACCCGCTGGGCCCCGTCGGCGCGTCCGGCTCCCAGCGCGCCCGGCTCACCCGGGCGTTCGATGACCTGGCGGCGGTGCCCAACGGCGCGACGGGGCTGTACGACACGACGCTGGCGGTGTTCCGGCAGGCGCAGGACGGCTATGTGAAGGACAAGTTCAACGCTCTCGTCGTGCTCACCGACGGCTCCAACCAGGACCGGCTCAGCATCTCGCGCAGCGCCCTCATCGCCGAGCTGGAGAAGCTGGACGACCCGAACGCCCCCGTACCGCTGATCGCGATCGCGATCGGCCCCGACGCCGATCTCGACGAACTCGTGGAGATCGCCGACGCCACCGGCGGCGCCGCCTACCAGGTCAGCGACCCCGCGGAGATCGAGGCGGTCATCCTGAAGGCGATCATGACCGTGGGACAGAAGAGCCGCGCACCGCAGGAGTGACGGCCCCGGCCCCTCGGCCCCGACCGCGCGCACGCCGCCGGCGCGGTCACCCGCCCGTACCGGGGAAGCCCACCTCCCAGGTGTGCACCGGACGGCCCTCACGCATCAGTTCGCTGTAGCGCCGCGTCGTGGCCGCGAGGGCGGCGTCGCGCGCCAGGCCCGCCTCCAGGGCCCGGTGGAAGGTGTCCGCCTGCCAGGAGGCGCCGTTGACCCTGCGGCGGCAGCGCTCCTCGATGATCCCGAGGTACAGGTCACGGTCGGCCGGTTCGATGTTCCACGCGTCGAGGCCGGCCGCGGCGAGCGGCAGCAGTTCGTCGCGGACCAGTGTGACGACGGGCACCGTGGTGATCCCGCCGCGTCCCGGACGCGGCCACTCCAGCTCGGCGTCGATGCCGTACCGGCAGGCCGTGTCGAAGTTCCGGTGGGCCGCCTCGAAGGGCAGCCGGGACCACACGGGGCGGGCGTCCTCGGCGAGCGCGCGCACCAGTCCGTAGTAGAAGGCCGCGTTGGCGATCACGTCCGCCACCGTGGGCCCGGCGGGCAGCACCCGGTTCTCCACGCGCAGATGGGGCACCCCGTCGACCACCTCGTAGACCGGGCGGTTCCACCGGTAGATCGTCCCGTTGTGCAGGACGAGCTCATGCAGCCCGGGCACCCCGCCCTCGTCGAGCACCCGCAGCGGGTCCTCGTCGTTGTGCATGGGCAGCAGCGGCGGGAAGTAGCGCAGGTTCTCCTCGAAGAGGTCGTACGCCGAGTCCACCCACCGCTCGCCGAACCAGGTCCTCGGGCGCACGCCCTGCGCCCGCAGCTCGGGCGGCCGGGTGTCGGTGGCCTGCTCGAACAGCGGCGGCCGGGACTCGCGCCACAGCTCCTTGCCGAACAGGAAGGGCGAGTTGGCGCCGACGGCGACCTGGACGGCGGCCACCGCCTGCGCCGCGTTCCAGACGTCGGCGAAGCGGGAGGGCGTCACCTGGAGATGCAACTGGACGGAGGTGCAGGCGGATTCGGGGGCGATCGACGAGGAGGTGGAGCTGAGCGTCTCGACCCCCGATATGTCGAGGGTGAAGTCCTCGCCGCGGGCGGCGACGATCTGGTCGTTGAGGAGGGTGTAGCGGTCGGCGTCGGAGAGGTTCGCGGAAACCAGGTCCCCTTCTCCGAGGGTCGGGAGGATTCCGATCATCACGATCCCCGAGTCCGCCTCGGACGCCTTGCGTTCGGCATATCCGAGGCCGGTCCGCAACTCCTCGGCCAGCTGATCGAGAACGTGTCCGTCGAGCCGGTGCGGAGCGATGTTCACTTCCAGATTGAACATTCCGAGCTCCGTCTGGAAATCACTGCTCGCGATGCGCGAGAGCACTTCCGCATTCACCATCCTCGGCATGCCGTCGGCTCCCGCGAGATTCAACTCGATCTCCAGGCCCATGAGATTACGTGGCCTGTCGAACCTCTTCTCCGCCAGCAGCCTCGCAAGTCCCTCCAGGCACTGCTGCAGCTTGTGCCTGTACCGCTGACGATCGGACAGACCGAATCCGCCCGCCACGGCCTTCTCCCCCATCGAAGCGTCCCTCCTCGGCTGGGCGTCCCACGCGGCGTGGGCCGCTCGTTTCACGGACGATAATGCCCAGACTCTTTGATCCGTAACGTCCCCGGAGCAGGTCCGGTGCGGATAGGCTGGAGTCAGCCCCCGGCAGGCACATTCCAGCGGCACATTCCAGCGGGAGACGCCGGGGTCATTTTCACCGTGTGTGCGTGGCGTATAACACGGACGGATTTCGGCCTACCGCGCCGCCTGGAAAACCGCAGGCCATGCACGGATCGCGACGCAACTGCCCCGGTAAGGAACCCGTCCCGGGGACCGGTATTCGCCTTGCGGGAAATGCGCGCGACGGCTAGCGGAAACATCGTGTGAACACACGTCGTATAAACTCCGCTGACGGGCCGACAGTCGGCGCCCGGCGGTCTTCCCGGCCCCGCGCGGCCCCCATGCCGACAGCGCCGTCCGCACCTCCCCGCATCACCGTGTCTCCTGAGTGAGAGGCGACCCACCATGCCGCTGCATGTCCTTTCGGCCCCCGCGCCCGCCCTGCGCAGCGTTCTCGCAGCACTCGGCAGCCCCACGGCAGTCCGTGAGGCTCCGACCCCCGCTCTGCGGTCCGTCCAGGGACCGCTGAGCCCCGAGCTCCCGCTTCCGGTCCATGTGCTCGACCGTGTCGTCCCCAGCGACGGCACACCGGTCACCCGGCTCGCCGGCTGGAGATTCCTGATCCGCGGCGGAGAGGGCGTCGTCGCCGCCGCGGACACGGTCCCGACCGCCGGCGGATGGGCCTTCTCGCACTTCTTCGAGGGGCCCTACCTGGCGTCGACGGAGCTGGCGCTGCGCCAGGCCGAGTCCACCGGAGCCCAGGGCCAGCCCCGGCTGCTGTCCGTGCCGGAGCTCTACATGCTGACGCTGTGGCTGCACGCCGACGCCGACGCCGACCCGGAAGGGGGCAGTCTCCATCCGGCCGACATCCTGGTGCCGCTGGCACCCGCGCCGCCCGGGATCGCGGCCCATCTGCCCCGCCGGGCGGCCGATCTGCTGCCCCTGCTGACGCTGCGGCTCGCACCGGCGGCACCCGCGCTCCTCGACTCCCCCGCCGCCTGAACCGTCCTGCCCCACGCCCCGCGACCGCCCGGTCGCGGGGCGTACTGGTGCCCGGACCATGCCCCGAAGTGACTAGCCCCTTGTGACCACGGCCAACCCCCCGAAAGGACGGCACGGCCGGGCTGAACCGTCCTCGTGGGTGACGCGTCATCAATCAGTAGGAAGAGCTGCTGTGAAATCCCTGCGGAACGACCTCCGCAGGGGAACACTGGAACCGGACCGACAGATACGGGGGGGCGGCCATGAACACCTCATCGAGCCGCAGCACACTCACCACGACACAGCGAAAGAACCCGCCCATGTGCCAGCACCAGCCAGAGTGTCCGACAGCCGACTCCGCCGACCGGGAGGCGGCCCGCCTGGTGGCCCACCACCCGGAACAGGGCTGGAGCCTTCTGTGCAACGGGGTGCTTCTCTTCGAGGACACGGGTGAACTGCTGCCCGACGGGCAGGTCATCGCACCGCGCAGGCCGCTCGAGGCCACTCACGTGGTCACGGCGGCCTGACGCGCCTCCCGAGCGGAGCGTGATCCCCGCCCGGGAACCGGCACCGCCGGGGTACGACGAGGGGCCGGCCCGGAGAGAACTCCGCACCGGCCCCGACGC
This sequence comes from Streptomyces genisteinicus, assembly GCF_014489615.1. GTDB lineage: Bacteria > Actinomycetota > Actinomycetes > Streptomycetales > Streptomycetaceae > Streptomyces > Streptomyces genisteinicus. Next base: position 964,289 of record NZ_CP060825.1, read on the forward strand.
ATGTCCCCGGCCGTCGGCCGGGGACCCGCCGCCCGTCAGCCCTCGTACTCGTCCATCGGGGGGCACGAGCACACGAGGTTGCGGTCGCCGAAGGCGCCGTCGATACGGCGGACCGGCGGCCAGTACTTGTCGGCCGCGCTGACACCGGCCGGGAAGACCGCGACGTCACGGCTGTAGGCGTGGTCCCACTCGCCGCCGAGCGCGGCGGCCGTGTGCGGCGCGTTGCGCAGCGGGTTGTCGTCGGCGGGCCACTCGCCCGACGCGACCTTCTCGATCTCGGCGCGGATCGCGATCATCGTGTCGCAGAAGCGGTCGAGCTCGCCCAGGTCCTCGCTCTCGGTCGGCTCGATCATGAGCGTGCCGGCCACCGGGAAGGACATGGTCGGCGCGTGGAAGCCGTAGTCGATGAGGCGCTTGGCGATGTCGTCGACGCTGACACCGGTCGCCTTCGACAGCGGCCGGAGGTCGACGATGCACTCGTGCGCCACCAGCCCGGCGGGGCCGGTGTAGAGCACCGGGAAGTGCGGCTCCAGGCGCTTGGCGATGTAGTTCGCGGCCAGCACGGCCACCTGGGTGGCGCGCTTGAGGCCCTCGCCGCCCATCAGACGCACGTACGCCCAGGAGATCGGCAGGATGCCCGCGGAGCCCCAGGGAGCGGCCGAGATCGGCCCGACGCCCGTCGCGGGCCCGGCGGCCGGCTGGAGCGGGTGGTTGGGCAGGTACGGGGCGAGGTGCGAGCGGACGCCGACCGGGCCGACGCCCGGGCCGCCGCCGCCGTGCGGGATGCAGAACGTCTTGTGCAGGTTCAGGTGGGAGACGTCGCCCCCGAACCGGCCCGGCTTCGCCAGCCCGACCAGCGCGTTGAGGTTGGCGCCGTCCACGTAGACCTGGCCGCCGGCGTCGTGCACCTGCGCGCAGATGTCGGCGACGTGCTCCTCGAACACACCGTGCGTCGACGGGTAGGTGATCATCAGCACCGAGAGCTCGTCGCGGTACTGCTCGATCTTCGCCCGCAGGTCCTCGACGTCGATCTCGCCGTCGTCGGCGGTCTTCACGACGACGACCTTCATCCCGGCCATCACGGCACTGGCGGCGTTGGTGCCGTGCGCCGACGACGGGATCAGGCAGACGACACGGGCGTCGTCGCCGTTCGCGCGGTGGTAGGCGCGCACCGCGAGCAGGCCCGCGAGCTCGCCCTGCGAGCCGGCGTTCGGCTGGATGGAGACCTTGTCGTAGCCGGTGACCTCGGCGAGCCGCTCCTCCAGCTCGGTGATGAGGGTCAGATAGCCCTCCGCCTGCTCCACGGGGGCGAACGGGTGCATCTGGCCGAACTCCGGCCAGGTGACCGGCTCCATCTCGGTGGTGGCGTTCAGCTTCATCGTGCAGGAGCCGAGCGGGATCATGCCGCGGTCCAGCGCGTAGTCCCGGTCCGCGAGGCGGCGCAGGTAGCGCAGCATCGCGGTCTCGGAGCGGTGCTGGTGGAAGACCGGGTGGGTCAGGTAGTCGTCCGCACGCAGCAGCGCCGCGGGGAGCGCGTCGGCACCCGCCTCGTCCAGCGCGCCGGCGTCGGCGGTGACGCCGAACGCCGCCCACACGGCGGACAGCTGGTCCCGGCCGGTGGTCTCGTCGCACGCCGCGGCGACGTGGTCGGCGTCGACGAGGCGCAGGTTGACGCCGTTCTCGCGGGCGGCGGCGACCACGTCGGCGGCGCGGCCCGGGACCCGGGCGGTCACGGTGTCGAAGAAGGAGCCGTGGACGACCTCGACGCCGCCGGCGCGCAGGCCGTCGGCGAGGACGGCGGCGTAGCGGTGGGTGCGCTCGGCGATGGCCCGCAGGCCGTCGGGGCCGTGGTACACGGCGTACATGCCGGCCATCACGGCGAGCAGCACCTGCGCGGTGCAGATGTTGCTCGTGGCCTTCTCCCGGCGGATGTGCTGCTCACGGGTCTGGAGCGCGAGCCGGTAGGCCTTGTTGCCGTCGGCGTCGACGGAGACGCCGACGAGGCGGCCGGGCAGGCTGCGGGCGAACTTCTCGCGCACCGCCATGTAGCCGGCGTGCGGGCCGCCGAATCCCATGGGGACGCCGAAGCGCTGGGTGGTGCCGACGGCGATGTCGGCGCCGAGCTCGCCCGGCGAGGTCAGCAGGGTGAGCGCCAGCAGGTCGGCCGCGACGGTCACGATCGCGCCGAGCTCGTGGGCCTGCTCGATGACGGGCTTCAGATCGCGCACGGCACCGGACGCGCCCGGGTACTGGAGGAGCACGCCGAAGACGCCGCGCTCGGCGGCCTCGGCGGGGATGCCGTCGCCGAGGTCGGCGACGACGACCTCCACCCCGGTGGGCTCGGCGCGGGTCTCGATGACGGCGATCGTCTGGGGGAGGGTGTCGGCGTCGACCAGGAAGACGCCGTTCTTCACCTTGCCGACGCGCCGCGCGAGGGACATCGCCTCGGCCGCGGCCGTGCCCTCGTCCAGCAGCGAGGCGCCGGAGGTCGGCAGCCCGGCGAGGTCGGCCACGACGGTCTGGAAGTTCAGCAGCGCCTCCAGGCGGCCCTGCGAGATCTCCGGCTGGTAGGGCGTGTACGCGGTGTACCAGGCCGGGTTCTCCATGACGTTGCGCAGGATCACCGGGGGCGTGAAGGTGCCGTGGTAGCCGAGGCCGATCATGGGCGCGAGGACCCGGTTGCGGTCGGCCAGGCCGCGCAGCTCGGCGAGGACGTCCGCCTCGGTGCGCGCCTCCGGCAGGTCGAGGGCCTCGGTGCTCTTGATCACGTCCGGCACGGCCGCGGCGGTGAGTTCGTCGAGGGAGCCGTAGCCGACCTGGGCGAGCATCTTGGCCTGAGCGGCGGCATCGGGGCCGATGTGGCGCTGCTCGAAGGGGATGCCCCGCTCCAGCTCGGTCAGCGGAGTGCGGTTGGCGGTCATGTGGGAGGCCTCCTGGTCTAGTACGACCTGCGAGGGGCATCACGACGCGGATGCCCGGACGGCCTCCCCCTCTGTCATCTCAACCTGAGAGTTTCACCGGGCCTCACGCGGAGCGCACCGGCTTTCACCGTCGGTGAGAGCGGATGCCGTCCGACGCCCGCTCTGCTTTCCAGAGTGACCTCGTCCGTGCGGTACAGGGGCCTGAGAGATTCCGGGGAGGATTTGCTCCTTCGGCGCCGCCGGCGGGCTTTCACCGGTGGACTCTCCCGCACGGGGTCAACAGCCGCTTGCCAGGGTACCAGCGTGTCGGCGCCGGTCCCCCGAGTGGCCGACACCTCCGTTGTGCCCTTTTGTAGTGACAGGAGCAGTTGCGACCTGTTGGAGGGACCGTGCAGACCGACATCGATCCGCGCAGCCTGATCGGCCGCAAGGCGTTCGACCGCGACGGCCACAAGATCGGGACCGTCGACGAGGTGTACCTGGACGACGCGACCGGCGTCCCCGAGTGGGCGGCCGTGCGCACGGGACTCTTCAGCCGGGACGCCTTCGTCCCCCTCGAACCGAGCGAGATCGTCGACAACGCCCTCCATGTCCCGTACGAACGCGGCCTGATCAAGGACGCCCCCGACTTCGGCGTCGGCCGCCATCTCTCCCCCGAGCAGGAACTCCAGCTCTACCACCACTACGGCCTGGACCTCGCGTCCCCGCCGTCGCCCGCGCAGACGTCCGGGGACACGTCCTTCGGCCGGATAGCCGGTCACGAGGACTGACCCGGTCCCGACCCGCAGCGGCGCCCGTCGCTCAGGTCGCGCACGGTCTCAGCCGTGGCGTGCGGCGGCCGGACCGCCGGCGCCCTCCGGCTCCCCGCTCCCCGCCGCGGGCTGCGCCCCGACGAGCGGCAGCGGCTCGGACGGCTCAAGGGCCTCGTCGTCCACGCGGAAGGTGCGCACCCGGCCCGGCTGCGATCCGGGCACCTCGAAGCGCACGGTCACCCTGCCCACGCCGCTGCCCTGGACCCAGCCGGGCCCGTGCTCGGCGTGCCGCACGTCCTGTCCCGCGGACCAGTGCCGCCGGGCGGGCGGCTCCGGCTCCTCCGGCCCGCCCGGATCCGGCGCCGGTGCCCCCGGGTCCGCGCGCCGGTCCTCCGGACCGTCACCGGCCGCCGGCTCCGGCTCCCCTAGCACGGCGGCGGACTGGGCGAACAGGTCCTCCTGGGTGTAGTCGGCGAGTCCGGTGACACCGACGCCGAGCAGCCGGACTCCCCCGGTGGTGTCCACGGCCTCCAGCAGCCGGCCCGCCGCCTCCCGCACCACGGCCGGGTCGTCGGTCGGCCCGCGCAGCGTCTCGGACCTGGTCAGCGTGGAGAAGTCGTACCGCCGGACCTTCAGCACGATGGTGCGCCCCGAGTGGCCGCCGGCCCGCAGGCGCCGCACGCACCGCTCCGCGAGCCGCTCCACCTCCGTGCGCACCCGGACCCGGTCGTGGAGGTCGACGTCGAAGGTGTCCTCGACGGAGACGGACTTGGCGTCCCGCTCGGCGACCACCGGGCGGTCGTCGTGGCCGAGCGCCATCCGGAAGAGCGCCGCCCCGTGCGCCCTGCCGAGCAGCCGCACGAGCTCGTCCTCGCCGGCTTCGGCGAGATCGGACACCGTGGTCATCCCGGCCCGCCGGAGGTGCTCGCCGGTCGCCGGGCCCACCCCGGGCAGGGTGCGCACGGTGAGGGGGCCGAGCAGTTCGCGCTCGGTGCCGGGGTCGATGAGGACGAGGCCGTCCGGTTTGGCCTGCTCGGAAGCGATCTTCGCCAGCATCTTGGACCCCGCGAGTCCCACCGACCCGGTCAGCCCGGTCAGCGCCAGGATGTCGGCGCGCAGCCGCTCACCGGTGGCCCGCGCGGACGCCGCGTCGCGGGCCGTGCCGCCGGCCTCCAGGTCGACGAAGGCCTCGTCCAGGCTCAGCGGCTCCACCAGCGGCGACAGCCGGCCGAGCAGCTCCATCACCTGCTCGCTCACCGACCGGTAGAGGGAGAATCGGGGCACCAGATAGGCGGCGTTCGGTGCGAGGCGCCGGGCCTGGGCCGTCGGCATCGCGGAGTGCACGCCGAAGCGCCGCGCCTCGTAGGAGGCGGTGGCCACCACACCGCGCGGCCCGAGGCCGCCGACGACGACCGCCTTGCCGCGCAGCGACGGCTTCGCCGCCTGCTCGGCGGCGGCGTAGAAGGCATCCATGTCCAGATGCAGGATCGTCGGCGCGGATCTCACACCACCGATGCTCCCCCACACCACCGACAACGTCCGCGCCGCCGCCTTCCGCGCCGTGCGCGGGCGGCGGCGCGGAAGGCGTTCAGACCGCCCGGTCGCGCCTGCGCCGGGCCAGTTCGTCGGCCGGGTTGTTGCCGATCAGCGTCTCGCCGGTGTCCACCCGCTCGCCGTGCAGCTGGGACAGCGCGGCTTCCACGTCGCGCCACACCACGCCGACGGCGATGCCGAAGATCCCCTGCCCGCCCTGGAGCAGGTCGACCACCTCGTCGGGGGACGAGCACTCGTAGACGGTGGCGCCGTCACTCATCAGCGTCATGCGCTCCAGGTCCCGGAACCCTCGGGCCCGCAGGTGCTGGACCGCGGCACGGATGTTCTGGAGGGCGACGCCCGTGTCCAGGAAACGCTTGACGATCTTGAGCACCACGACATCGCGGAAGCTGTAGAGCCGCTGGGTGCCCGAGCCGTAGGCGGCCCGCACACTCGGCTCGACGAGGCCCGTGCGCGCCCAGTAGTCGAGCTGCCGATAGGTGATGCCCGCCGCCGCACACGCGGTGGGGCCGCGGTATCCGATGGTGTCCGGTGAAGGGTCTGCCGCGCTGTCGTGCAGCGGATACGGCCCGCCTTCCACCGGAATCCCGGGGCCGCCCCCAGCCGTACTGTCGCCGCTGCTTCTCACGCCGACCTCCGTCCTTGACCTGCCACCTCGAAGGTAGGGAGTCACCGGGGGTGCGTCAACGATCGCCACACTCGGCACGCCGAGTGATAATCACCCTGAGAGTGGTTTCCCGTGCCCTGATTGCGGGAAAGGCTACTCGAATGTGCCCGGGTCGCCGGCCGCCGACACCGGCCGCAGAGGGGCCAGACAGGGGTTACCGCCCGTCACGTCACCGACTGTGGTCGAAATCCGTCCGCACGGTCACCAGGGGTAACCGACTCACTGGTTGCTGGTACCGAAGTCCTCGGGCGAGATCTGGTCGAGGAACTCGCGGAACTTCTCCACCTCGTCCTCCTGCTCGTCGGGGATGGCGATGCCGGCGTCGTCGAGCACACCGTCGCTGCCGTAGATCGGCGTACCGGTGCGCAGGGCCAGCGCTATGGCGTCCGAGGGCCTGGCGCTGACCTCGACACCGCTGGCGAAGACCAGCTCCGCGTAGAAGACGCCCTCGCGGAGGTCGGTGATGCGGACCTCGGTGAGCTCCTGGCCCACCGCCTCCAGGACGTCCTTGAAGAGGTCGTGCGTCAGCGGCCGCGGAGGGGCCATCCCCTGCTGCGCGAAAGCGATCGCGGTCGCCTCCCCGGGGCCGATCCAGATGGGGAGGAACCGGTCGCCTCCCACTTCACGCAGGAGAACGATCGGCTGGTTCGAGGGCATTTCGACCCGGACACCCACAACGTCGAGCTCGTTCACACAGCAACCCTAGGACGTGCGCGCGGGGTTTGGGTAGTCGGGCTGGGCCAAGATCAGGTCAGCCTGACCCCGAGGGCGCTCTGCACCAGCACCGTGTGGAGCCGCACGGACAGCTCCGCGAGCTCCTTGGCGGTGGCCTCCGCATGGGCCCTGGTCTGCGGATTGCGGTGCCTGCGCAAGGGTGCGACCACCTGTTCGACGAGCCCCGCGTCCCGTTCCGCGGACGCCTTCATCGCCCGCAGATGCCTCGGCTCGAGTCCGAACCGCCCCAGATCCGTGACGAGCCGGGCGACCGTGACGGCCTCGGGGTCGTAGCCGCCGCTGTCGTCGGCCGCCAGCAGCCCGTACGACTCCCACTCGCCGAGTTCCTCGTCGGTGACCTCGGCCGCGGCCAGCAGCTCGGCCCGGCCCAGCCGCCGGACGGTGGGGCGGTCGTCCGCCGCGTCCGCCCCGTCGGCGGGCCCGCCCTGCGGGCCCTGGGCGGGCAGCTGGATCTGCTCCCCGCGCTCCAGGGCGTCGAGCTGCTCACGGATGACCTTGAGCGGCAGGTAGTGGTCACGCTGCATCCTCAGGACGAGAGCGAGCCGCTCCACGTCATGCGGCGTGAACTTGCGGTACCCCGAGGGGGACCGCATGGGCTCCACGAGCCCCTCGGCCTCCAGGAAACGGATCTTGGAGATCGTCACCTCGGGGAACTCGTCCCGCAGCCGGGTGAGCACCGTACCGATGCTCATCGGCCGTTCGCCCTGAGCGGCGGTGCCGTGACCGGCACCGCCCTGGGGTGTGCGCAGCATGTGCCTTCCCTGGGTGCTCCCCGGACGGCGTCCGGGGAGGCTCAGATGCCCCGCTGGCTCGCGTAGAAGACCAGCCGGTACTTGCCGATCTGGACCTCGTCGCCGTTGGACAGGACGACGGAGTCGATCCGCTCGCGGTTGACGTAGGTGCCGTTGAGGCTGCCGACGTCGGCGACGGTGAAGCCGCCGTCCGCGCCCCTGCGGAACTCCACGTGACGACGCGACACCGTCACGTCGTCGAGGAAGATGTCGCTCTGGGGGTGGCGGCCCGCCGTGGTCAGCTCGCCGTCGAGGAGGAAGCGGCTGCCCGAGTTGGGGCCGCGACGCACCACGAGGAGAGCCGATCCGAGGGGCAGCGCGTCGACGGCGGCCTGCGCCTCCGGCGACAGCGACGGCAGCGCGGTCTGGCCCGTCACCTCGGAGTCGTACGCCTCGATCCCGGAGATCGAGATGGTCGACGTCGTCTCCGAGGCGCGCTCGGCGGGGACCCCGCCGCGCAGCGGCGCACCGCAGTTGGAGCAGAACCGGGCGGCATCGGGGTTCCGGTGGCCGCACCTCGTACACACCGGCGAGCCGGCCATGGACGGATCCTCCTGCCGCGGCTGTCCCGCGTGGGGATTGGTCGCGTACGGGTCCTGGGCAAACCCTCCACCCGCACTTGATGGTTCCCCGAAACCTATGCGCCCGGCACCGGCAGGGTCAACAGACGACGCGCCCGCTCCGCCCGAATTGTCGCCGGCCGCGATCTGGTCGCGGAACAGCGGGCGCTCCCCGCCCTGATCCTCGCTCTGGCCGTGACGCGGCGCGCGGTGACGGGCGTTGCCGTCCTCGCGTGCGCTCTTGCCGAACAACTTCGCAAACAACTTCACGGGCGTTTCCCCTTGACCGAAATAGACCCGCCCGTGGGGCAGGACGAACCCTGAACGAACACACCTGCCGCCTCGGACATTCTCACAACGTCCGTGACCACCTGACAGTTTCCACCACGCGACGCCGATCCTGCGCGCCGCCCCCCTGCAATCTCCTGCCCTGGGCCGGCAGCCCCCATGTCCCCCCGATTCACTGCGATGACGACCGAGCGTAGTCAGGCCGCTCCGCCGGTCGCAAGGCGTCGACGACGATCTTCTCCGAACGCACCACGGTGGCCGTGGCCTGCTCCTTCTCCAGCGTCTGGACGACTCCGCCCGGGATGTTGAGGGCGGGCTCCAGATCCTGGGGCTTGCCGATCACCTTGAAGGTGTAGGGCGCGCTGATGCCCCGGCCGTCCACCTCCACGTCCCCGGCGGTGCCGGAGAAGTACGAATTGGCCACCACCCGCGCTCCGTTGACCTGGATCGCCTCGGCGCCCGCCGCCCGCAGCTCCTGGATCGTGTCGAGCAGCATGTCGGGCTCCACGGTGCCGGACGGGTCCGCGATGGTCAGCGTGATCCCGGGGCCCTGCGCCGCCACCGTCCCGGCCAGGATCCCGAGCTGCTGCTCCTTCTGGAGCGTCTGCTTGCGGGCCTCCTCTGCCTGGTCGGAGCTGTTCTCCAGCTCGGTCCGCTGCTCCTCGAGGCGCTGCTTCTCGTCCTGGAGGCGCTGGGTCCGGTTGTCGAGCTCGTCGAGGATGCGCACGAGGTCCTCCTGCCGGGCTCCCCGCAGCGCGCTGTCGTCGCTGTTGGAGCGGACCTGGATGGCGAGCCCGAGCCCGAGGACGAAGAGCAGCACGGCGACGATCAGCTGGGCACGGGTCACCCTCGGCGGCCAGAGCGCGGCCCCCAGGCGCCGCCTGCCCGACTCCTGGTCCGGTCCGCCGGGCGGGGCGGCCGCAGCGGGCGCGGCGGGCGCGGGCGGGGCCATCGGCGGCAGCGGTTCGCGGCGCGGCTCCGGGGAGCCGCCCTGTGGCCTGTCGTCACTGTTCATGTGCGTCACGCCCGGAAGACATGGCGGCGGATGGCCGCGGCGTTCGAGAAGATCCTGATGCCCAGGACGACGACCACCCCGGTCGACAGCTGGGCGCCGACGCCGAGCTTGTCGCCGAGGAAGACGATGAGCGCGGCGACCACGACGTTGGAGAGGAACGAGACGACGAAGACCTTGTCCACGAAGATGCCGTCCAGCATGGCCCGCAGGCCGCCGAAGACGGCGTCGAGCGCGGCCACCACCGCGATCGGCAGGTAGGGCTCGACCACCGCCGGCACCTCGGGCCGGACCAGCAGTCCGACCACGACTCCCACGACGAGGCCCAGTACGGCGATCACGATGTGCCCTTCTCTGTCTCGGCCGCGTCCTGCCCGCCGCCTGGCGCGGCGGCGTCGGTCTCCGGCTCTGCGGTACGTACGATCAGGCTCGGAGCCGCGGGGAGCCGTACCGACTCCTCGGCCGAGATCCTCGTGCGGATGCCGAAGCTCTCCTGGAGCGCGTGCAGGTACAGCCCGTCGGCGCTGTCCTGGAAGGCGGTGCTCAGCTTCTCGCCGTCACCCACCGCCAGCACGGTGTACGGGGGCACCAGCGGCCGGTTGTCGACCAGTATGGCGTCGCCCGCGGCACGGATCGCCGACAGCGCGGTGAGGCGCTGCCCGTTGATGGCCACGGCCTCCGCGCCGGACTCCCACAGGCCGTTGACGACACGCTGCATGTCGCGGTCGCGCACCCGCCCGGTATCGGAGAACCCGCTGCTCTCGCGCGGCCCGTCGCCGCTCTGGTCGGTGCCCTTGGCGTCGTCCACGACCAGTTTGACGCCCGGCCCCTCGACCGGGGTTGCTCCGGCCAGCAGGCCGGTGAGGTCGGCGTGCCCGCCGCCGTCCTCGCTCAGGGCCTTGCGCTGACGCTCCTGGACGTCGGCGCGCAGCGCTTCCACGCTGCGCTCCAGCTCGTCCACGGAGTCCGTCTGCGCCTCGACCCTGTCGATGAGTTCGACGCGCTCCTTGGCGAGCACGGGCGCCGAGACGCGCGCCTCGGCGGCGCCCACGGTCACCACGGCGGCCGCGAGGACGAGCCCGGCGGCGAGGCCCAGCCTGGCGCGCAGCGTCTTCGGCAGACCGCCGTTCTCGGCGCGGCGCGCGGCGGCCTCGGCATAGCCGTCGTCGAGGCTGTGCTCCATGACGTTGGTCAGCAGCGACATGGAGGCGTCGGGGCGCACCGGCGGTGAACCGGTACTCCGAACGGGGGGCGGCTGCGACATGCCGCACATCGTCGCACGTCGCAGCCGCTACCGCCGAATGGCCCCACCGCTCGCCCCGGCGGCCGTCTCAGACGGCGGCCGGGGCCGCCCTCACGGGTGTCACTTCCCCGCGCTGTCCACGACCGCCGCCCACTCGTCGAGCAGGGCCTGCGCGGAGGTGTCGTCCGGCCCCTCGGCCCACAGATGGGTGACGGCCTCGGCCGGGTCGGGCAGCACCATCACCCAGCGCCCGTCGGCCTCGACCACCCGCACGCCGTCGGTGGTGTCGACGTGCCGGTCACCGGCGGCCTCGACCACCCGCCGCATCACCAGGCCCTTGACCGCCCACGGGGTGGCCAGGTCGCGCTTCAGGACGTGGGCGCGCGGGATCCGGGCGTCGATCTGGCTGAGCGTGAGCTGCGTCCGGGCCACCAGGCCCACCAGGCGGACGAACGCGGCCGCGCCGTCGAAGACGCTGCTGAACTCCGGGACGATGAAGCCGCCCCGCCCGTCGCCGCCGAAGATGGTGGTGTCCTCGCGGCCCACGCGCGTGAGGTCGTCCGGGGACGTGGTCGTCCATTCGACCTGCGTCCCGTGGTAGGCCGCGACCTGTTCGGCGATGCGCGTCGTGGTCACCGGCAGGGCCACCCGCCCGCTGCGCCGCTCGGCCGCGACCAGGTCGAGGAGGACCAGCAGTGCCCGGTCGTCCTCCACGATGCGTCCGCGCTCGTCGACGAGCGAGAACCGCTCGCCGACCGGGTCGAACCGCACGCCGAACGCCGCCCGTGCCGAGGCCACGATCTCGCCGAGCCGGACCATGCCTGCTCTTCGCGACTCGACCGACTCGGTCGGCCGGGACTCGTCGAGTCCGGGGTTGATCGTCAGGGCGTCCACTCCGAGGCGGCCGAGGAGGCTGGGCAGGACGAGTCCGGCGCTGCCGTTGGACGCGTCGACGACGACCTTGAGCCCGGAGTCGGCGATCCCGGTGGTGTCCACGTTGCGCAGCAGCGATCCCGTGTACGAGTCGAAGACGCTCGACGGGAAGTGCAGGTCGCCGATCTCGCCGGGGAAGGCCCGCCGGTACTCCTGGCGCGCGTAGACGCGGTCGAGCTTGCGCTGGCCGCCCTGGGACAGGTCGGCACCCCGCGCGTCAAAGAACATGATGTCCACCGAGTCGGGCACACCCGGTGACGTCCGGATCATGATGCCGCCGGCGCTGCCCCGGGCGGTCTGCTGCCGGGCGACGGGCAGTGGCACGTTCTCCAGGTCGCGCACGTCGATCGCGCTGGCCTGGAGGGCGGAGATCACGGCCCGCTTCAGCGCTCGCGCGCCGCGGGAGTGGTCACGCGCCGTGGTGACGGTGGCGCCCTTCTTCAGGGTCGTGGCGTACGCGCCGGCGAGCCGGACGACCACTTCGGGAGTGATCTCCACGTTGAGGATGCCGGTGACGCCGCGGGCGCCGAAGAGGTGCGCCTGTCCCCGGGACTCCCAGATGACGGAGGTGTTGACGAAGGCGCCGGCCTCGATCGTCTTGAACGGGTACACCCGCACGTTGCCCTGGACGATCGATTCCTCTCCGATGAGGCACTCGTCGCCGATCACGGCGCCGTCCTCGATCCGGGAGGCGCGCATGATGTCCGTGTTCTTGCCGACCACGCAGCCGCGGAGGTTGCTCTGCTGGCCGACGTAGACGTTGTCGTGGATGACGGCCTTGTGGAGGAAGGCGCCCGACTTCACGACGACGTTGGACCCGATGACGGTGTGCTCGCGGATCTCGACACCCGGCTCGACCTTCGCGTAGTCGCCGATGTAGAGCGGTCCGCGCAGCACGGCGTCGGGATGCACCTCGGCGCCTTCCGCGACCCAGACTCCCGGCGAGATCTCGAACCCGTCGAGTTCGACGTCCACCTTGCGTTCGAGGACGTCCGCCTGCGCCTTCACATAGCTCTCGTGGGTGCCGACGTCCTCCCAGTAGCCCTCGGCGACGTAGCCGAAGATGGGCTTGCCCTCCTTCATGAGCTGGGGGAAGACGTCCCCGGACCAGTCGACGGGGACGTCGGCCTCGACGTAGTCGAAAACCTCGGGCTCCATGACGTAGATTCCGGTGTTGACCGTGTCGGAGAAGACCTGGCCCCAGGTCGGCTTCTCCAGGAAGCGTTCGACCTTGCCCTCTTCGTCGACGATGGTGATGCCGAATTCGAGCGGGTTCGGTACGCGGGTGAGGCAGACCGTGACGAGCGCGCCCTTCTCCTTGTGGAAGGCGATCAGGTCGGTCAGGTCGAAATCGGTGAGGGCGTCACCGGAAATGACGAGGAACGCGTCGTCCTTCAGCGCTTCCTCGGCGTTCTTCACGCTCCCCGCGGTACCGAGCGGCTTCTCCTCGTTCGCGTAGGTGAGCTCCATACCGAGCTCTTCGCCGTCCCCGAAGTAATTCTTGACCAGCGACGCGAGGAACTGCACGGTGACCACGGTCTCGGTCAGTCCGTGCCGTTTCAGCAGCCTCAGCACATGCTCCATGATGGGCCGGTTGGCCACCGGCAGGAGCGGCTTGGGCATGCTCGAGGTCATGGGGCGAAGCCTGGTTCCTTCGCCACCAGCCATCACGACGGCCTTCATGTCGGAAGCGTCCTCCTTGAGAGATGACGGTCAGCCGACTTCGCCCGCTCGATGAGACCCGATGGTGGCATCCGCGGCCGGCCACACTGCTCGGCTACGCGTAACGGGGTCAATCGGCCGCTGCGTCCGCCTTGACGAGGCGGCGGACCTGGACCACATAGAGGATCCCTGCCCACCAATACAGTGTTGTACCCCATCCGGCGAATGCCCATCCGAAAACCGCCGCCAGTGACGCGAGCCACCCCGTCCCGTCACTCAGGAGCAGCAAGGGGAAGGCGTACATGAGGTTGAAGGTGGCGGCCTTGCCCAGGAAGTTCACCTGGGGCGGTGGGTAGCCGTGGCGCCGGAGGATTCCCACCATCACCAGCAGCATCGCTTCGCGGGCGAGAAGCGCCAGGGTGAGCCAGAGGGGCAGAATCTCGCGCCAGGTCAGGCCGACCAGCGTCGACAGGATGTAGAGCCGGTCCGCGGCCGGGTCGAGGATTCGGCCGAGGCTGCTGATCTGGTTCCAGCGCCGGGCGAGCTTCCCGTCGAGGTAGTCGCTGATGCCGCTGAGCATCAGCACGAGCAGTGCCCAGCCGTCGGCCTTGGGCCCGCCGAACTCGGGAAGAAGGATCAGCCACAGGAAGAGCGGGACGCCGACGAGGCGTGCCATGCTGAGAATGTTCGGGATGGTGAGTACCCGGTCCGTCTGAACGCGGGTCTCCTGGACCTCCACCCGGGGGCCTCCTGTGGGAAACGTGCCTACGATGCTCCCCGACCTTACCCGTCCTCGGAGCACAGGCGGTCACAGGGGTGGCCGGCCGCGGGCGAACGGGCCCGCCGGCCGGCCGGATCGGCCCTGGAAACAACTCAACCCCCGGACATGGTCCGGGGGTTGAGTAACAATGAGTTCGGCGGCGTCCTACTCTCCCACAGGGTCCCCCCTGCAGTACCATCGGCGCTGAAAGGCTTAGCTTCCGGGTTCGGAATGTAACCGGGCGTTTCCCTAACGCTATGACCACCGAAACACTATGAAGATCTCGAACTACCAGCCGGCAAAGGCGAGTTCGTTACTTCAGAACTAACACAGTGGACGCGAGCAACTGAGGACAAGCCCTCGGCCTATTAGTACCGGTCAACTCCACCAGTTACCTGGCTTCCATATCCGGCCTATCAACCCAGTCGTCTACTGGGAGCCTTACCCTCTCAAGGAGGTGGGAGTCCTCATCTCGAAGCAGGCTTCCCGCTTAGATGCTTTCAGCGGTTATCCTTTCCGAACGTAGCCAACCAGCCATGCCCTTGGCAGGACAACTGGCACACCAGAGGTTCGTCCGTCCCGGTCCTCTCGTACTAGGGACAGCCCTTCTCAAGACTCCTACGCGCACAGCGGATAGGGACCGAACTGTCTCACGACGTTCTAAACCCAGCTCGCGTACCGCTTTAATGGGCGAACAGCCCAACCCTTGGGACCGACTCCAGCCCCAGGATGCGACGAGCCGACATCGAGGTGCCAAACCATCCCGTCGATATGGACTCTTGGGGAAGATCAGCCTGTTATCCCCGGGGTACCTTTTATCCGTTGAGCGACGGCGCTTCCACAAGCCACCGCCGGATCACTAGTCCCGACTTTCGTCCCTGCTCGACCCGTCGGTCTCACAGTCAAGCTCCCTTGTGCACTTACACTCAACACCTGATTGCCAACCAGGCTGAGGGAACCTTTGGGCGCCTCCGTTACCCTTTGGGAGGCAACCGCCCCAGTTAAACTACCCATCAGACACTGTCCCTGATCCGGATCACGGACCCAGGTTAGACATCCAGCACGACCAGAGTGGTATTTCAACGACGACTCCACAACCACTGGCGTGGCCGCTTCAAAGTCTCCCACCTATCCTACACAAGCCGAACCGAACACCAATATCAAACTGTAGTAAAGGTCCCGGGGTCTTTCCGTCCTGCTGCGCGAAACGAGCATCTTTACTCGTAGTGCAATTTCACCGGGCCTATGGTTGAGACAGTCGAGAAGTCGTTACGCCATTCGTGCAGGTCGGAACTTACCCGACAAGGAATTTCGCTACCTTAGGATGGTTATAGTTACCACCGCCGTTTACTGGCGCTTAAGTTCTCAGCTTCGCCCGGACGAATCCAAGCTAACCGGTCCCCTTAACGTTCCAGCACCGGGCAGGCGTCAGTCCGTATACATCGCCTTACGGCTTCGCACGGACCTGTGTTTTTAGTAAACAGTCGCTTCTCGCTGGTCTCTGCGGCCACCCCCAGCTCAGAGTGCAAAACTCATCACCAGGAATGGCCCCCCTTCTCCCGAAGTTACGGGGGCATTTTGCCGAGTTCCTTAACCATAGTTCACCCGAACGCCTCGGTATTCTCTACCTGACCACCTGAGTCGGTTTAGGGTACGGGCCGCCATGAAACTCGCTAGAGGCTTTTCTCGACAGCATAGGATCATCCACTTCACCACAATCGGCTCGGCATCAGGTCTCAGCCTTAATGTGTGACGGATTTGCCTATCACACGGCCTACACCCTTACCCCGGGACAACCACCGCCCGGGCTGGACTACCTTCCTGCGTCACCCCA